>JAFTZY010000034.1 GCA_017460955.1 Oscillospiraceae bacterium
AAGTTTCTCACATCACTAAAACCTTGGCGCGTTCTCCGGAGGGATGCATACTGAACTTGCTGCCGCAGTGCCGGGCGCACCAGGTGCGTATGCGCGTGAGTTCCGGGAAAAAGGCAGAGGGAAACTCACACCCGAAATGTGCTTTTCCGAGAATGCACCTCACGCACCGAGTATGCACATCAACCTGGCGGCGGTTAGCCGCCGGATAGGGTACCCCGCAAGTCTCCACAGGGGGTGCAGGGGGCACAGCCCCCTGCTTTGCAGGCGTGCAGAGGGCGCAGCCCTTTGCTGCCCCAGAGTCCAGAGGGGTGGGCAATCGCCCCTCTGGTCGGGGGTGAAGAAAAATTCACAAAAAAAGAGAACCCGGCAGGGGGCTGAAAGCCCCCACCCAGGCCCCATCAAGTTTAAGATTCTAACCTCTTACCTCTCACCTCTCACCTCTAATCACCACAGCATCCCGAATGCCGCCTTCCACCGCAGATACCCCTCCACATCCATAGGATCCGGCTCCCTGCCGGCACCGAGCGCTTTCACCACGCGCACCCCCGCGTCGGCATCCTCCTGCAAAAGGGGCGGGGCGCACACGGGGTCCTGTGCCTCCCCGATGCACAGCGCCTGTGCGGCCAGTGCGGGCGGGGCGCCGTCGGCATCGAGGATCCTGCGCTCGTCATCGGTAAGGGCGCGCCTTTCGATCGTGAGCGCCACCCTTGGCGGGAGCAGGACCTCCGCCTCCTCGGGCTTTGCATAGCGGGGCAGCACCTGTGCCATGGGCAGGCACGGCGTTCCGGGCGGGATCGTAAACTGCACAAGTGCGATCCCCCGGCGGTCACGGTAGGATTCCAGGAACCCCCCGAGGGATGTGGATGTCGGCGACACGGTCCGGCCGGCGGTCTCCAGCACCTGCCAGTCCGCAAGGCGCTCAACACGGAAGGTGACAAGCGGCGCCTCTGCCGGGGAAAAGGCGCTGCGCAGTGCCCGCATGGTCTGCAAAAGCCTGCCCTGGTCCTCAAGAAGGGCGGGATTCAGGCGCTTTCCCTCAGCGGCACGTCTGCGCTCGGTGTCGATCCCGGGGAAGAACAGCGCATTGAAGAGGGTGTAGGCCTTAGGGTCCCCCCAGAAGGGGTCGTCCCCGGTGACGTCGCCGATGTACCAGCGAACGGCCCGGAGCTGGGCGGAAGTGAGGGACATGGGGGGAGCCTCCTTTCAATGGGGATCATGCGGGGGGCAGCCTTTCTGGAGCCCACCCCCAAACCCCCTCCCTCTCCCGCTGACGCGGGAGGGGAGGGGGCTTTTTTCTTTTTTCTGTGGGGGCCTTCGGCCCCCCACGCCCCCCGATTTCGGGGCTGCGCCCCGGACTCCGGCGGGGAGGCAGTCCCCTGTGTTCGGAGGCTGCGCCGGGGAGCGGCAGGGGGCTTCGGGGCTTTACGCCTTCGCCTTCTTTGCGTCGCGTTCGCGGATGACGTTGTAGCAGATCTTGCCGGAGACGGTCTTGGGCAGCTCCTCGACAAATTCAATGATACGCGGGTACTTGTACGGTGCCGTGCGTTCCTTGACAAATGCCTTGAGCTCGTCGGCAAGGGCAGGGCTACCCTCACAGCCCGGACGCAGCACGACCGTTGCCTTGACCAGCTGCCCGCGCTCGGGATCCGGCACGCCCGTGATGGCGCACTCGAGCACCGACGGATGCCCGATGAGCACGCTCTCGACCTCAAAGGGCCCGATCCGGTAGCCGCTCGACTTGATGACATCGTCGAGTCTGCCCACATAGTAGTAGTACCCGTCCTCATCCCGGTAGGCCGTATCCCCCGTGTGGAACACGCCGTCCTTCCAGTAGCGGGCATTGGCATGCTCGTTCTTCTCATACCGCTGGCACAGGCCCTCCGGCATCCGCTCCCGGGTGTCGATGACGATCTCGCCGGTCTCACCGGCGGGAAGGTCCTCGCCCTGGGGGTTGACCAGCCGCAGCTTGTACAGCGGATTGGGCTTGCCCATCGAGCCGCGCTTGGGATGCCCGCCGGCATAGTTGCCGATGATGAGCACGGTCTCGGTCTGTCCGTAGCCCTCCATGATCTCAAGGCCCGTCTTTTCATAGAAGAGGCGGATGATCTCCTCCTGCAAAGCCTCGCCCGCCGTGGAGGCGTGCTGAATGGACGAGAACGCCTCCCTTCTCAGGCCGCTCTTGGCCATCAGGCGGTAGAGCGTGGGCGGTGCGCAGAAGGTGGTCACGCCGTATTTCTCGATGACGTCCATCATGCGCTCGCCGTCAAACCGGGAGAACTCATACGCCAGCACCGCGCTCCCGCACAGCCACTGCCCGTAGAGCTTGCCCCAGGACGCCTTGGCCCAGCCGGTATCGGCGACCGTCAGGTGCAGTCCGTCATTCTGCACGCACTGCCAGTACCCGGCGGTCACGATATGCGCAAGCGAATAGGTATGGGTGTGCATGACCATTTTGGGATTGCCGGTGGTGCCGGAGGTAAAGTACATAAGCAGCGGATCGTCCGCATGGGTCTCGGGGCGCTCGAAGGCATCGGACTGCGCAGGGAGCTTCTCATCGAGCTGCACAAAGCCCTCGTGGGGGGCTCTGACATTGAAGAGCAGGGGCTCCGCCTTGCTCTCGGAGACGGCGCTCAGCACGCGCTGACATAGGTCCGGATCCTCCGTACAGATGACGGCGTGGACCTCGGCGGCATCGAGCCGGTAGGCGATGTCATGGGGCTTGAGCATATGCACGCCCGGGATGGCCAGCGCCCCGATCTTGTGCAGGGCCATCATCAGGTACCAGTACTCGAAATGCCGCCCGAGCAGCAGGAGCACCCGGTCACCGCGCCGGATCCCCTGCGCGGTCAGGTAGTTGGCGGCCTGGTTGGACAGCCGGCGGATGTCGCCGAACGTCAGCACGCCCTCCTGTCCGGCCTCGTTGCACCACACAAGTGCCCGCTTGTCCGGCTCCTCGGCGGCGATCGCATCGACCACGTCGAATGCGAAGTTGTAGTTGTCCTCATAATGCAGGGAAATGTCTGTCAGCTCGCCGTTTTCGTCAAATGTGGCCGTGCTGAATCTCCGGCACAGTGGCTCCATGTCATTTTACCTCCGTTTTCTATGAATCTGAACGATTCTCTTATTGTATTGGTTTTAGGGAAGCCCCCAATCATATGGGGGCTTAGCGGATAGCACGCCGAAGGCGGCTTAAAAGTTTTTGCTCCAGCTTTTTTCAAAAAGCTGGTCAGAGTCCAGAGGTGAAACCTCTGGTCGCCGCCCGCAGGCGGCGGAATCCTTTAATTAGCTCTTTCGGCGAAGATACCAAAGCGCCGGAAGCGTTCATAGCGCTGGGCGAGGAGCTGCTTTTCGGTCATGCCGGACAGCTCATCGACGGCGAACACGAGCTGACGGCGCAGCTCCTTGCACATTTTCGGGAAGTGCTCGAAATCCTCGGTGACGATGTCCTCGGCCACGCCGAAATTCTTCATATCCTGTGCCGTGATGTGCAGGCAGTCGGCTGCCTTGGCCACGTTCTCCGTGGTCGATTCCTTCCACAGGATCGATGCACAGCCCTCGGGGGAGATGACGGAATACACGGCATGCTCCAGGATGAACACCTTGTTCGCGCTTGCAAGTGCGAGTGCGCCGCCGCTGCCGCCCTCACCGATGACCACGGAGATGACCGGCGTGCGCAGGCCCATCATTTCCATGATGCTCTCGGCAATGGCCTGGCCCTGGCCGCGCTCCTCGGCATCGGCACCGGGGTAGGCCCCGAGCGTGTCCACAAAGCAGATGACCGGTCTGTGGAATTTCTCGGCCTGCTTCATCAGACGCAGTGCCTTGCGGTAGCCCTCGGGCTTGGGACAGCCGAAATTGCGTGCCACGCGGCTTTGCAGATCCGTGCCCTTCTCCATGGCGATGAACGTGACCGGGCGCTTTTCCAGATACGCAAGCCCTGCCATGATGGCCAGGTCCTCACCGTACCGGCGGTCCCCGTGCAGCTCGATCGGAAATTCAAAGATCTCCCTGATATACGCACCGCCCGTGGGTCTGCCGTTCTTTCTGGCGGTTTTCAGCTTTTCATAGGAATCCATGGCTACACACTCCTTTTATGCATGTGCAGAAGCTCTGCGAGGGTATCGCGCAGCTCCCGGCGAGGCACGATGGCGTCCACAAAGCCGTGCTCGAGCAAAAACTCCGCACTCTGGAAATTGTCCGGCAGCTGGCTCTTGGTGGTCTGCTCCACGACTCTGCGTCCTGCAAAGCCGATGAGCGCAGCGGGCTCGGAGAGGATGATGTCCCCCTGCATCGCAAAGCTTGCGGTCACGCCGCCCGTGGTCGGGTCGGTCAGTACCGTGATGTACAGAAGGCCCGCATTGCTGTGGTTCTTGACCGCACCGCTGACCTTGGCCATCTGCATCAGGGAAATGACGCCCTCCTGCATTCTCGCGCCGCCCGATGCCGTAAAGCCGACAACGGGCATCTTGTGCTCGGTCGCATATTCAAACAGCCTTGTGATCTTCTCACCGACCACACTGCCCATGCTGGCCATGATGAACTTGGAATCCATCACGAACACGGCAAATTCATTCCCGGCGATGGTCGCAATGCCGCAGGTCACGGCATCCTCCTCGCCCGTGGTCTTTCTGGCCTTCTCGAGCTTCTCATAATAGCCGGGGAAGTGCAGAAAATCGATGCTCGTAAGGCCCGTGAACAGCTCATGGAAGCTGTTTTTGTCGCACACAAGGTCCAAGCGCTCCTTCGCGCCAAGCCGGAAATGATACCCGCACTCCGGGCAGATGTAATAATTTTCGATGAGCTTGTAGGCGGAATCCTCATGGCCGCACTTTTTGCAGGTGACCTTCTGGACCTGCGTGCCGCCCGCTACGGTCTCCTTGACCTTCTGGGCAAAATCATTGATAAATCCCATTGCTCCTTACGCCTCCTTGGGGACCAGTGCAAAGGAAAACTCCGCGGATACGGCCAGCTTGCCGCCCACGCTGCCCCGTCCCTTGCAGAAATAGAACGGGCCCTTGCTCCGGATGATCTCGCACTCTGTTTCAAAGGTATCGCCGGGCTTCACGGGCGTGCGGAACTTCACCTTGTCAAGCCCTGTAAAATAGGGGGTCTGTCCCTCGGCGGCACCGGCGAGCAGCACGCATGCCGACTGCGCCATGATCTCACACAGGATCACGCCCGGCACCACGGGGTTCCCCGGAAAATGCCCCTTGAGGAACCACTCCTCCCCCGTAATGTGAAGCTTCCCGTGCGCCTTGCCGTCCACAGCCTCTGCTGCATCGAGCAGGAGCATATTGTCCCTGTGCGGGATGATGTTCATGATCTCTTCCCTTGTCATGGCACTCACACTTTCTTGAAGGCGACAACGGCGTTATGGCCGCCGAAGCCAAGATTGGAGGACAGTGCCACATCGAGCGGGGTCGAAACGGCCTTGTTCGGTGTATAATCGAGGTCCAGCTCCGGGTCGGGCTCGACATAGTTGATGGTGGGCGGCACGGTATCGCTTGTGAGGGCGAGCACGGCAGCAATGGCCTCCACGGTACCGGTCGCGCCGAGCATATGGCCGGTCATGGACTTCGAGGAGCTGATATGGAGCTTCTTGGCGCCCTCCTCGGTGAAGGCCAGCTTCAGGGCCGTGGTCTCGGTCTTGTCGTTGAGCGGGGTGGACGTGCCGTGCGCATTGACATACACACGCGACAGATCGGTCCCCTCGGGCAGGGCATCGCGGAATGCCTTGGCGACGTAGGTGGCCTCGGGGTCGGGTGCGGTGACATGGTGTGCATCGCAGGTCGAGCCGTAGCCGCAGACCTCTGCGATGATGTTCGCGCCGCGTGCCACGGCATGCTCATACTCCTCGAGGATCATGACGCCCGCGCCCTCGGCCATGACAAAGCCGTGACGGCGCTTGTCAAAGGGGATGGAGGCGGCATTTCTGTCCTCGGCATCGGACAGGGCCTGGCAGTTGCCGAAGCCTGCGATGGTCAGGGGGTTGATGGCGGCTTCCGAACCGCCGCAGAGCATGGCGTCGGCATACCCGTGCAGGATGGTGCGGTAGCCCTCGCCGATGGCGGTGGCACCGGTGGCACAGGCGGTGGACACGGCAGTACACGGGCCGTTTGCGTGGAAGGCGATGGCAAGGTTCCCGGCAGCGATGTTATAGATCATCTTGGGGACGAACTGCGGGGACACCCGGCGGGGTCCCTTTTCGAGCAGGTTCTGGTGCTCGGTGCAAAGTGTCTCGATGCCGCCGATCCCGGAGCCGAAGCAAACGCCGAAGCGGTCGGACTCGATCGTCCCCTCCAGGCCGCTCTGGTCCATGGCCTCCTGCGCTGCAACGAGCGCATACTGCGTGAACGGATCGGTCTTGCGGGCGGTCATCTTGCCGAGCAGTGCGACCGCATCGAAATCCTTGACCTCACCGGCCAGCTTGTACTTGGAATCGGTGACATCGTATTTGGTGATGGTATCGATGCCGTTTTTTCCGGCAAACAGTGCCTCCCGGAATGCCGGGACATTGTTGCCGATCGGGGTGACGGCGCCCATACCTGTGATGACGACTCTTCTCATGGTTTTTTTCTCCTTCATGCAAGCCTTCGGCTTGGGGTGGTGGCATCAAAAAATGTTCTTTTTGGGGGATGGGGGTGCGAAACTTGGGAGGTCCTGGGTGGGGGCCTTCGGCCCCCGGACAGGCTTTGGTGGAGGGGCGGACCCCTGCACCCCCGACCAGAGGGGCGGGCAATCGCCCCTCTGGTCGGGGGTGGCGGGTGCTCCCGCCGAAAGGGGGCGCAGGAGGGGGCCGAAGGCCCCCACAGGGGGGCTCCCCGCCTACATGGCCATTCCGCCGTCGATGCGGATGACCTCACCGGTGATGTAGTCGGACTGGGGGGAGGCCAGGAAGAGGGCGAGCTCTGCGACCTCCTCGGGTCTGCCGAAGCGCCCGACGGGAATGGCCTTCACGGCCTCCTCGTTATCCTGGAAATCCGCCGTCATGCTCGTGGCGATGAAGCCCGGGGCGATGGCATTGCACGTCACGCCGCGGGAGGCAAGCTCCTTGGCGGTGGACTTGGTCAGGCCGATGATGCCCGCCTTCGAGGACGAGTAGTTCGCCTGGCCGGGATTGCCGAACAGTCCCGAGATCGAGCTGATGTTGATGATCTTCCCGTAGCGCTTCTTCATCATCGGACGGTAGAAATTCTTGATCATGTAGAACGCGCCCTTGAGATTCACATCCACGACGGCGTCAAAATCCGCCTCGCTCATGCGCAGGATCAGATTGTCCCGCGTGATGCCGGCATTGTTCACCAGAATGTCCGCACTGCCAAAATCCTTCAGGATCTGGGCGCAGGTCCCGGCCACCTGTGTGCTGTCGGCCACGTTGCACTGATAGAACTTGGCAGAAACGCCCAGTGCATCAATGGCAGCCAGGGCCGGTGCTGCCTTATCCGCATCGCAGATGTCCACGATGGCAACGGCCGCACCGTTTGCCGCAAGCTTCTTTGCGATCTCAAAGCCGATGCCCTGGGTGCTGCCCGTGACAACGGCGACCTTGCCGTTTAATACCTTTTCCATGATGCCCTCCTTCAAGCCTTCAGCGCTTCAAGCGTCTCAGCGAGCGTTGCCGGATCCTCCACGCGAAGCGTCCTTGCCTCCGGGAGGATCTGGGAGATGAGCTTCTGGAGCGTATTGCCCACGCCGCACTCCACAAACGTGTCAAAGCCGTCCTCAGCCATGCGGCGGATGAGCTTCACCCACTGCACCGGATGGTTGATCTGCTGCAGCATCAGCGCCTTCACATCCCCCTCATAGGGCGCGGCGGTGAAATTGGCATAGACCGGCACCTCCGGGAGCTTCACGTCATGCCCCTCGAGCGCCTTGCCGAACGGCTCGACCGCCGGGGTCATGTAGGGCGAGTGGAACGCGCCGCTCACGCTGAGCATAAGGCCGCGCCCGCGCTTTGCCTTCACATCGGCAGCGAGTGCCTCGAGCTGTGCCTTATCGCCGGAGACCACGAGCTGCACGGGGGAATTGTAATTGACCGGGAACACCTTGTCATAGCCTTCGCACAGTGCCTCGACCTCCTCGACGGGGAGCTTGACGCATGCCATCATGGACACATCCTGTCCCTCACCGGCCTTTGCCATGGCGGCACCGCGCTGTGCGGCAATGGCAAAGCCGTCCTCCAGGGTGTAGGCCCCGCCGAGTGCGAGCGCCGGGATCTCCCCGAGGGAGAAGCCTGCAAGGCCGTCCGGGGTGATGCCGTTTTCCCGCAGCATCAGTGCGGCGGCAAGATCGGTCAGATACAGGCACGGCTGGGTATTCTGGGTCTGTTTGAGCTCCGTGCCGTCCCCTTCAAACATGGTGGACAGCGTGCCGGGGCGCGCATCTTCCGCTGCATCGAACAGCGCCTTCACAGCGGCGTTTGTGTCGTAAAATTCCCTTGCCATGCCCACATGCTGGGCGCCCTGGCCGGAGAACACGAATGCTATTTTACCCATGCCTGTGCTCCTTTCAGGCAGCGGTCGGCCTCGTCCATGATCTCGAGGAGGATCTCCTCACAGGTCTGCTCCTTATTCACAAGCCCTGCGATCTGGCCGGCAAGCACACTGCCGTTTTTGACATCGCCCTCCACGGCGGCACGGCGCAGCGCACCGGCACCGAGGTTTGCGACCGTTTCGGCGGTCGCATCGGGGGCGTATTCTTCCTTGATGAAATTGCGGGTGAAGGGGTTCTTGATCCCGCGGCAGGTATTCCCGCCAAAGCGTCTGCCCGTCACCTGGGTGGAGATGTCCTTGGCCCCGAGCACGGCATCCTTGTAGTTCTGATGCACGCCGCACTCCCTGGCGACCAGGAACCGGGTCCCCATCTGGACACCCTGCGCGCCCAGCATGAACGCTGCGGCGATGCCCCTGCCGTCCCCGATGCCGCCTGCGGCAAGCACGGGAATGTCCACGGCATCGGCGACCTGCGGCACGAGTGCCATGGTGGTCAGCTCCCCGATATGGCCGCCGGACTCCTGTCCCTCGGCGATGACCGCATCCGCCCCGGCCTTTTCGGCACGCTTGGCAAACGCGACGGAGGCGACCACGGGGATCACGCGGATCCCGGCCTCCTTCCACAGGGGGATGTATTTGTCCGCACTGCCCGCGCCCGTCGTGATGACAGCGGGGCGCTCCTCAGCACAGACCTGTGCGCACTCGTCCGCAAAGGGACTCATGAGCATGATATTCACGCCGAAGGGCTGATCCGTGAGGCTCCTTGCCAGGCGGATCTGTTCGCGCACATACTCGGCGTTTGCATTCATAGCAGAAATGATCCCAAGGCCGCCGGCATTGGAGACCGCTGCGGCAAGCTTGCCGTCAGCGATCCATGCCATGCCGCCCTGAAGGACCGGGTAGCGGATACCCAGAAGCTCACAAACAGGCGACGTTACCATTGCTTAGCCCTCTGCGGTCAGCTTCTCGACTGCCTCGGCGAGCTTGCCAACGGTGTTGAGCTCGGGGGTCATCTCGAGGGTGATGCCGAACTCGTCCTCCAGGTCCATTGCCATCTCCGTCATGTCCAGAGAATCAATGCCCAGATCGGCAAACTTGGTGTCTGCGGTGATCTCGGAGGCGTCGGTGTCGGTAGCTTCTGCGAGCATAGCAATAATTTTTTCCTGTACCATTGTTTTTACTCCTTTTTTGTGATATAATGGATATGTCCCCGTTTTTTTGAGGACGCTGATCTATGTGAACCGGCGGTCTGCCGGTCAACACCAAAGGTTTGCGGTGCAAAGGGTTTTCCTTGGAGGGAGGGGCTCTTGGGGGGCCTTCGGCCCCCTCCTGCGCCCGCTTTCGGCGGGAGCACCCGCATTAAGGGGTCTCTCCGGGGGCGGAGCCCCCACAAAAGGTCTATCAAGTCTAAGATTCTAACCTCTCACCTCTTAATACTCTATAAGACAAGCCGCGTTCGAGAGCCCGCCGCCAAAGGCGCACAGGATGACCTTGTCCCCTCTTTGGAGCTTCCCGCTCTCCTTGAGCTCATGCAGTGCCATCGGCACCGATGCACTCGAGGTGTTGCCGTACTTCTCGATATTGACGAACATCTTCTCCGTGCTGATGCCGAGCTTGTGGCAGGCAAAGTCGATGATGCGCTTGTTGGCCTGGTGCGGGACGATCCACGCGATGTCGTCGATCGTCAGATGATTGCGCTCCAGGAGCGTGGTGATGTCCTGTGCAATGGCCGTGACGGCGTACTTGAACGTCTCCTGGCCCTTCATATGGATGTAGGGCGTGTCCTGCTCGGTCTTGAAAAACGGCGAGCAGCCGAGGAAATGCGGGATCTTGATGACATCATCCCCGCCCTTGACGGTGATGACCGAATCGAGGTACCCCTCTCCCCGCTCGAGCACGGCGGCACCGGAGCCGTCACCGAAGATCACACAGGTGCTCCGGTCGGTCCAGTCGAGGATCCCGCTCATGCGCTCACAGCCCACCACGAGGATCCGCTTGTAGTCCTTGTGCAGTGCAAAGAATGCTGCGGCGGTCTCGAGCAGATAGAGGAATGCCGCACACGCTGCGTTGAGCTCCATGGCCGGGCACGTCGCCCCCAGCCGGTGCTGCACCATGCACGCCATCGACGGGGAGACCGTCTCGCCGCTGACGGACGCTGCCAGGATCATGTCCAGGTCCTGTGCCTTCACGCCCGCATCGTCGAGCGCTGCCTGTGCGGCCTTCGCGCCCATCTCGGAGGTGAACTCCGTCTCGGACACGCGGCGTTCCTTCACGCCCACGCGCTTTGAGATCCACTCGTCATTGGTATCCACGATCTGCGCCAGATCGTCGTTGGTCACTGCCTTCGGCGGTACATACATACCGGTGCCGATGATACGAAAACTCATGATGTAAGCCTCCTGCTTTATTTTACGCCCGCCACGGACGGACGCTTTTAAAAGGTTAGTGAACCTGCTGCCGGGTTTGTTACAAAATTCCTGCACAAATTTAATGCGGGTCCACGGGCCGATCTTTGTCTATTTTCACGAATCCGACGGTTGTAACACCGGGGCGCCCCGGCGGCACTAACTGTGTAGAAATCCCTCCGTCGGAAAAGAAGGGGTGTTCCTGCGATGAAACATGAATTTGAAGCCTTATACAAGGAATACTTTCCGCGGATCTACGCATTTCTCTACAAGCTGACCGAAAACCGGGATCTTGCGGAGGAGCTGACACAGGAGACGTTCTATCAGGCGTTCGTGTCGTTCCACCGGTTCCGGGGGGACAGCGATGTGTTCACATGGCTGGCCTCGATCGCCAAGCACATCTACTACCGGCATCTGCGCAGGAACCGCCGTCAGGTGGAGGGACTCTCGACCGAGGCGCTCGCGGAGATCTATGCCGGGCAGAGCACGGAGCATCTCGAGGACACCGTGGAGAACCAGCTGCTCATTGAGGAGACCCGGCGTGCGCTCATGGCGCTGCCGGAGAAGTACAGGGATGTGATGATCCTGCGGGTGTATGCGGATATGAGCTATGCCCAGATCGGGGATGCGCTGCATATCAGTGAGAATTCCGCCAGAGTGATCTACTACCGAGCCAAGAAAATGATAATGGAGGCGATCCGGCATGAATATGACGTGTAATGCAGCCAGGGACTTAGCCGAGCTGTACATGGAGGGGCTGGTGCGTCCCAGGACGCAGGAGGCGGTCCATGCGCATCTGAAAGCCTGCCCTGCCTGCCGCAAGTATTATAAGGAATGCCGCGCCCTGCACGGGGCCGATGCACCCAAGGCCGCCCCGGCGGTCCCGGAGAGCTGGAAGGAGCGGCAGGATGCGCTGTACGCGGATCTCTCAAAGAAGCTGCGCCGCCGCAGGTTCCTGAACATCGTGTGTACGAGCGCCGCGATCGGCGCGGGCAGTGTGATGCTCTGCGCGGGCCTTGTCATCATGCACAGGGCGCACAGCGAATGAAGCAGGGACTTTTGCACCTGTACTGCGGGGACGGCAAGGGCAAGACCACGGCTGCGGTGGGGCTTGCGGTGCGTGCCGCGGGTGCGGGACTGCATGTGCTGTTTGTCCAGTTTCTGAAGGGCCGGGATTCGGGGGAGGTCGGGATGCTCCGGCAGCTGCCCGGGATCGAGGTCCTTCGCTGCGACCGGGACTACGGCTTCACGTTCTCGATGACGCCGGAGGACCGTGCGGCCATCACGCGCTGTCATGATGGGATGCTCCGTCTCGTGCACGAGCGCATGGCATCGGGGGAGACAGAGCTTGTGGTCCTCGATGAATTCTGTGCGGCCTACCGGGCGATGCTCTTTGACATCCCCCTTGCCGAGGACCTGGTCCTGCACCGCCCGGCGGGGGTGGAGATGGTCCTGACGGGGCGCGATCCGGCGGAGAAGTTCCGTCGGGCGGCGGATTATCTCAGCGAGATCCGTGCTCTGGCCCACCCCTATGAGAGGGGCATCCCTGCAAGACGGGGGATCGAGTACTGAGGGCCCATGCTCCGCTGCTTCCCCCCTTCAGTCAGCTTCGCTGACAGCTCCCCTGCAAGGGGGACCGCAAAGCGGTGGAGGGGTGCCCCCAAAGTCCCGCGCCTCACAAGTCTAAAACGATCGATGCTATCAATCGTTTGAGCGAGAATTGGTATAAGCCCCTTACCTCTTACCTCTAAAAGCTAAGCCCCCGCATCCGCGTGGGCTTTTACTTTGCACTTTCATTCTGGAACCCGTCCAGGGCGGTGTCCTCGAGCTTCTCCTCGTCAAGCTCCTCGCAGCATTCGGCGAGGATGAACTCATCCCCCGTGGAGAAGTCGGCATCCCGGTCCAGACGGTCCTTGCTTCCCTCAAGGAAGCCCTTTTTCCCGATGACGATCAGCACCGTGCGGAGCATGCAGTACAGATCGAAATGCAGGGAAACACGGCGGACGTACTCCCCGTCATAGCGCACCTTCTCCTCGTCGGTGAGGGTATTGCGGCCGTTGATCTGGGCCCAGCCGGTCAGTCCCGGGCGGAAAAACCGCAGTCCGGCCTTTTCACGGCCGTCGAGCACCACCTTTTCATTGGCCAGGACCGGACGCGGTCCCACAAAGCTCATGTCGCCGCGCAGGATGTTGAACACCTGCGGCAGCTCGTCCAGGCTGTATTTGCGCAGGACCCGCCCCAGCCGCGTCACGCAGCGGTCGTAATCCTCCTGCGTGAGGTCGGCACTCTTCATGTGCCGGGGCGCATCCGAGCGCATCGAGCGGAATTTGTAGATCTTGAAGGGCTTGCCGTTCCTGCCGATCCGCGTCTGCTTGAACAGAACGCTCGCCCCCGGATCTCCGCACTTGATCGTCAGTGCGATCAACAGCATCGGAAGCGCCAGGATCACCGCAGCGATCATACCAAGCAGCAGATCCACCACCCGCTTGACATATCGATGATATATGCCGAACATGCACATTCCTGCTTTCCTACGTTCTTCTATCTCAATTATGAATTTGCATAACATCCCTATTATACATATTATACACATTTTTTGCAGGAACTGCAAGGCATGGATGTGACAAATTTCCCGGCAGAAAAACCAAAAAGTGTGTCAAAATGCACAAAGAATTTGTCGGGATTTTATCAATATACGAAATTGTGCGGATGTGCGCCCCCTGCGTCCGGTTTTTTTTACAATCCCTCTTTACAGATCCGGAAAAATATGCTATACTATTCACAAATCCCCAAGACCCCAACAGAACGGAGGACGTCCATGACACGCAGATACCTTGCCACCCTCCTGGCACTCACCATGCTCCTTGCCGGCTGCGGCCGCACCCCCGAGGAAGTGCTCCCCGAGGTGCTCCCGCAGTCCGTACCTGCTGCCGCTTCCACCGAAGCCCCCTCGGCTTTGGAGGACCCCACTGCGCCGGAGACGCAGGCGGTCCGGAAGCCCGGAACTGCGCAGGATGCCGAACATGCGGGAACGCCCGACAATACGGGAACGCCTGAAAATGCAGAGTCTCCCGAGAATGCGCAGGCTCCCGAACATGCAGAGTCTCCCGAAAACGCAGAGTCTCCCGAACATGCGGAAGCTCCCGAGAATGCAGAGACTCCCGAGAATGCAGAGCCTCCCGAAAACGCACAGACCCCCGACGCGTCCGCGCCTGAGAACGCGCCTGCCCCGGATGCGGCCGAAGGGACCCCGGATGCGCAGGCAAGGGCGGCGCTGATGGAGGGACTGTCGCGGGCGGTCGCAGCGCGTGACCGGAATGCCGTGCTCCGGCAG
>JAFTZY010000035.1 GCA_017460955.1 Oscillospiraceae bacterium
ATGCACTGGCAAGGGCCGAGCAGGGCGCGTTCGGGTTTTACGAGGAAATGGGCGCACAGGGAGCGCTCGATGCCCTGCGCGGGGCGGCCCATGCCAGCGCCACCGTCCCGGGCGATCCGGGGGACGCAACGTCCCTTGACAACATGCGCCGGAGCTTTGATTATATCCGGGAGTGCAACGAGCTGCGGCGTGCCGAGGGCCTGCCGGAGCTTCTGGTGAGCGACACGCTCATGGCGATCGCGCAGTCGGATCTGAACTGGTCCGACGGTGCCGTGGCGCATTCCAGTCAGTTTTTCGTCGGGGAGAACCTCTCGTGGAACTATGCCGACCCCTTCACGGGCTGGTATGACAACGAGAAGGCCGACGGCGGCGGACACTACCAGAACATCGTGAACGGCGACTATGCCGGCACGGGGTTCGCGGTCTGCACCGCGGGCCGCAGCGGGATCTACAGCATTTCCTACGGGCAGGTCTTTTCGCTGGCGAGCAGTGATTACGGGACGCTGTACACGGTCGATGCATACGAGGCGCGGTTCGAGCAGTACCTGGGGGACCTGGCGGGTCTGGCCGAGGAGGCAGCGGGCCTTGAGAGCACGGCCGCGGCTGCCGAGGAGCGTGTGCGGGCCCTGGGAGAGCAGGAAACGGCCCTTTCCCAGCGCGTGCAGGAGGCCCAGGCCGCGATGGATGCGGCCGACGAGGAATATGCGAGGATCCAGGGGGAATTGGGGGCGTAGCCCCCAAAGCCCCGTCAGGGGCTTTGTCTTATTCACTATTCACTAAAAATGCGTGAGCTGGTTTCTCAGACTTGAAAGGTCTCTTGTGGGGGCTCCGCTTTTAGAGGTTAGAGGTGAGAGGTTAGAATCTTAAGCTTGAAAGGTCTCTTCTGGGGCTCCGCCCCGGCGGGTTTCTCTTTATCTGTAAATTTTTCTACACCCCGCCAGAGGTGCGCACTTTACAGGCGCCTGTGGGTGTGAGAAGGTCTCTTCTTTCCACAGGTCCCTCGTGCATGAGCACCTTGTTCGCCCGGCACTGCGACAACAATCAAAGGATGCATCCCATCGGAGAACGCGCCTGGGTCTTATTGTGGTACAAAACTCGGTCGATTGGGACTCTTGCATCGAAGAACTGATTCCCCCTATTCGCTTAAAAGCAGGTGCAGGGCGGCAGCCATGCTGCACGGAGTCCAGAGGGGTGGGCAATCGCCCCTCTGGCGGGGTGTAGTAACATTATCAGATAAAAAGAACCCAGCCGGGGCGGAGCCCCAGTACAGACCTATCAAATTTAAGCATCTAACTTCTTACCTCTCACCTCTCACCTCTAAAAGAAACGCCCCCATAATGGGGGCAGTTTCTTATACATTTCCGCTTCTCTTTAGATACCGCGAAGTCTTTCTCCGCTTCTTCTCCGCATACATGATATTATCCGCAATGGTCACGAGCTGGAACAGATTCGTCCCCGGCTCGGGGACCGTGATATGATACCCCAGACTCGTGTCGAGCCGGTAGGGGAGGTGCTTGGTCTCGTTGATCTCCTCAAGCGCTGCGCGGATGCGGCGTGTGAGCGCCTGGGCGCGCTCCTCCGTGTAGTCCCCGCCGAATACGATGAACTCATCCCCGCCGAACCGGCAGCAGACCTCACCGTCCGTGCAGGTCGCCATCAGGACCTCCGCCATGCTGATGATCGCATTGTCACCCGCCTTGTGGCCGTAGTTGTCGTTGATCGACTTGAGTCCGTCCATGTCCAGGAACATCAGCATCACCGGCCGGTGCTCCCGGATGCAGCGGCTGAACACATGCTGCGTGCCGATGCGGAAGCCGTTGCGGTTGTTGATGCGGCTGAGCGTGTCCACCGTGTACAGCTTGTTGAGCTTGCGCGTGACCCGGTCCAGACAGATGATCTTGCGCACACTCTCCAGGGAGTTTGAAATGTTCATGATATAATTGTGGAACAGCTTGCTCGTGATCGGGAAGTCACTGTCCTTGATGACACAGTAGCCCATGCAGCGGTCCCGGAAATGCAGGGGGACAAAATAGTAATTCCCCGGCTCGTTCTCCGTCAGGAACAGCCCCGGCAGCATCTCCCTCGAGGGGAACTCCGGCACGTCGATGAATGCCCCGTCCTTGTAGGCAAGCGGCACCATGATCGTGTCGCTGTAGCCGGAAACGATGTAGTCATTCGGGGACAGGATGTGCAGAAGATAGTTCTCCTCCGTCTCATCCGCCATGATGCCCTGCTTCCAGGTGTCGCACAGGCACAGGTAGAATTCCTTGCAGCCGATGGGCGGGATGAACTCCCGCAGCCGCTCGGTGTACTCCTCCAGACTGTCGCATTCGGCCAGCGCCGAGGACATCCGGCTGACAAGCGAGACGTCGAGCGAGAAGGACTCGAGAACGCCGTAATTGTGCTTCTTGAATTCGTCCGTATCCATCAGCGGCGTCTCACAGCAGCCGCAGCTCTGCGAGAAGCACAGGCGCGTTTCAAGGATCGTCTCGCGCTCAAGGGGCTTCCCCCGGAGCCTTGCGATGATCTTCTGACAGGCAAGCTGCCCGACCCTTGCGAGCGGACGCTCCACGGACGTCATGGCCGGCGCGTAGTTGCGGGCATTGTAGATGTTGTCAAAGCCCGACACTGCCACATCCTCCGGCACCCGTACCCCATGGCGCATCAGCGCATTGACGGCCGCGATGGCCATATTGTCATTCGCGCATACGATCGCCTGCGGGAATTCAAGGGGGGACTTAAGGAAGGCAGCGACCGCTGCCGTGCCGTCCCGGGACTGGAAGGTGCCGTGGTAGATGCGCTCCTCCTCCACGGGGATGCCGTGCTGTGTGAGGACATCCCGGTAGGCCTGTAAGCGCTCCCGGGCGTCGATATTGTCCGCCGGGCCCGATACATAGTTGATGCGCGTCATGCCGTGGCGTGTCACGAAATGCTCGACCATCGCGTGCATGGCACGGGTGTTGTCGATGCAGATGGTATCAAATTCCGGGTCCTGCTTATCCACGCAGACCACCGGGATCCCGCTTGCGCGGGCCTGCGTGAGCACACGCTCCTTGCAGTCGGCGAGCTGCACGGTATTGATGACGAGGATGACCCCGTCGAACCGGCTGAGATCGGCAAGGGAAAAGATGTTGTACTCGCCGGTATCGTGCCCGACGTCGCCGCCGATGTTCCCGAAGGCGACGAAATGCTCGACGGTGATGCGGTTGGCAAACGCATACTGCCGGATCCCTTCCAGGATCCCGCTCTGGTACTCCTCATCGATCGTCGATACGATGACGGCAATATGGATCTTCTGCTTTGACATCATGACATCACCGCCCATCGGCTTATCCTCTCCGTAAGATTTGGGGGAATGTTTCATAGAATCTAAACAAAATCCCTCATAAAATTATACAATATTTTTCGAGAGAATACAAGAATATTTTATGACTTCAATATGAATATATCGTTAACGCAGGCACCCGGGGGGCACTGTTCACACTGTATCCCAGCCGGACGCCTTCCCGTGCGGAGGAGGCTGTCCCGGCGGCCCTCTCCGGGTGCAAAATTGCGGTGCCCGGCATCGGATTGTGTATTTTTGTTGAAAATTCTCTTCATCCTCTTGCAAAATCTCCAGAATGTGATATAATAGGAATATCCAAGGAAAAAATACCACCGGAGGTGTCTATGGGACAATATACAGGATGTCAATGCGGGATCTGCCAGAAGGTATTCGCCGACGGGGAGGACATCGTCGCCTGTCCGGAATGCGGAACGCCCTATCACCGCAGCTGCTGGCAGTCGGTCGGGCACTGCACCAATACAGCGCTCCATGCCGTGGGCGGCAGCTGGCAGGCAGCCGAGCGTGAGCGCCGGGAACGGATGGGCGGTCTGACATGCCGGAAATGCGGCACGGTCAACCTCCCGGGCGAGGAGAACTGTGCTGTCTGCGGCACGCATCTGCGCGGTGAGACCGAACGCGACGAACAGGGCCGGATGGTGCTGTCCTTCCGCCCGGGCGATCCGCTGTGCGGGATGCCCCCGGAGGAGGAGTTCGACGGCGAGCGCCTGGAGGACATCTCCGCCTTCGTGCGCACGAATACGCTGTACTATATCCCCCTGTTCAAGCGCTTTAAGGAGACGGGGCGGCGTCTGTCGTTCAATCTGCCGTGCGTGCTCTTCCCGTATTTCTACTTTGCCAACCGCAAAATGTGGCCGATGGCGCTGCTCACGGGCGCGGTCAGCCTTGTGTGCAGTCTGCCCATGATCCTGCTGCGGCTGCTGTACACGCTGACGGACACGGCATTCATGGAGTCCATGACGCAGTACTACGGTGAGGAGACCGCGCATATGTTCGGCGGCATGACGGCCTTTCTCCAGAGCCACGAGGAGCTCCTCAACGACCTGAATATCCCGATGTATTTCGCCTCCCTCGCCCTGCGCGTGGGGCTGTGCATGTTCGGGAATTATCTGTACTATCAGTTCGTCATCAGGAACGTCCGCCGCATCCGCGAGAAGGCCCCCACCCCCGCCATGCGCAAGACCCTCCTCCAAACCGAGGGCGGCACCAACATCTGGAACATCGTCGGCGTGATCGGCCTGTACTATGCGGCGCTGTTTGTGATCTATGCGGTGCTGTGGATCTGCTTTTAGAGGTGAGAGGTGAGAGGTGAGAAGTTAGAATCTTAGACTTGATGGGGCCTGGGTGGGGGCTTTCAGCCCCCTGCCGGGTTCTCTTTTTTTGTGAATTTTTCTTCACCCCTGACCAGAGGGGCGCTCGCCCTGGGTTTACATCCAATCCCAGGACTGCTCAGTCTCGACAGGATCCTGACTTGACTTCGGTCGCCGCCGCCCCTCTGGACTCTGGGGCGGCAAAGGGCTGCGCCCTCTGCACGCCTGCAAAGCAAGTTCAGTATGCATTCCACCAGGGAACGCGCCATGGTCTTATTGAGGTACGAAATTTGGCCAAAAGAGTTCTTTCACCGAAGTGAGGTCTCTCC
>JAFTZY010000036.1 GCA_017460955.1 Oscillospiraceae bacterium
GGCGCGCTTTTTTGAAAAAAAGCGCCCCTCTTCAAAAAACAGTCCACCGGACTGTTTTTTGAATTCACCCCTGAAAAAAGCGGCGGGTAAGGAAATTTCGCTCGCTGCAATCAGCCAGCGGGGGCTCCCCGCCCGACCTTTGACCGCCTTTGGCATGGCTGCCGATCGTTTTTTGGCAAACAAAAGCAGCACCCCGAAGGGTGCTGCTGCTTTTTGTGTTCTGTGTAGGATCAATACATCCCGCCTGCGGGCATCGGAGGTGCCGGAGGCTCCGGCTCCTTGATGTCAGCGACCAGGCTCTCGGTGGTCAGGACCATCGCAGCCACGGAAGCGGCATTCTGCAGGGCGGATCTGGTCACCTTCGTCGGGTCAACGATACCGGCAGGGATCATGTCCACATAGGTCTCGTTGTAAGCGTCAAAGCCGTAGCCGACCTTGCCCGAGGTGATGATCTTGTCAATGATGACACTGCCCTCAAGTCCGGCATTGAGTGCGATCTGACGCAGCGGTGCCTCAAGTGCCTTGCAGATGATGGCAGCACCCGTCTTTTCATCGCCGGTAAGCTCCCCGACCAGCTTCTGAACGGCCGGGATGGCGTTGATGAGTGCGGTACCGCCGCCGGCGACGATGCCCTCCTCAACGGCGGCCTTGGTGGCTGCCAGTGCATCCTCGATGCGCAGCTTCTTTTCCTTCATCTCGATCTCGGTGGCGGCACCGACCTTGATGACGGCTACACCGCCGGAGAGCTTTGCCAGACGCTCCTGGAGCTTCTCACGGTCGAAATCGGAGGTCGCATTCTCGATCTGGCTCTTGATCTGGGAAACTCTTGCCTGGATGGCCTCGCTGTCACCGGCACCGTCCACGATGATGGTGTTCTCCTTCTGGATGACCACCTGACGGGCACGGCCGAGCTGCTGCATCTGGGTATCCTTCAGCTCCAGACCCAGCTCCTCGGTGATGACCTCACCGCCGGTCAGGGTGGCGATGTCCTTGAGCATCTCCTTGCGTCTGTCACCAAAGCCCGGAGCCTTCACGGCTGCGCACTTGAAGGTGCCGCGCAGATTGTTCAGGATGATCGTGGTCAGCGCCTCGCCCTCGATGTCCTCGGCGATGATGACCAGCTTTCTGCCGGACTGCACGATCTGCTCGAGCAGGGGCAGGATCTCCTGGATGTTGCCGATCTTCTTATCGGTGATGAGGATGTAGGCATCGTCATATACAGCCTCCATCTTCTCGGTATCGGTCACCATGTAGGGGGAGATGTAGCCGCGGTCGAACTGCATGCCCTCTACGACCTCGCTGTAGGTCTCGGCAGTCTTGCTCTCCTCGATGGTGATGACACCGTCGGAGGTGACCTTCTCCATGGCCTCGGCAATGAGCTGGCCCACGGTCTCGTCAGCGGAGGAAACGGTGCCGACTCTTGCGATGTCCGCACTGCCCTCGACCGGCTTGGAATTGGCCTTGATGGTCTCCACAGCCGTGTCCACTGCCTTGGCGATGCCCTTCTTGAGGATCATCGGATTGGCACCGGCAGCAATGTTCTTCATGCCCTCACGGATGATGGCCTGTGCCAGCAGCGTTGCGGTCGTCGTGCCGTCGCCGGCAGCATCGTTGGTCTTGGTAGCGACCTCCTTGACGAGCTGTGCGCCCATGTTCTCAAAAGCGTCCTCAAGCTCGATGTCCTTGGCGATGGTCACACCGTCATTGGTGATGAGCGGCGCACCGAACTTCTTGTCGAGCACCACGTTCCTGCCCTTCGGGCCGAGCGTGATCTTGACTGTGTCAGCCAGCTTGTCAATGCCTGCCTGGAGAGCAGCTCTTGCTTCCTCTCCGTACTTGATATCCTTTGCCATAATCAATCTCTCCTATCCTGCAAAATCTCTTTGTTAGTCAGAACATGGCTTCACAAGGGACGCGAGCAGATCTTTGAGCAGATATGCGCCGTGTCACAGTCCATGATTCGCAGTCATACTTTGTGTATGACAAGAATCATGGACAAAGACACGGTGCAAAGATGCCAAAAAGCTGCCGCAGCATCTTGGGAAGACAGGTTCAGTCGGTCACGATGGCCAGGATGTCATCCTGGGATACGAGGGTGTACTCCTCGCCGTCGAGCTTGACCTCGGTACCGCCGTACTTGCGTGTCAGCACCTTGTCGCCCTTCTTGACTGTCATCGGAACGAGCTTGCCGTCCTTGTCATACTTGCCCTCGCCTACAGCGATGACCTCTGCCACCTGGGGCTTTTCCTTGGCAGCACCTGCCAGGATGATGCCGCTCTTGGTGGTCTCCTCCGCTTCAGTCATGCGGATGAGCACCTGGTCAAATAACGGTCTGATCGTCATGATGGATTCCTCCTTAACTAATGTATAATGCTGGGTCATCCCCCACGCTTCATGGAGGGTGCCCGGATAAGCTTAGCACTCTGTCTCTTTGAGTGCTAATTCTATTTTACCAGCTTTACAGAAAAAAGCAAGCTTATTTTGCGATTTTTTCTAAAAATAGGCGTTTTGCACAAATCCTGCTGTTGAAAGTTGAAACGCATCACCGGAAGGCTCCCGGATGCCCGCCGGATTTTTACGAACTGTACATGTTATATTCATGAAACGTTCATATTATACATGAACAAATCATGTATAATTATTATGAGTCTTTTTAACCATTTGTGACGGCGGCCGCCGCTGTCAGGAAATTCAAGGAAGCACTGATGTGATCTGGTGCGCAAGATGCGCAGACAGATTTTTCGCAAGATTGTACAGTGACGACGACGCAATACTGTATGTATTGGTAGGAGGAACTGTGCAAGATGGCGGAAAAGATGCAAGCAGATCGCGTACCAAGCCGCAAGGCGTGATCGCATCAGGGATTCCTTATGTGTGAAAGGAGCTTAAGGCTATGGCTTTAGAAAAGGTATTGGTCGTGGACGACGACCAGAACATCTGTGATCTTCTGCGCATGTATCTGGAGAAGGAGGGCTACAGCGTCATCATCTCGAATGACGGCAAGGAGGCGGTTGCCAAGTTCAACGCGCTCTCGCCGGACATCGTGCTGCTCGACGTGATGCTCCCGTCGATGGACGGACGCCAGGTCTGCCGGGAGATCCGCAAGAATTCCAATGTACCGATCATCATGATCTCCGCCAAGAACGAGACCTTCGACAAGGTGCTCGGTCTGGAGCTGGGGGCGGACGACTACATCTCCAAGCCCTTCGATGCCAAGGAGGTGCTCGCCCGCATCAAGGCGATCGCCAGACGCATGGGGTCCTCGGCGGACGAGCCGGAGACCAAGGAGGTGCGCTATGACAAGCTCGTGGTGAACATGACACGCTATGAGCTGCGCGTGAATGACAAGGTGCTCGATACACCGCCCAAGGAGCTCGAGCTCCTGTTCTACCTGGCATCGAACCCGAACCATGTGTACACCCGTGACCAGCTCCTCGATGAGGTGTGGGGCTTTGAGTACTACGGCGATTCGAGAACGATCGATGTCCACATCAAGCGTCTGCGTGAGAAGCTTGCGGACGTCTCGCCCCACTGGGCGCTCAAGACCGTATGGGGCGTGGGCTACAAGTTCGAGGCCGACGAGGAGAGCTAAGTGAAGCGCGACCGCAAGCGCCGCAGCGGTGCTGTCGGGGAGGGTCTGTCCGAGCGGTATTTCCGGCTGTCGGGGATGCTGCTTCTGTGCGGCATCCTCCTGACGGGCGTCATCATGGTATGCAGTGCCGTGGCGACCTACACGGATACCATCAAGACCGCACAGCGGCAGGCCTGTGATGCGCTCATTGCCAACATCACCGAGAGCTACCGCACAAAGGCGGACATGACGGACGGAGACATCCCGCAGATGCTGCGGCTGGCGGAGCTGGAATACGATTACCGGCTCTTTCTCTATGATGAGCACGGCACGGAGCTCTATCCGGGCACGGGTGCGGAGACGGACATCCTCACGCCCTCCGTGCGCAATTACCTCAACACGGGCGAATATATGCAGCTGGGGTACTACACCGCCGATGCACAGCAGCAGCAGCTGTGCTGCGTGCAGCGCTTCCTCGTGGAGGGACGCGACAAGTCGGTGGGGCAGTACTACCTGGGCGCGGTGAGCGATGCCGGGCATGTGCAGTCGTATACGGCTATGCTCGTGCGGCACCTTCTGATCTGTCTGCTGGTGGGGACGCTGGTGTTCATGCTGCTGTTCCGGATCGGCACAAGGCCCCTGGAGCGGGACCTCGACGAGATCGACCGCGTGACCCGTCAGTACGCCGAGGGCGAATTTTCCGCCCGTGCCGCACTGCCCGAGCAGTCGGCACTGTACCCGCTGGGCAGTACGCTCGGCCGGATGGCGGACTTCATTGAACAGAACGAGACGACAAGGCGCAATTTCGTGGCGAATGTCTCCCACGAGCTGCGCACGCCCATGACGACCATCGGCGGCTTTGCCGACGGCATCCTGGACGGGACGATCCCGCCCGAGCAGCACCGCAAGTACATCGGCCTCATTGCCGAGGAGATCAGACGGCTGCGCACGCTGGTCAATTCCATGCTCAACCTGACCAAGTTCGAGGCGGGGGAGATGGAGCTGCGCCTTTCCAATGTGGACATTGCCAAGCTCCTCATCAAGACGGTGCTGATGTTTGAAAAGCGCATCAGTGACAAGCATGTCGAGGTCGAGGGGCTCGAGGACGTGTCCCTGGTGATCCGTGCGGATGAGGACCTGATGTTCCAGGTGCTGTACAATCTCATTGAGAATGCCGTGAAATTTGTCAACGAGGGCGGCACCATCAGCTTCTCCCTGCGCACCGAGCAGAAAACGGCGTACATCGGGATCAAGAATACCGGTGAGGGACTGGCGGATGACGAGCTGCCCCGCATCTTTGAACGCTTCTACAAGACCGACACCTCCCGCAGCCAGGACAAGACCGGCCTGGGACTGGGCCTGTCGATCTCCCGCAAGATCGTCCACCTGCACAGGGGACACATTGTCGTGGGGAGCGTTAAGGGCGAGTACACCTCGTTTGAGGTGCAGCTCCCAATATGAGAGGAGAGATCACCGACGTGATGGATGATTATAAGGATGCCTGGAGAAACTTAGATCCGCAGGACCCCAGGATCCCCCAGACACAGCGTCCCCCGGTCCCGCCGGAGGTCCCGGAGCAAAACGGGATGAACGGGACGCCGCTGTACCGTCAGCCGAAATATACCGAACCGCCGCCGTCCTACGGGTCGCAGTACACCGGACCCGGGATGGTCTTTCAGATGACACCGCCCCCGCCGCCGCCCCCGCAGGCGCAGCCGATGAACAAAAGGATCCTCGTTGCCGCCTGGGTGATCGCCGCACTCATTTTCCTCCTGTGCGTATTCTGCATCGGTGCGGATCTTTTGCACGGTGCCATGCAGGGGGATGCCGGGGAGGGCAGCCGTGTGGTGATCGAGATGCAGGAGCCGCCGGAGCTTGACGCCGATGACGAGAATGTCAGTGCGGACGGGACGTACACCGTCCGGGGCGTGGCAGAGCTTGTCAGTCCCTGCATCGTCAAGGTCGGCACGTTCAGCGAGACCGAGGACGGGGATACGGCCGTCGGCACAGGCTCCGGGATCGTCCTGACCGAGGACGGCTATATCATCACCAATGCGCATGTGGTGCAGGGGGATCATTTTGTGGTCGAGATCGATGAGGACGAGGATTATGAGGCCGAGCTCATCGGCAGCGACACCAAGACGGATCTTGCCGTGCTGAAGATCGACGCCAAGGGGCTTGCATACGCCGTGATCGGGGATTCCGAGACGGTACAGGTCGGCGACGAGGTCGTTGCCATCGGCAATCCGGCGGGCCTGACGGATACGGTCACCAAGGGGATCGTCTCCGCCATCGGACGGCAGGTCCGGGCCGACAGTGCGTCGTTTGCCATGGAGTGCATCCAGACGGATGCGGCCATCAGTCCGGGCAATTCCGGCGGTGCGCTCGTGAACATGTACGGACAGGTGGTCGGGATCACCTCGTCCAAGTACGCCTCCGCCTATTCGACCACCTATGAGGGACTGGGCTTTGCCATCAGCACCGGTGAGGCGATGCCGGTCATCCAGGACCTGATCGACCAGGGGTATGTCTCCGGACGCTACCGGATCGGCATCACCTTTGTATCCACCAATTCCGAATACGGGAAGTACGAGTACGAGCAGGAGAACGACACCGCGCTCCCCGAGGAGCTTGAGGGCTGCCTGTGGATCACGGATATTGACAGCAGCTGTGACATTGCATCGACCCAGCTCGAGTCCGGGGACTTCATATTGCGTCTCAACGGCGAGCGGGTGAGTGAGTATGACGATGTACGGAATGCACTTGACGGCTGCAAGGGCGGTGACAGTGTGAAGGCCGAATGCGCCCGCATCAAGGACGGCGAGGTGCAGTATTACAACATCACCTTCAAGCTCGAGGAGGACACCTCCGGAAACTTCTAAGCGCGTGCGCGGAGCCCGCGCTGGCAGTGATTTTGCTTTGCCGCCTGGAGGGGCGGCAAGCGCAAAATGCTCTTTTACGCAAACGCAGGGTGGAGAGCCCACCCCCAACCCCCTCCCTCCTCCCGCTGGCGCGGGAGGGGAGGGGGCTTTTTCTTTTCTTTGTGGGGAGACTGCGTCCCCCCACGCCCCCGCCCCCTGTTTTGCGACGAAGTGCAGGGTGCAGGGGCGCAGCCCCCGCAGTCTACGGCTGCACCCCCTTGCACGCTAAAGCGTGCGGGGGTCTCTTTTTGCGGACGGACTAACGCCCCATGCCCCCTTGCTTTGCGACGAGGTGCAGGGAAGGCAGCCCCCCGCAGCCTACGGCTGCACCCCCTTGCACGCTAAAGCGTGCGGGGGGTCTCTTTTTGCGGACGGACTAACGCCCCCACGCCCCCCTTATTTTGGGACGAAGTGCAGGGTGCAGGGGCGCAGCCCCCCCTGCTGGGGGTACGGGGGCGAAGCCCCCGCATTCTCCCCCTCCCTTTAGGGAGGGGGCAGGGGGAGGGCGCTCCGCAGGGCCTGCCCCTTTGTACAAATCGCCGAAAATGAAAAAACCTGTAAAGTCCCTTGACTTTCCACCCGGGGTGTGGTATAATAAGAGGGCTGGAAAGCAGAAAAGCTTTACACAAGGAGGGCGCAGCCATGGCGAAGAACTTGGAATATGTGCTGCTGCTCGACTGCTACGGTGAGCTGCTCACGCCCAAACAGCGGGAAGCAGCGGAGCTGTACTATAATGAGGATCTGTCCCTGTCCGAGATCGCCGAGTCCCGGGGCATCACCCGGCAGGCCGTGCGTGACAGCCTGCGCCATGCGGAAAGCGTGCTGCGCGAGAGCGAGGAAAAGCTCGGGATGGCACAGCGCCTGCGTGCGCTCAGGGCGTGTCTCGAGGAGATCGGGAATGCCTGTCCCGGGGAGGATCCTGCATCACAGACCATCACAGCGCTCGTCCGTAAGGGACTGTCGCTGCTATAAAGGAGGCGGCTGAACAATGGCATTTGAAGGACTTTCGGATAAGCTGAGCAATGTCTTTAAAAAGCTCAAATCCCACGGAAAGCTCACGGAAAGCGATGTCAAGGAGGCCATGCGTGAGGTGCGCCTGGCACTGCTCGAGGCCGATGTCAGCTACAAGGTCGTCAAGGACTTCGTCGCCAAGGTGTCCGAGCGTGCCGTC
Organism: Oscillospiraceae bacterium; assembly: GCA_017460955.1. Lineage (GTDB taxonomy): Bacteria > Bacillota > Clostridia > Oscillospirales > Ruminococcaceae > UBA3855. The sequence goes on from JAFTZY010000036.1 coordinate 7,664, forward strand.
GGCGAGGAGGTGCTCACGAGCCTGACCCCCGCCCAGCAGGTCATCAAGATCGTCAATGAGGAGCTCGTCTCCCTCATGGGCAGTGACAATGAGCGGATCAATATGGCCTCCAAGCCCCCGACCGTCATGATGATGTGCGGCCTGCAGGGCTCCGGTAAGACCACCCATTCGGCCAAGCTTGCCAAAATGCTCAAGGCGGACGGCCACCGCCCGATGCTTGCTGCGTGCGATGTGTACCGTCCCGCCGCCATCCAGCAGCTCCAGGTCGTCGGCGAAAAGGCCGGCGTCAAGGTCTTTGAGATGGGACAGATCGACCCCGTCATCATCGCCAAGCAGGCCGTGCGCTATGCCAAGGACTACGGCCATGACATCGTCATTCTCGATACCGCAGGCCGTCTGCATATCGACCAGGCCCTCATGGAGGAGCTCCAGAACATCAAGGAGGCCACCGAGCCCGATGAGATCATGCTCGTGGTCGATGCCATGACCGGTCAGGATGCCGTCAATGTCGCCAAGGCCTTCGATGATGCACTCGGCATCACCGGCGTGCTCATGTCCAAGCTCGATTCCGATACCAGGGGCGGTGCGGCACTGTCCGTACTGGCCGTGACGGGCAAGCCCATCAAATTCGTGGGTATGGGCGAAAAGCTCGATGATTTTGAAAAATTCCACCCCAGCCGTATGGCATCCCGTATCCTCGGGATGGGCGATGTGCTCACGCTCATTGAGCGTGCCGAGACGGTGATGGATGAAAAGGAAGCTGCCAAGCTCACCAAAAAGCTCCAGGAGAGCAGCTTCGATATGAACGATCTGCTCGACCAGCTCCGGCAGATCCGGAAAATGGGCTCGCTCAGATCCATCGTGTCCATGTTCCCCGGCGGCGACAAGATCCCCGAGGAGCAGCTCGATGACCGGCAGTCCGACCGGCTCGAGGCGATCATCCTCTCGATGACCCCCGCCGAGCGTGCCAAGCCCTCGATCATCGACCCCAAGCGCAAGCGCCGCATTGCGGCAGGCTCCGGCACCAAGGTCGAGGACGTCAACCGCCTGCTCAAGCAGTTCGAGCAGATGCAGAAGGTCATGAAGCAGTTCACGGGCAAGGGCAAGAAGAACAAGGCCGTGATGCGCCAGGCAAGGCGCTCCATCGCCGGGATGAATTTCGACAGGATCCCCGGTATGCCCAAAAAATAGGAACATGGCTTCACAAGGGACGCGAGCAGATTTTTGAGCAGATTTGTGCCGTGCCACAGTCCATGATTCGCAGTCATACTTTGTGTATGACAAGAATCATGGACAAAGACACGGTGCAAAGATGCCAAAAAGCTGCCGCGGCATCTTGGGAAGACAGGTTCCCAAGCTATCCAATGCGGTTCCCCGCTTGCATAGAAAATCAACATGTGTGAGGTGAAAAAACAAATGGTAAAGATCAGACTGAGAAGAATGGGTGCCAAGAAGGCGCCGTTCTATCGTATCGTGGTTGCCGATTCCCGTTATCCGAGAGACGGCAGATGCATCGATGAGATCGGTTATTACGATCCGACCAAGGAGCCGAGTGTCGTTAAGGTGGACGCTGACAAGGCCAAGGAGTGGATCGGCAAGGGCGCACAGCCGACCGATACCGTCAAGAACATCCTGAAGAAGGAAGGCGTTCTGTAAACGCCGGATGCAACGCACGAAGGAGGGAGCATGGCTCCTTCCCCCGTGAGTGCATGGCTGGAGGTTATTATGAAAGAATTGTTATATGCCATCGTGGTCGGGCTTGTGGATGACAAGGATGCCATCGAGATCACACAGGACGAGCCGAACGAGGAGGGCGTCATCGTATTCCATCTGCGTGTGGCAGAGGACGATATGGGCAGAGTCATCGGCAAGCAGGGAAGGATCGCCAAGGCCATCCGTACCATCATGCGTTCCGGTGCCGCCAGAAACGGCATGGATTCCATTGCGGTCGAGATCGGCTGATCGGAGCGTGCAATGAAACAAAAACGTTTTCTTGAAATAGGAAAGGTCACAAACGTCCATGGTCTGCACGGGGAGGTCAAGGTCTATCCCTGGTGCGACGATGCGGCGTTTTTGTGTTCCTTCGATACCCTCTATCTCGACAAGGAGGGACAGCGCCCGGTCACGGTCGAGCGTGCGCGGGTGCAGCAGAATCTGGTCATCATGCAGCTGTCCGGCTGCGATACCTGTGAGGCCGCCGAGGCCATGCGGGGGACGGTGCTGTACATGGACCGCGAGGAGATCGAGCTGGAGGAGGGCTGCTACTTCATCCAGGACCTCATCGGGCTGACCGTGCTCGATGCCGATACCGGCCGGACCTGGGGCGTGATCCGGGATGTGATGCAGACCGGCGCGAACGATGTGTACAGCATCTGGAATGAAGAGGCGCACCGGGAATATCTGGCCCCCGCCATCCCCGAGGTCGTCCTCTCGACCGATCTTGCCGCCGGGACCATGACCATCCGGCCGCTGAAGGGACTGTTCGACGATGCGAATTGAGATCGCAACGCTCTTCCCGGAGATGTGCGAGGCCGTCCTCTCCGAGAGCATCATCGGCAGAGCCCGGCGTGCCGGTGCCATTGAGGTGCATTGCCACAATATCCGGGACTACACCCTCGACAAGCACCGCCGGGTGGACGATACCCCCTACGGCGGCGGCATGGGCATGGTCATGCAGGCCGAGCCCATCTACCGCTGCTGGCAGGCGGTGTGTGAGCGGAGCGGTTCGCGGCCCCATACGATCTATCTGTCCCCAAAGGGGCGGGTGCTGACACAGGACATCGCCGTCGAGCTCTCGCACCGGGAGCATCTGTTTTTGCTGTGCGGGCATTATGAGGGCGTGGACCAGAGAGTGCTCGATACGATCGTGGACGAGGAGCTGTCCGTGGGGGACTATGTCCTCACCGGCGGGGAGCTGCCCGCGCTCATCGTCACCGATGCCGTCGCCCGGATGTGCCATGGGGTGCTGCCCGCTGCGGCCGCCTTCGAAGACGAGAGCATCTTCTCCGGACTCCTCGAGTACCCCCAGTACACCCGCCCCGAGGTCTGGGAGGGACGGGCCGTGCCGGAGGTCCTGCTGTCCGGTCATCACCTGAGGATCTCACAGTGGCGCAGGGCTGAGAGTCTGCGTATCACGCAGGAGCGCCGTCCCGACCTTTATGCGGCCTATCTCGACAAAGAGGACTGAAATTTACAGCACCCTGCACAGAAATGGGCGTTGAAATTTGTATAATACGAACAGTAATATTCACCAAAATCTTTATTGTGAATATACACAAATGTCCCCTTGCCAAGGTATCCGACATTTTGTCAAAGCGTAGAATTTTTCAAAAAAATCCCGCGATCTTCCGAAAAACCGTTGACGGGATGGGATTTTGCATGTATAATAACAATATGCACTGGTAAGCAACACATACCGTAAAATCGCAATGCAAAGATGGGAGAGTTTGATATGTTTGTAAAAGATGTTACAGTTCAGAATCAGGTTGGCCTTCATGCAAGACCGGCAACCTTCTTCATCCAGAAGGCAAACGAGTACAAGTCCTCGATCTGGATCGAAAAGAAGGAGCGCAGAGTCAATGCCAAGAGCCTTCTGGGCATCCTGTCCCTGGGTATCGTAGGCGGTACGGACATCCGTATCATTGCCGACGGTTCCGACGAGCAGGCAGCTGTTGAGGCACTCGTGGAGCTCGTAGAGAGCGGCTTCAGCGACGACAACAGATAAGCGTTTACCAAAACATAGAGGGGCTGCTGAAAACGGCAGCCCCTGTTTTCTTATGAGCGGGACTGTCCGTACATGGTCTCGGCGAAAATGCCGTAGCCCATGGCCGGTTCCCCGACAAAGACATGGGTCACGGCACCCACGAGCTTCCCGTCCTGCAGGATGGGGGAGCCGCTCATGCCCTGCACGATCCCTCCGGTGAGGGCGAGCAGGTCCTTGTCCGTGACCTCAAGGATCATATTGCGTGTGTCGTCCGTGTAGTCGATGGCGGTGATGCGCACGTCATAGCTTTGCGGCTGTGTGCCGTATACGGTCGAGAGGATCTGGGCATCCCCGAGCCGGATCTCCTGCTTGAAGGCCATGGGGACGGCCTCCCCCTCGGGCGGGGTGTCGAGCGTGCCGAAAATGCCGCTCTCACAGTTGCCCGTGAGGGTCCCGAGCGGTGCATCCGCCGCAAAATAGCCCTGGAGCGCACCGGGCTCGCCGGCGCGTCCGCGAACGGCGCCGCTGATGGTCACACTGTCCGCCGTGCCGTGTCCCAGGGGGATGCGCTCACCGGTGTCCGGGTCGCAGATGGGGTGGCCGAGTCCGCCGAAGTCCCCCGTTTCCGGATCGTAAAAGGTGATCGTACCGATGCCCGCCGTGCTGTCGCGTACCCACAGCCCCGTACACCAGCCGTCCGAACGGCTGAAAACGGGCGTGAGGGGAAGCTCGTGCAGTGTGCCGTCACGCTCGACCGTGAGCAGTAAGGGTTCGCCCCTTGCGACAGCCTCCCGGAATGCCGCGGTACCCGCTAAGGGCACATGGTCGGCGCACCGGATCACATCGCCCTCCTGCAATCCCGCCTCGAGTGCGGGGCAGGCACTGCCGTCGGGGGTCTCCACCGTGCCAAAGCCGATGACCATCACGCCGTCCATGAGCATGCGCACCCCGAAGGGCGCGCCGCCCGGGATCAGCCGGATCTCCTCGGCGGGCTCGACGGCCACCTGCTTGATGGGGAAGATCCCGTACAGCCGCAGCGCCGCATCGCTGCCGCCCTGTGCCGCCGTGACCGGCAGAGCGCAGTGCAGCTCGAGGGTACTGTCCGCCGGGACGTAGTACCGGTCCGCCAGGTGTCCGGCATAGTACAGCGAGCCCACCGCCGGATGCAGGCACAGGAGCGCGGCCAGAGCGCACCATTTTTTTAAGGATCTCAGTTTCATCCGTCACCTGCTTTCTGTGCATTTTTTCATGCACACGGATAGTTTGCACCGTATGCAGTGTGAATAATCCCGGAAAATGCAAGCAGGCAGATCCTGCCAGGAAATGAGGAAGAATTATGAAGCGAACCAAAAAGGCCGTGCATGTGCTTTTGCATGTGCTGCTTTGCCTGTCCACGCTCGTGTGGCCGGTGCTCATTGACCAGCTGTGCGCCGCCGGATGGCGCTATAATGTCCGGGAGGGGAACTATCCGGGCGTCTTTTCCGCGTATGCGCTGTGGATGACCGTCGGCGGCGTGCTGATGACAGCGGGATGGGTGCTGTGCCTTGTGGGGACCGCCCCGAAGCGCTCGTGGTGGGATCTGCCGGCAGCCGGGGGTACAGCGATCGGATTTGTCTGCTGCATGGGCGTGCTCTCGCGCTTTACGGCCTATGCCGACCAGAATTTCTCCGGCATCGGGGAGAGCATGGAGCCGGTCAGCACGCTCTACCGTGACCGCCTGCTGCCGAATCTCCTGCCGTGTGTACTGTGCCTTGTGCTGGCAGGCTGGCAGTTCTTTTCGGAGGCGTCCCGGGAGGCCCGCAGAGACGCCCGCCGCCGCCGTGAGGAGCGCCTCAATGCGAAGGCGCCGAAGATCCTGGATTGACGCCCTGCGCCGGAACATGATCCGCATCCTTCACCGGATGTGGATTTTTTTGTCCGGCGGCTGTTTTTTTGTATCGGGGGCTTGACAAATACTATGCACTTGGAGTATAATGAAGTTGTATATATCTTTTGCGAGAGGGCAAAAGAATATCGTATAACTTTTACAAGGGCTCCAAGGATAAGAGGGGGGAGCCTGCGGAAAGACAAAGAGAGGAAGGTTGATCTACAATGAAGATGAGAAGAATCGCCGCAGGTATCTTTGCAGCAGCAATGGTATTTGCAAATGCGGCCACGCTGCCGGCAGGCGTGGAAAGCGGCTGGAGCCTCGTGGCGGACGCTGCGTCGCAGGAGGAGAAGAACCTCAAGAACTACGGCTCCTACTGGGGCATTTCCCAGACCTATGAGGTCGGCGATTTCGTGATCCAGTACGTCCGCGCAGGGTACCTGCAGATCATCAGCTACATCGGCACCGATGAGGATGTGGTGATCCCGGCGACCATGAACGACGGCCAGGCGGATTTCCCGGTCCAGGTCATCTACGGTGCGGCCTTTGAGGGCAATAACCAGATCCGCTCCGTCACCATCCCGGATACCGTGACCACCATCCGGCCCAATGCATTCTATAACTGTAAGAAGCTTGAAACGATCAACGGCATGAGCAATGTCCAGATCATCGGCGACAGCGCCTTTGCCGGCTGCGACAGCCTGACGGAGATCAACATTCCCGAGACCTGCTACAAGGTCGGCACCGAGGCCTTTGCGTTCTGCCCGTCCCTGACGGAGGTGACGCTGCCCGGCTCCGTGACCTCGATGGGTACCGGCGTGTTCTCGACGTGCAGCAATCTCGAGACCATCCATATCGGTGAGGGCGTGACCGCACTCGGCTCGAATTTCGCCTATATGTGCCAGAGCCTCAAGAACGTGGACTTCCCGTCCACACTGACCACGCTCAATGACTACACCTTCGAGTTCTCCGGCCTGGAGAGCGTGACACTGCCCGACAACATCACCATGATCGGTCAGTATAATTTCGCACACTGCGATCAGCTCAAAAGTGTGGTATGGTCCGCCGGATGCCCCTACATCGGCGAGAATGCCTTCTACGGCTGCACCGCCCTGACGGATGTGGTCATCCCCGAGGGTGTGGAGCGCCTGCGCAAGTGCAGCTTCATGGGCTGCACCTCCCTGGCACACCTCGATCTGCCCTCCACCGTGAGCCGCATCGAGCTGATGTGCTTCTACAACTGCACCTCCCTTGAGTCCCTGACCCTGCCCGAGACCCTGACCATCCTCAATGAGTATGTGTTCTACAACTGCCAGAGCCTCCAGAATGTCACGATCCCGAGCGGCGTGACACAGATCTGTGCCTGCGCCTTCCAGGGCTGCGAGAGCATGACGAGCGTGACCATACCGGCCTCCGTGACCCGTGTGGACCTGTCCGCCTTCTACGGCTGCAAGTCGCTCGAGAGCGCGACCTTCGAGGGCCCGCTCGAGGTGCTGGGCATCTGGTGCTTTGCCGACTGTGCCTCCCTTAAGGAGATCACCGTCCCCGAGGGCGTGACCGAGATCGGTGAGTTCACCTTCTACGGCTGCTCCTCGCTCGAAAACATCACCCTTCCCGAGGGCGTGACCACCATCGGCAAGTACGCCCTGTCCAACTGCGAGTCCCTGACCACCGTGGAGATCCCCTCCACCGTGACCGAGCTCGGCCAGTTCGCCGTGGGCTTCGGCGCCGGCACCGTACCGGACCTCGATCCGGATATCGTCGTTGTCACCGATTCCGCAGCTGTCAAGGAATTCTGCCGCTCCACGGGCGTGGCACTCGACGGTGAGGCCGTCGTGCTCCCCGGCGATCTCAACGGCGACGGAGAGCTGAGCGTGACGGATCTCGTTTCCATGCAGAAGTTCCTGACCAACCAGAGCAAGCTCACTGCCGAACAGGCAGCAGCGGCCGACTTCAACCATGACGGCAAGGTCAACATCATCGACGGCGTCCTGATGCGCCAGGCACTCGTGGCCCTCAACCGTCCTGTGGAAAAGCCCGAGGATGACCCGGATGTGATCGACGATCCGCCCGAGCCGCAGGAGGATCCCACCGAGCAGGACAGTGAGGCAGATCCCACCGAGCAGGACAGCGATGCGGATCCCGTGGAGGATCAGCCGATCGTGATCGATGATCCTGTGACGGAACCGGCCGAGGAATGATCCCAAAGCGCAAACAACAAGGAGCTGCCGTGTTTTGCGGCAGCTCTTGCTATGAAAGGAAGAAGCTATGTCAGTGACCCCGGAGCCCATCGGCGGCGGCATCATCGTCTATACCTCGCAGGCACACCGTTTCGGGACGGATGCCTTCCTGCTCACGCAGTTCTCCCGGTACAAGGAGAAGGAGCTTGTGTGCGAATTCGGCACGGGCTGCGGCATCATCCCGCTTCTGATGCAAAAGCACCGCCCGCCCCGGCATATCTATGCGCTCGACATCCAGGAAGACGCGATCGCTCAGCTCAGGCGCGGGATGGAGGAGAGCGGTGTGTGCAGCATCACGCCCCTTACCTGCGACCTGCGCACCCTCTGGGAGGGAGCGCCCCTGGGACAGGCGGACCTTGTCATCTGCAATCCGCCCTACCAGCCCCCCGGCACGGGCTTTGAAGCGAGTGAGCCGTCCCAGCGCATCGCCCGGCACGGCATTTTCTGCACGCCGGAAGAGGTGTGTGCCTCGGCGGCACGGCTCCTGCGCTCGGGGGGGAGGCTGTGTGTCTGCGGCCGTCCGGAGCGCCTGCCGGACTATATCTGCGCCATGCGGGAGAGCAGGCTCGAGCCCAAGCGGCTGCAATTCGTCTGCCGCACCGCCGGTGACGCCCCGTGGCTCTTTTTGCTCGAGGGACGCCGGGACGGGGGCGCCTTTTTGCAGATGGAGGGGAATTTCATCATGTACGAAAACGGGCAGCTCACACCGCAGGCAGCCGCCCTGTACGAGAACGGAGGAACAGCATGAGCGGGATCCTGTATGTGACCGGCACGCCCATCGGCAATCTGGAGGACATCACCCTAAGACAGCTCCGGATCCTGGAGGAGGTGGATTTCATCGCCGCCGAGGATACCAGGGTGACCCGCGGCCTGCTGACACATTTTGAACTGAAAACGCCGCTTGTGAGCTACCATGCGCACTCCGGGACGGGCATCGCACAGCAGATCTGTGACCGGATCGCAGCGGGGGAGTCCTGCGCGGTCGTGACGGATGCGGGGATGCCGTGCATTTCCGACCCCGGGGAGGAGCTGGTGCGGCTGTGCCGGGAGCGGGGGATCCCCGTGCAGGCCGTGCCGGGACCGAGTGCCGTGGTGACGGCACTGTCGGTGTGCGGCGGTGCGACCGCGCAGTTTTCGTTCTACGGCTTTCTGCCCGTGGAGAAGAAGCCGCGCCGGGCACTGCTCGAGACGCTTGCCGCACAGACCGCGACAAGTGTGCTCTATGAAGCGCCGCATAAGCTTTTGCGTACACTGACGGACCTGCGGGAGACCCTCGGGGAGGACCGGGTGCTGTCGCTTTGCCGGGAGCTGACCAAGCTCCATGAGGAGGTGCTGCGGATGACGCTCGGGGAGGCATGTGCGTATTATGAGGCACATGCGCCCCGCGGGGAGTTCGTGCTGGTGCTCGACGGCGCACCGCCGGAGCGGGCACTCGATGCGCAGGATGCGCTCGCACTGGCAAGGATGTACCTGGCGCAGGGACTCTCCCCCGCTGCCGCTGCAAAGCTTGCTGCCAGGGAGACCGGCAGTCCCAAAAATGAGATCTACCGCCGCCTGCATGAGGACGGCACCCCTGCGTGAGGGTAAGCCCGGGGGCGCCCACCCCCAACCCCCTCCCTTCTCCCGCTGACGCGGGAGGGGAGGGGGCTTTCTCTTTATTTCTGCGGGGGTCCGCAGTCCCCCCGCACCCCCCCCTGCTTTCGGCAGATGCGCCGATGGAGGCAGGATCCGCAGCGCTGCATAAACCCTCCCTTCATCGCCCATACTGGGAATGAAAGGAGGGTTTTGCCATGCTGACAAGGAGAAGTATCCTGTGGATGCTGGTCACGGTCATGCTGATCTGTGCCGTGGTCGTGCTGGTCACAGCCGGACGGCTCATTGCACGGGAGAAGTCCGCCGCTGCCGCCTATGAGGCCGCCATGCAGGAGCGTCCGCCCATCGGGTATGTGCTCGGGGAATATGAGGGGCATCTGGCACTCTACCGGGAAAATGCCGCACGTCCCTACCATATCCTGACTGCACAGGTCGCCCTGCTGCCCGAGGCCGATCAGGCAGCCGTGCGTGAGGGCATCCCCGCTGCGACCGAGGAGGAGCTGCGTGTGCTCCTCGAGGATTTTGACGCCGGTGTGAATTAGCTGCATCCGGACAAAAAAGCCCCCCCACGGGATCTCCGTGGGGCGGCCTGTCAAAAAAGTATCCTTTGCCTCATAGAGGCAAAGGATACTTGCGGGGGTGCGGGGGCGAAGCCCCCCCATAATAAGCCCCCCCC
>JAFTZY010000010.1 GCA_017460955.1 Oscillospiraceae bacterium
CACTGCCGGCAGCGGTGCGGGACGCGCCTGCCAGAGCCGGACGCCCGCCGTGACGGCAAGGCATGCGGCCAGGACCGCCGGCAGGGCATACCATACCGGACGGCGGCGGCGCACGGGCGGCAGGCTTTGCAGGAACTGTGCCTTCCTCTGCGGCGCCGGTACGGCATCGCGCAGCGCCTTCAGCGCGTGTTTCATTTGTCGGTCCATTCGGCTCCCTCCTCTCCCAGGGTGTCTCGCATCGTCCGCAGGATGCGTTTGATGCGCCGGTTCATCGAAAACCACGATACGCCGTGCATCGCGGCGAGCGTGCGCACGGGGACATCACTGATGTAGCGCAGCACGATCAGCTCCCGGTCCTCCTCGGACAGTGCGTGCAGTGCCAAAGCGAGTGCCACATGCGTAAGCCACGCCTCCTCGCCGCTGTCCTGCGCGGCACTTATCTCATCGAGCGGCAGCGCCGTTTCCCTGCGGTACACATCCGTACACAGATTGCGTGCAATGGTATACAGGTACTGCCGTTCCCGTCCGGTGCCGGCATATTCGGGATGCTCGAGGAACCGCACGATCGCTTCCTGTGCGGTATCCTCCGCCGTCTCCCGGTGCCCGAGCCTGCAATAGCAGTACCGATAGAGCTTGTCATATTCGGTTTGAAAATCCATGGATGTTCTCCTTCTGCATAGTACAACGGCATTCGGGGGGCAGATTGCGGCATTGAAACGTAAACTTTCTGTGAACGTACAGAGGGGGCTATTATATAATAGTATAGCACAGATCCGGGCGCTGTGCAAGGCGGGGAAGATTTTGAGAGTGGCCAAACGGGGAGATGATGATCCTGGGGAGGGCGTTCCGTGAGCCGCCCTCCCCCTGCCCCCTCCCTAAAGGGAGGGGGAGAAAGTGGGGGCTTCGCCCCCAAACCCCCAGCAGTGGCTGACCGCCCCTGCACCCCGCAAAATCTCCCCGATTTGTCCACTCCGCAGATTTTTACACGAAGGGGCTTGCAATCGGGCGGGCATCTATGCTATAATGGTAGTATCCCGGAGCACGCTCCGTGCTCCATGCTTTACGGAGGAACACTATGCAATTTGAATCCACGGATGCCTACCGGAAGAAGATCCGGCGCATCCTCATCACCGAGGACGAGCTCCGCACGGCCGTTCAGAAGGCCGGTGCCGACATCAGCCGGGAGTACGAGGGCAAGCCCCTGCTCCTTGTGAGCATCCTCAAGGGCTCGTACATCTTTTTAGCGGACCTGAGCCGTGCCGTAACGATCCCCTGTGAGATCGGCTTCATGGCCGCCAAGAGCTATTTCGAGGACACCCGCTCGAGCGGCAGCGTCGAGATCACCTATGACCTCATGCAGGACATCTCGCAGTACCATGTCCTCATCGTCGAGGACATCATCGACACCGGGCGCACCTTAGCCGAGGTCGTGCGGATGCTGCGTGAGCGTCATCCGCTGTCCCTTCGGGTCATCACGCTGCTCGACAAGCCCGAGCGCCGCGTGGTCGATTTCAAGGCGGACACCGCGCTCTTTACCATCCCCGATCATTTCGTGATCGGCTACGGGCTCGACTACGGGGAATATTTCCGGGGCCTGCCCTACATCGCAGAATTTCAGGAATGAGGTGTACCATGTTAGAAAAACTCTTCAAGCTTAAGGCGCACAATACCAATGTCCGCACGGAGGTCGCTGCCGGCATCACGACCTTCATGACGATGGCCTACATCCTGGCCGTCAATCCGAGTGTTCTGTCCCAGGCGGGCATGGACAGCACGGCGGTGCTCATCGCCACCTGCCTTGCCTCCTTCATCGGCACGCTCTGCATGGCCTTCATGGCCAATCTCCCCTTTGCCCTGTCCGCCGGCATGGGCCTGAATGCCTACCTTGCCTACACGGTCGTGCTCGGCATGGGGTATCCGTGGCAGGCGGCGCTCCTTGCCGTGTTCATCGAGGGCGTGATCTTCATCATCCTCTCGGTCACCAGTGTGCGTGAGGCGATCTTCAACGCCATCCCGCTCTCACTCAAAAAGGCGGTCAGCGTCGGCATCGGCCTGTTCATTGCCTTCATCGGCCTTCAGAATGCGGGGCTGACCGTGGACAATTCCGCGACGCTCGTGTCCATCGTGAGCTTCACGGAGCATTTCTCCACCCAGGGCATCTGTGCGCTGCTCGCGGTGATCGGCCTGCTGCTCACGGCCGTTCTCTACATCCGCGGTGTGAAGGGCTCGATCCTCATCGGCATCCTGGGCACCTGGCTCCTTGGCATCCTCTGCCAGCTCCTGGGGCTCTATGTCCCGGATGCGGACACGGGGTACTACTCCCTGCTCCCCCACTTTGCCATGACGGATTTCTCGAAGCTCGGGGAGACCTTCGGGCAGTGCTTTCAGGTGGACTTTTCCCAGCTCGGGATCTTCAATTTCATCGTCATCATCTTTTCCTTCCTGTTCGTGGACCTGTTTGACACCCTCGGCACGCTCATCGGCGTGAGCACCAAGGCGGGGATGCTCGACAAGGACGGCCGTCTGCCGGCCATCCGTCCGGCGCTGCTGGCCGATGCCATTGCCACCACGGCCGGTGCGGTCCTGGGCACCTCGACCACCACGACCTTTGTGGAGTCCTCCGCGGGCGTGGCTGCCGGCGGCAGAACGGGACTGACGGCGCTGACGACCGCGCTGCTCTTCCTCGTATCCATCCTGCTCGCACCCATCTTTGTTGCCATCCCGGCCTTTGCCACGGCACCGGCGCTCATCATCGTGGGCTTCCTGATGTTCTCGACCATCACGGAGATCCGCTTTACCGCGGACAGCTACACCCAGTCCATCCCGGCGTATCTGTGCGTGCTGGCCATGCCGCTGTTCTACAGCATTTCCGAGGGCATTTCCATCGGTGTGATCTCCTATGTGGTGCTCAATCTGGCCTGCGGCAAGTACAAGCAGATCAATCCCGTGATGTATGTGCTTGCGGTGCTCTTCGTGCTCAAATACATCTTCCTGTAAGCGATACGGTACCCCTAAACCACACAGAAAGGATCCGACATCCATGCGTGAATTTCTCATCAACAACGCGCAGTTCCTCGTCTGGGGACTGACATTTCTGGAGCTCGTGCTGACCTGCCTTCTGTTCATCGACTTCAAGAACAAGCGGGAACCCATCGTGCTGTGCATGGCGCTTCTGGGCGTGGGACTTTGCTACGATGCCCTCATCCTGGGCTTCGGCGGGATGATCCTGACCCCCTTCCTGCTGCTGCTCAGCCGGCTGCGCTTCGTGCTGCACGGACTGCTGCTGCCGCTCAGCCTCATCATCTGCGCCTATGCGATCCCGCTCTACCGCAAGCACATGTATGCGGCATGGGTCATCACCGGCATCGTCATGGCAGCGGGCCTTGCGGCGGGCTGCTACCGGGAGATCGGCCTTGCCGAGGAGATCGGCGGCATTGTCCGCTATGTCTCCGTCAGCCCGAAGGATGCGTGGATGGAGCGCATCAACACGGCGCTCTCCTTCGGCACGGTCATCCCGCTCATCATCACCGGCGTGATCGTCCTCATCCGGCAGAAATCCCCGAGCATCCTGCTGGCGGGCGTGTTGATGTTCGCCTTCTCCGCACTCGGCCCGGCCACCGGCAATGCCGACCTGATCTTCCTCATCAGCATGTTCGGGGAGTGCTTCATGCTCCTGTTCCTTGCACTCTTTGAAAAGTTCCGTGTGACACAGTGAGTCCCCCCAAAAAACAGCATCCCCCTGCACGTTCCGTTCGTGCAGGGGGATGTTCTTATTGTTGATTTTTTTGCTCCTTCTTCTCGCGCTCCGTGCGCTGGAAAGTGTCGCGGGTCAGCACCAGCTTGACCTGATCGTCCATATAGGCATTGGCCTGGGTCGCATTGTGGACGGGCTTCATGGACGAATAGGCCACAAGGCCTGCAATGAGCCCCACGATGGCACCCACGATCACGGCAACGAGCCAGTTCTTTGCCAGAAGTCCCACAGCCAGCAGCGGCACCAGAACAAAGATCGCCACGAGCAGCGCCAGCTTTCCCTTGTCCACCGGCAGATCGCCCGTGAACTGGCCGGTCTGGCCGTTCATCGCAAAATTCCACTGCTTGTCCTGCCAGCGTGTGGTCAGGTACCAAACGGGCAGCATGGCGTATTTCTTGTCCGTGTAGTTGACCTTGCAGTCCTCCTTCACGGTCTTTTCGATCGAATCGTGCTTGACGGTATCGCGGGTCTTCTGGCGGGTGGTCTCCTTCACGCGCTTTTCGGCACGCTCGAGGTCATCATCCCCCGTCACATCGAACCGCTCTGCCAGAAAGCCCGGCAGATAGGTCATGGAGAAGGGCTTGAGCGCATCAAATTTGAACGGCTCGATCGAATCCATGATGTCATCGGGCATTCTTGCCGAGGCATCCGCCGGCACATTCTGGAAGGCAATGCTGCCGCGGCGCTCCGCTTTGTAGATCTTCTTGATGATCTCCGTTTCGGTCTCCTGCCGATCGACGGCCTCGTATTCCGCCGTGATGCTCACCGTGCCGTCATACAGCCAGAACGGCACATACACACCCTGGATCTCCTCGACCTTATTCCCCTCGAGGAAGGACTTGGGCAGGAGCTTGCGCTTCTGATAGTAGGCCTTGTATTTCTCCATCGCCTGCTCCTTGGTGAAGGCGAAGGGGATGAGGAAATCAGGCTTGACAGCGCCGGAGAACTGCGATTCCACGACCGTACTGTTGCCGCAGTACGGGCAGATGGTCGCTGCCGTGTTTTCCTCTGCCAGCATCGCTGCCCCGCAGGTCGAGCAGCTCAGGGACTTCATATCGTCCGCATCCGCGCCCCAGTCGCTGCCGCTCTCCTTGGCCTGATCGTGTGCTTCCTTCTCCTTGAAAAACGCCTCTGCCTCCTCCTGCGTAAAGACCGAATCGCAGAATTCGCACTTGAGCTTTCCCAGCGTGGGATCAAACACCGTCGTGCCGCCGCAGTTGACGCAGCAGACGGCTGTGGTATTCGTTGCCATCACTCATATCCTCCTTGTAGCAAAGCATCGATCGATGCCGTATAGTATTATCATACCATATCTTTAGAAGGATGACAAGTCCCAAAGCAGCGCGGCGGTTCACAAAATTTCGACACATTCTTTGTACAATCTGCTACAGCCCCTCCCGGGCAAGCTCCGCCACCAGACGGACGTAGAATTCCCGGACGTCAAAACCGCGGATGTTCTCGCGGGACAGATCGATCATATCCCCGTGGGAAATGCCGCGCTGTCCGGCGGGCTCGATCACGGTCAAGCTAACGCCCGGCAGGGAGGCTGCCTCCCCGGGGACGAGCCCGTCATTCTGGCACCTGCCGGAAAAGTGCCGGATGCACCAGTACCCCACCCACAGCGGGAACGGTGCCGACCAGATATGGCGCATCCTGGACATGACGCACGCATAGCGCACGCCGGGCTCGAGGGGACAGCGGGCATTGAGTGCGGCGGCGGCCTGCGGTGTCAGGTCGCGCACGCCCTCGAGAAAGCGCGGGCTCGGATCCCCCAGGCGCCGGTAGATGCGCTCATAATGCGAAGCGATACGCGCCTGCATGGCAGGGCTCACGGCCGCCAGGGCCTTCTCCACCCAGTCACAGCCCCCATGGGGCGTATTGATCGTGGTCAGGCTCGCTACATAGGGGGCATCCCCGAGCACGCTCATGGCATAGCGGGTATCGAGCCCGCCCTTGGAATGGGCGATGATGTTGACCTTCTCCGCGCCCGTTTCCTCCAGAACGGCATGGAGCTGCGCATGGAGCTCCTCCGCACTTGCCCGGATGCTCTGTGCGGACTGCTGGCGGCCGTAGTAGATCCGTGCGCCGTTTTTTTGCAGCGCTGCCGGGATGCGGCCCCAGTAGTTGAACATCTGCCAGTCCCGGAAGAAAATGCCGTGTACGAGCAGCACGGGGTAGCGGGTGCGGCACAGAGCGCTCTCGGCGCGCACGGCATCGAGCTCCAGGCGCGAGCGCTCAAAGCGGTATTCCCGCTTGGCCGTGTGCAGGATGTACCCGAGCAGCAGCAGATTGACGCCGGGCATCCACCAGCACAGAAGGAGCAGCACATACCAGTACCACCGGATCTGCCGGGCCGCACCTCCCACACGCACAAGGCCCGCCAGGAGCACGCCCGCCTGCACGAGGAAGAAGGTCAGGACGCTCCCGCCAAGCACCAGCGCCTCCGGCCACCCGGGGGGACTGCGGAGCACGGCATGCAAAGCAAGTACACACACGGGGAGCTCGAGCACGCTCATGACCAGGCACAGCCGCACAAGGAACAGGCCCTGCCCGAGGATCCCAAGGCGCAGGCTCCCCAGGTCCCGGCGTCCCGGAACGATGAGCAGGATCAGCCAGAACAGGCATAATAGGGCCGTCAGGGCGGCCATCCAGGGAGTCCCGACGGACGAATACTCCCACAGGAGCAGGATATTCCCGAGCAGGACAAGGAGCACGCCGGCTGCGAGCGTGCCGAGGAGCCGCAGAAGCTTCATCGCGTTACCGCAGACGGTGCAGGGTATCGGTATTGCCCTCACCGTCGATCATGTACAGGGTATTGCCGCTCAGCAGTATGAATTCCGTCACGCTGTCGCTGCCGCTGGTCAGGGTGATCGTCTCTCCGCCGAGCAGGTAGCCCGTGCGGGCTCTGACCTGCAGAACGTCCTCGCCGAGCAGCAGTCGCAGGTCCATCGACGGATCGTCGGTCAGCTCGGAGCGCAGTGCGCAGTCCCCGAGCCGGAAGGTCCCCGTCAGGGAGGCGGGATCCGCGCCCTCGAGTGCGGTCATCTCCACCTCCTCCGGTGCATAGACCCGGTCGCCCTCGACCGTCAGGGGGATGGTCTCATCCGGCTCGAGCCCCTCGATGCCAAAGCGCACGAAGCTGCCGTCCCGGAAGGCATAGCGCTTGCTGAAATCCATGATGAGGGTCATGCCGCCGTCCTCGAAGAATTCCAGCTGCGTCCCCTCCATCCCGTCATACCCCCACACGCCGATCAGCTCGGACTGCGCCGGGGGCGTCCCCTTCAGCTCCGCCATGGCCTCCTCGACCTCGGGTGCCTTGGGAAGGGGCGGCTGCGTGGGGGCCTGGGTCTCCGGCTGCACGGAGGTTTCCCCGGGGGCCGGCTCCGTTGCAGCCGTCCCCTCCTGCTCGTCCGTGTCCCCGGAAGCAGCATCCGTCTCCGCATCCGGTGCAGGCGCTGCGTCCGTGGTTTCGGGATCAGCAGGCGCTGCATGGGTGTTCTCCGGATCGTCGGGCGCTGCGTCCGCATTTTCGGGATCGGCAGGCGCTGCGTCTGCATTATCAGGATCGGCAGCTTCCGCATCGGTCGTTTCCGGATCGTCCTCCTGCACAGCGTCGGTTTCGGCCTGTGTGTTCTGCACACCGGCCGTTCCGGAGGAGGCGGCAGGATCGGACTGTTCGTTCCCGGAGGCGCATGCCGTCAGCAGGGCGGCCAGCAGGATGCACAGGATCAGTGATTTTTTCATAGCTTACTCCTTCTGTGATGTCTCGTAGCAATGGGTCGGGCCGTCCTCCGGCACGAGCAGCTGCACGGCGCGTTTGTGGTTGACAATGCGCATGATCCGGGCATTTTGCAGGTACTCGCCGTCCACCGTCCAGGGCATGTTGACCCCGTCCGCAAGCTCAATGGTGACCTCACTGGCCCGCAGGCAGTAGATCATGTCGTCATCGCGGATCTCGTGGATGTCCCGGAGGAAGGAGAGCGTGCGGTGCAGCTCGGAGGGGTTCATCGGCCGCTTGAGCAGGGTGATCTCGAAGGTGCCGTCATCGAAGCAGAAATCCGAGATGTCCAGCACACCGCCCACGGAGGCGGAATTGGTCACCATGCCGAACGCAAACTCATCCTCGATGACCGTCCCGTCGCAGGTGATGCGCATCGGGAAGGCCTGGATGCTGTTGATCTTGGTCATGGCGTTGAGGATGTAGGCAGCGGGCCCTAAGACGTTCTTGGCGGCCTGGGGGGTCTCGTAGGTCACGTCCGTGAAGGCCCCGAAGGCTGCGA
The DNA here is from genome assembly GCA_017460955.1 of Oscillospiraceae bacterium. GTDB lineage: Bacteria > Bacillota > Clostridia > Oscillospirales > Ruminococcaceae > UBA3855. Next base: position 8,035 of record JAFTZY010000010.1, read on the forward strand.
TGTAGTTAAAGCACCGGTCGTTGGCCATGCCGATGTCAAAGCGTCTCGGATAGCCGTCGAGCGCGGCGGCACAGGCCCGGGGGATCTCCCGGGGAATGCCGATGCTGCGTGCAAAATCATTGACGGACCCGCACGGGATATAGCCGATGGGCAGATCATTTTTCGCCCGGAACATCCCGCACAGGACCTCGTTGAGCGTACCGTCCCCGCCCGAGCAGAAGATCAGGTCATAGAGTCCGGAATCGGCGGCTGCGGCGGCACTGTAGGTCGCATCCAGGGGGGATTGCGTGGGATGGACGGTGACCTCGTAGCCCGCCTTGGTCATCATATCGAGCACGGTGCCCAGGTGCGAGCCGATCTCAGCCTTGCCGGCCTGGAGATTACAGATGTAGTAGATGCGTTTCATGAAGTACGATCATGCTCCTTTTTAGAAAGATGCGTTTTGAGCCGGTACCCGGCGAAGGCTGCCACCGCCGCGATACAGGCGATGACGATGCACAGCCAGTAGCGCCCCTCCGACAGACTGTCCCCCATGAGCACGGAGGCCATGATCGCCGGAAAGCGGGCGAGATTCGAGAGCAGCAGGAACTGCTTGGCCGGCATTTTGGTCAGCGGGACAAAGTAGGTCAGAAGATCCTTGGGGATCCCGGGGATGAGGAACAGCACGAACACCCAGAAGGCCAGCCGGTCCTCGTCATGCAGGAAGGAAAAGCGCTTGAGACGGCGCTCGTCCACAAACACGGCCACGAGCGGTCTGCCGAAGCGCCTGACAAGCGCATACACGCACGCAGAGCCCAGCACCGAGCCGATCATGCACCAGAGCGTCCCGGCGATGCCGCCGAACAGCACGCCCCCCACCAGCTCGAGCGGGCCGCCTGGGAGAAAGGCGATGACGATCTGCACGGCCATGAGCAGGATGAACACGAGCGGTCCGAACACGCCGAACCCCTCCACAAAGGCGATGAGCCGGTCCCGTCCCTCCGGCGTTGCCATAAGCCGGCACAGGGGCACAAGGTACCTTGCCAGCACGGCAAGGAGCACCAGCAAGAGCAGGAATATCAGGACATGGCGTACCTTCGGCTTTGGCAGCTTTCCCTTCATAGCGATCCGCGCCTCCTTCAAACATACATATTATACCACAAGGCCCGGAAAAAATCAACGGATTTGCCGGTGCGCTTTATGAAATTTGGGTGAAATATTTTTTTGCCCCGCGAATCCCCCAAAAAGCTTGACAAATGGGGCGGATTGTGGTATAATGGAAACTGTTGTGAGATATTAGCTCAGTCGGTAGAGCACACGCCTTTTAAGCGTGGGGTCGAGGGTTCGAGTCCCTCATATCTCATCCGTCCCCATCACAGCGCGTGATGGGGAATTTTTTTCAAAGGAGGCAGCCGTCATGGAGATCACCCCCATCGCCCGCATCGAAACGGATTTCAAGGAGAAATTCGGGATCCCCCGGCAGAGCGGCCGCGTGCCGGCGCTGCGCGGCAGGATCGTGTTCGAGCCAGCATTCCGCGATCCGCAGGCGCTGCGCGGACTTGCGGACTACTCCCACATCTGGCTGCTCTTTGATTTTTCCGCCGCGCACCGGGAGCACTGGTCCCCGACCGTGCGGCCGCCCCGGCTCGGCGGCAACCGGCGCATGGGCGTCTTTGCAACGCGCTCCCCGTTCCGGCCCAACCCGATCGGACTGTCGTGCGTGCGCCTTGAGGGCCTCGAGCACACCGCCTCGGAGGGGACCGTGCTCCATGTGTCGGGCGTGGATCTGCTCGACGGAACGCCCATTTTCGACATCAAGCCCTATCTCCCCTACGCCGACAGCTATCCGGAAGCGCACGGCGGCTTCGGAGAGGCGCAGCGCCTGCACCGGCTGGAGGTCATCTTCCCGGAGGCGCTCCTGTCGCGCCTTTCCCCGGACAAGCGCGAGGCCGTGTGTGCCTGTCTGGCGGACGATCCGCGCCCGTCCTACCATGACGACCCGGAGCGGGTGTACAGCATGCGCTTTGCACAGTATGATGTGCATTTCACGGTGCAGGACAGCCGCCTGACGGTCATCGGCGTGGATACGGATGCATAAACGACCGCTCCCCACAGCAAGAATGCGGGGAGCGGTTTTTTGCTATAGGTCATAGTGCATGGTATCCGTCAGGAGGATGCGCTTTTGGAGGAAGGCTTCGTCAAATCCGTAATACGTCTGCACGAATTGCCGGTACTTGGCATTGTTCTCCGTATCATCCTTCGGATCCACTGTCAGATAGTCGAAGGGATCGGAGAGAAAATCATCATACGGCAGCTCAACGACCTGGAGGACGGCGGCCCCCTGCGCAAGCTGCTCATGCAGATAGCGGATGCGCTGCCCGTTCACCCAGGCATTGACCAGATCGGCATTCAGGTAGAGGAGCGCAAAGCCGCACACCGCCGCCAGAGCAAAATATCCTCCGGCACGCCGCATCCGGCCTGTGCAATGCGTGAGTGCCTGCTGCAAATAGCAGCCGGCCGTCAGTGTCCACATACAGTAGGCAGCAAAAAAGCAGCGGCTGCTGACGGGGTTGACCACCAGAAACGGCAGTGTACACAGCACGCCCGCCCCCTGGAACAGGCAGACCCGCCCGAATACGGCCCGCGGCAGCAGGGAATACCCGAGATAGAGCACCGCGATCAGGTCCAGGAACGTGAAGGCGGCCTCGAGCGACCGGATCCGGTAGGAGAAGGTGAGCTCCTCCAAGTCAAACATCGTCCCGGTGAAGAAGCTGTAGGCCGCATACAGGCACACGATGAGGAGCGACGCGCGCAGGTAGCGGGACGGTGCCTCCTTGCTGCTCCGGTGCAGATAGCACACGACGGCCGCTCCGGCGATGAGGATATGCACCCAATAGAAGGGCTTGGCAAACTGCGGCACAAGCTCCTTGATGAATTTGAGGGAGATGTCCGCATAGGAATTGTCGAGCGAGCGGTAGTTGGTGGTGTCCACGCCCTTGCGGAAGATGTCCCCGTACTGGTTGTTCTGCAGCAGCAGGAGCGCGCCGCCGACCGCTCCGGCAAGATAGGTCACCTGCCCCGGGTGGATGCGGTGATGCCGCCGCAGCGTCAGGATAAGCAGGAGGAGTGCGCTGCCAATGGAGCAGAAGGTGACGTGCTCCACGCACATGGCTCCCGCAAAGCCAAGGGCCGCCATGGCAAGCGCTGTCAGGGCCTTCCGGCGACCGTTGGTCCCGCCCTCGAGGATCCGCAGCGAGAAGAGGAAGAATGCCATCAGCTGCACCACGGACAGGGTATAATTGGTAAACCCGCTGATCCAGGTCATGACCTCCCGGTAGATCGCAAGGGGCATGAGGAAGATCGCCAGCACGGGCACGAGCAAGGCAGGTGCCGGGGTGCCCTTGCCCGTGTGCATGAGGCGCGAGGACAGCCACAGGAAGAGCCAGAGCACCGCCTGATAGAGCACTGCGCACAGGATCCGGCTGTGGCACATAAGGAAGGTCAGGATATTGGACGCATACCGGCCGTTGGGAGGGAGCTCCACAAGGACCGCACGCAGCGTCGGCATATAGGCCCACCAGTAATCGTCGCTCGAGAGAATGAGCGTCAGACTCTGGACCAGTGCAAAGATCCCGAATACGGCCAGGAGCAGGACTTTTTTCGGATGGGCTTTACAGTATGACAGCATGGTTTCACCTCCTGATACGAATAAAAACCGCCTTCCGAAGCGGAAGGCGGTTTCAGAAGAGCCGGCACCTATCTAAATTTCCAGGCCGTGACCAGCCAAGTATTTTCGACGTAAAAGAGCTTAACTGCCGTGTTCGGAATG
>JAFTZY010000037.1 GCA_017460955.1 Oscillospiraceae bacterium
AATTTCTTTAGCCTGTTGAAAACGGAGCTTCTTTATTTGCAGGAGTTCGACTCTGTTGAACACTTTATTGCCGAACTTCATGCATATATTGAATGGTACAATACGAAGCGGATCAAGTTGAAGCTCGATGGTCTGTCACCCGTCGAGTACCGTCTCGCTTACGCTGCATAATGCAAAGCGACCAAGCTTGTCGCTTGGTCGCTTTGCACAATGTTCTCTATTTATCTTTGTCTAACTTTTGGGGTCAGTTCAGAATGGACTGTGGGGGGCTGTATTCCGGTCATGCCTCGTCCGGTGCCGCATCGCTGCCGGCTGCCGGCAGGGGCTTCATTGTCGGGAAGAGCAGGACATCGCGGATGGAGGGACTGTCGGTGAGGAGCATCACGAGTCTGTCCACACCGAAGCCCAGGCCGCCCGTGGGGGGCAGGCCGTATTCGAGGGCGGTGACATAGTCCTCATCCACCTGGCAGTTCGTATTGCCCTGCGCACGCTTGGCAGCCACCTGGCGCTCAAAGCGCTCACGCTGGTCGATCGGGTCATTGAGCTCCGAGAAGGCATTGCCCATCTCACGCGCATACATAAAGTACTCAAAGCGCTCGGTAAAGGCCGGATCCGAGGGCTTGCGCTTGGCAAGCGGGGAATTCTCCACCGGATAATCATAGATGATCGTCGGCTGGATGAGCTTCTCCTCCACGAACGCATCAAAGAAGGCGATCAGCACATGGCCGCGGGTAGCGGCAGCGCCCTCCTCGACCTCCACGCCGTGCTCCTTCGCACACGCTCTGGCCGCGGCATCGTCCGCCCAGTCGTTGTAATCCACGCCGGCATACTTCTTCACGGCTTCGACCATGGTCAGGCGCTCCCAGGGCTTGCCGACGGCGATCTCCACGCCCTGGTAGGTAATGGTATCCGTGCCGCAGACGTTCAGCGTGATGGTGCGGTACATATTCTCGATGAGGTCCATCATGCCGATGTAATCCGTGTACGCCTGGTACATCTCCACGGAGGTGAACTCCGGGTTGTGGGACGGGTCCATGCCCTCGTTGCGGAAGATCCTCCCGACCTCGTACACCCTGTCAAAGCCGCCCACGATCAGGCGCTTGAGGTTGAGCTCGGTCTCAATGCGCAGATACATATCCATATTCAGCGTATTGTGGTGGGTCACAAAGGGCTTGGCCGCCGCACCGATCTCGATGGGCAGCAGCACGGGGGTATCCACCTCGACATAGCCCAGCCCGTCGAGATAGGAGCGGATCTCCCGCATGATCTGGCTGCGCTTGACGAAGGTCTCCTTCACCTGCGGATTGCAGATGAGATCGAGGTAGCGCTGGCGGTAGCGGGTATCCTGGTCCTTGAGGCCGTGCCACTTCTCGGGCAGGGGCAGCAGGGACTTCGAGAGGAGCGTGAGCTTCTTGGCATGCACGGAGATCTCCCCCATGCGGGTGCGGAACACGAAGCCCTCCACACCGATGATGTCGCCGATGTCCCACTTCTTGAAGCCCTCGAAGGCCTCCTTGCCCACGTCGTTCATGCGCACATAGACCTGCATACGGTCGGAATTGTCGCGCACATCGATGAAGCTTGCCTTACCCATATTGCGCCGGCTCATCATGCGTCCGGCGATGAACACGGTGTCCTTGGCGATCTCGGCCATTCCTGCGGTGAGCATATCCTCATCCTCACCGGCAGCCTGCTTGACAGCCTGCTCGCGGTACTCAAAATCCGCACGCAGCTGTGCATTCTGTACGCTCACCGGGAAGCTCGTCAGGGCAAACGGGTCCTCCCCCTGTGCCTTGAGCGCCTCGAGCTTGTCGAGCCGGATCTGTCTGTAATCGGTGGTATCCACAGCCTGCTCGGGCTGCTTGTTCTGTTCTTCCTGCATCATCACACATCCTTTGGTGGTAATATCTGTTTTTTAGAGACTGTTTAAAATCTGGAGATAGCCAGATTTTCGAGCAGATTTGCGTCCTGATGACGCACGTTCTTCGCAGGAATACTTTGTGTATTGCAAGAAGAACGGGCTAAGTCAGGGCGGAAAGATGCCGAAAAGATGGCTATTGTAAGGTTTTAAACAGGCTCCTACTTGGAGATCTCCAGCACCTCATAGCGGATCTCGCCGGAGGGGGCCTCCACGATGAAGATCTCGCCGACCTGCTTTTTCATAGCGGCCTTGCCGATGGGGGACTCGTCGGAGATCTTGTTTTCGAGGAAGTTGGCCTCATTGGTGCCGACGATCTTGAGCGTTTCGGTCCTGTCACTGCCGACCTTGCGGATGGTCATGACCGAGCCCATGCCGATGACATCCAGGGAAATGCTCTCGTCATCGACGACCTCGGCATTGTCGAGGGTGTACTGGAGCTCGGCGATCTTTGCCTCGAGCAGGGCCTGCTCGTTCTTGGCCTCGTCGTACTCGGCATTCTCGGACAGGTCGCCGTAGGAACGTGCTTCCTTGAGCTTCTGTGCCACATCGGCACGCTGTACGGTAATGAGCTCATTGAGCTGGGCTTTCAGGTTCTCATAGCCCTCACGGGACATCTGCTTCTTTTCCATAATCTTGCTCCTTCATCAGTAGTCGGATCAGCGGGATGATAAATCACCGCATATCTTTTTTATTATAGCCCATTTCGGCGAAATTGTCAAGGCTCCGCGGGAAGATTTTCACGGCAACAGCATTTACTATGCAAAAGTCCTTTCTTGGGAAAAGCATGCAAAGCTTGCCCCCTCCGCCGCCGTTCGGCGGCGCCTCCCCCGCAAGCGGGGGAGGATTTTGTGGCGGGGCTACGCCCCGCCGCCCCCTTTTTCTGCGCCAGAGGCGCAGAAAAAAGTAAATGCTGTTGCCCTGGGAAGATTTTCAGGCGCCCCGCTCCTATCCCCGTCCGAACTGCGCCTCGAACGCCAGCACGATCCCCCGCAGATGGGGATCGAGCAGGGACAGTGCGGTCTCCCGCATCGTCTCCGGCACACCGAACATGGCTTCCGCTGCGCCGCAGGTGATGGCGGCCAGGGTATCGCTGTCCCCGCCCACGGACACGGCCGTGCGCACGGCATCCTCGAAATCCTGCGCTTCAAAGAATGCCTCGAGTGCCTGCGGGACGGTCTCCTGGCAGGTCTCGTTGAACGCATAGGTATCCCGGATGGAATCGATCGTAAAATCGAACCGATAGCCGCAGCTCTCCTCGATGTACTGCCGGATCTCCTCCTTCGTGCTGCCCGTGCGGGCAAGGTACACCGCTGCGGCGGCAGCGCGGGCGCCCTTCATCCCCTCCGGATGGTTATGGGTCACCCGTGTGACGGCATCGCTCATGGAGAGCGCCTCCTCCAGGGACGATGCCGCCCAGCCGCAGGGACTCACGCGCATGGCGGCGCCGTTGCCGAAGCTCCGGTAGGGCTTCGGGTCGTTGCTGTACATCCAGCTGTAAAAGCGCCCGCCGTAGCCGCAGAACGGGTAGGGCCTGCCGATCTGCTGCATCCACCGCACCGCCTCCTCGGACAGATCCGTGCCGTTTTCCCTGCTTTCCAGAATGGCCTTGGCAATGGCGGCGGTCATCACGGAATCGTCCGTAAAGCTGCATTTTTCGTGGAAGATCGTGAAATCCTTGGCCCTGTAATTGTGAAATTCAAACCTCGATCCGGCAATGTCGCCGATCACAGCTCCGATCATGGCATATGCCTCCTTCTCTTATGATACATCCATTGTACCACAGATCGTGAAAATTTGCAAGTGCGGGGGCACCGTGAGCCGCCCTCCCCCTGCCCCCTCCCTGAAGGGAGGGGGAAAATGCGGGGGCTTCGCCCCCTGCGCCCCCAGCAGGGGCTGGCCGCCCCTGCACCCTGCAAGCGCTTCCCGATCCGTCCGCTCCCCCGCCCGCCCTTTGTCAAAGCTTAAAAATCTTTTTTCAAAAAACATTTGCCTTTTTACAGATTATATGGTAAAATAGAAGTGACCCTGCCGTATCACGGCGGAATGAACAGAAAAAAAGGAGAATTGTGCCATGTCCGTGTTTCGTGTGTATGTCGAAAAAATGCCTGCCTATGCTGTCGAAGCCCGTTCCGTCCTGGGCGATCTTCGCACGGCGCTGCGCCTGGATGTGCTGAATGTCCGCATCCTCAACCGCTATGATGCCGACCGCCTGTCCGAGGAGGACTTCCTGCTGGCTGTCCCGAATGTCTTTTCCGAGCCCGCCGTGGATGTCACCTACAACACCCTGCCCGCCCTTGGCAAGGATGAGCGCATGTTCGCGGTCAAATACCTCCCCGGTCAGTACGACCAGCGTGCGGATTCCTGCGAGCAGTGCATCCAGATCCTTACGCAGAAGGAGCGCTGCCGTGTCCGCAATGCCCGCATCTACATCATCGAGGGCAATCTCACCGACAGCGAGTTCGAGCGTCTGAAAAAATACCTCATCAACCCTGTTGAGAGCCGCGAGGCGACCCTTGACACCTACACCACGCTCGACACCAACTACGACATTCCCACCACCGTGGAGACCCTTGAGGGCTTCATCCGCCTGAATGAAGCGGGGCTCACCGCCTTCATCAAGGAATTCGGCCTGGCCATGGACCTCGATGACATCCGCTTCTGCCAGGACTATTTCCGCAATACCGAGAAGCGTGACCCCACCATCACCGAGATCCGCATGATCGACACCTACTGGTCCGACCACTGCCGCCACACCACCTTCCTGACCAATATCCGGAATGTGGACATCCCCACCGACTACATCCGCCGCACCTATGACCGCTACCTTGCCGACCGCCGCGAGCTCGGCCGCGAGGAAAAGCCCCTGACGCTGATGGACCTTGCCACCATGGGGGCGCGTGTCCTCAAGTCCAAGGGCCTGCTCGACGATCTCGACGAGAGCGAGGAGATCAACGCCTGCTCGGTCAAGATCCGTGCGGACATTGACGGTGAGGAGGCCGACTGGATCCTCATGTTCAAGAACGAGACCCACAACCACCCCACCGAGATCGAGCCCTTCGGCGGTGCTGCCACCTGTCTGGGCGGTGCCATCCGCGACCCGCTGTCCGGACGCTCCTATGTATACCAGGCCATGCGTGTGACCGGTGCGGCCAATCCCCTGGTCCCCGTGGAGGACACCATTGCCGGCAAGCTCCCGCAGCGCAAGATCACCGTGGGTGCTGCCAACGGCTACAGCTCCTACGGCAACCAGATCGGCCTTGCCACGGGCCATGTGGCCGAGGTCTACCATCCGGGCTACACGGCCAAGCGCATGGAGATCGGTGCCGTGCTCGGTGCGGCGCCCGCCTCCAACATCCGCAGAGAGGCGCCCGTTCCGGGGGATGTGGTCATCCTGCTCGGCGGCAAGACCGGCCGTGACGGCTGCGGCGGTGCGACCGGCTCCTCCAAGTCCCACACCCTCGAATCCCTGGAAAGCTGCGGTGCGGAGGTCCAGAAGGGCAACCCCGCCGAGGAGCGCAAGCTCCAGCGTCTGTTCCGCAACCCCGAGGTCACTTCCATGATCAAGCGCTGCAACGACTTCGGTGCGGGCGGTGTGTCCGTTGCCATCGGTGAGCTGACCGACGGCCTTGTCATCGACCTGGGGGCTGTTCCGAAGAAGTACGACGGCCTGGACGGCACGGAGATCGCCATTTCCGAGTCCCAGGAGCGCATGGCGGTGGTCGTTGCAGCAGAGGATGCAGCCCGCTTCATCGAGGAGGCAGGCAAGGAAAATCTCCAGGCCACGAAGGTCGCCGATGTCGTTGCAGAGCCGAGACTCAAGATGGTCTGGAACGGCAATACCATTGTGGATCTCTCCCGCGAATTCCTCAACTCCAACGGTGCTGTCAAGTACACGGACATCGCCATTGAGGAGCCCTCGGATGCCGAGACCGTCACCCCCTCCGATTCTCCGGAGAGCTGGACGGAAATGATGGCCGACCTCAATGTCTGCTCGCAGAAGGGACTGGTCGAGAAATTCGACTCCACCATCGGTGCGGGCACGGTGCTCATGCCCTACGGCGGTGCGTACCAGATGACGCCCTCCCAGGCGATGGCCGCCAAGATCCCCGTGCTCACGGGGCAGACGGACACCTGCTCGCTCATGGGCTGGGGCTACAATCCGCTCATCAGCGTGCGCAGCCCCTACCACGGCGCGATGCTGGCCGTGATCGAATCCGTGGCCAAGGTCATTGCCGCAGGCGGCAGCCGCAAGCACTGCTGGCTGACCTTCCAGGAATATTTCGAGCGCACACAGAACGATCCCAAGCGCTGGGGCAAGCCCCTGGCCGCGCTCCTGGGCGCGTATGAAGCGCAGCTCGAGCTCGGCTGCGGCTCCATCGGCGGCAAGGACTCCATGTCCGGCACCTTCGAGCACATTGACGTGCCGCCCACGCTCGTCTCCTTTGCTGTGTCCACGGCCAGGGCCTCGAAGGTCATTTCCACGGAATTCAAGCATGCCGGTGACAAGGTCATCCTGCTCTCTCCCGAATATGACGGCAACGGCCTGCCGAATTTCGACAGTGTCCGCGAGACCTTCAACCGCATGGAGGCACTGATCGCCGGCGGCCGTGTCAAGGCTGTCTGGACGGTGGGCTATGCCGGCATTGCCGAGGGCATTGCCAAGATGTGCATGGGCAACCGTCTGGGCTTCACCTTCTCCGGACAGCTCTCGCCCACGCAGCTCTTCAAGCCCTGCTACGGTGCCTTCATTGTCGAGCTCGACGGGGATTCCCAGCCGGGTGAGCAGGTCCTTGGTACGGTCACGCCCGAGTACAAGATCTACACGCTCGACTACTCCGTATCGCTCGAATCCCTCCAGCGCACCTGGGAGGAGAAGCTTGAATCCGTCTTCCCCTGCCGCATCCGCACGACGGAGGAGACCCCGCAGGTCTACAGCTTCGATGCGCTCCGGCATCCGGCACCGGTGATCCACTATGCACGTCCGCGTGTCCTCATCCCGGTCTTCCCCGGCACCAACTGCGAATACGACACAGCCCGCGCCTTTGAGCGTGCGGGTGCAGTGGCCGAGACGCTCATCATCCGCAATCTTTCCGCTGCGGACATCGAGGCCTCCGTCAAGGCGGCGGCCGAAAAGATCGCCGAGGCCCAGATCGTGATGATCCCCGGCGGCTTCTCCGGCGGTGACGAGCCCGACGGCTCGGGCAAGTTCATCACGGCCTTCTTCCGCAATCCGGAGGTCAAGGATGCCATCCACAACCTGCTGGGTGCGCGTGACGGCCTGATGCTGGGCATCTGCAACGGCTTCCAGGCACTTGTCAAGCTGGGACTTGTACCCTTCGGTGAGATCCGCGAGATGACGGACGAATCCCCGACGCTCACCTTCAACACGATCGCCCGCCACCAGTCGATGATGGTCACGACCCGCATTGCCTCGAACAAGTCCCCGTGGCTTGCGGATGCAAGGGTCGGTGATCTGCACACCGTGGCCATTTCCCATGGTGAGGGCCGTTTTGTGGCACCCTCGAGTCTCATCCAGCGCATGGCAGCCAGCGGCCAGATCGCGACCCAGTATGTGGATCTGACCGGCAAGCCCACGATGGACATCCGCTACAATCCCAACACCTCCATGGGCGCCATTGAGGGCATCACCTCCCCGGACGGCAGAGTCCTGGGCAAGATGGGCCATTCCGAGCGCTGCGGCACGGATATCTGCAAGAACGTCCCCGGTGAGAAGGACCAGCATATCTTTGCAAACGGTGTGAAGTACTTCCTCTAAGACCTCCGCTATAACGCAAAAAAGCCCCCCCTTGAGGGGGCTTTTTTTATTGGCATCAGCTCTGTCTCAAAAGCGCTTTGAGAAGTGCCAGGTCAATGGCATTGAGCTTGCCGTCCTGGTTGAGGTCGGCGGCCTCCCAGTCGGACAGCCGGCTTTCCTCAC
>JAFTZY010000038.1 GCA_017460955.1 Oscillospiraceae bacterium
ACTGTCTATGCCGAGGTGCCGCCGAGAGTGGAGTATTCGCTTAGTGAGCTTGGCGAAACGCTCCGTCCGATACTTGATGCGATGCAGGTCTGGGGAGAGGAGTATAAGCAGAACAATATGTGATATTAATAACCAAATAACTGAAAATAAGCCCTCAGAAGCGTTTTGAGGGCTTTTTCTTTTTGACGGTTAGTTTACGCTCTGCAAGGTTAGTCGGTGCTGTGGGGCTTCTCCGTTCCGCTGACGGGCATTGTCAAGCAGAAGTCGGCTCGGCAATGCCGTAAGTAGCTTCATACTCTCTCACACGGCGATAAAAGGTATTAGCCGACAAGCCCATTCTACGCATAAAGTCCCTTCCTGTGTACTTGTTCTTGTGCTGTTATAGCACCAATTATGTTATAAAACAAATCAGACCGCGGAACAAATCCGAGGTCTATTTTGATGCAGGGGATATTTGGCTTATTTGCGTACTTTTATTTATATATGTTTTCTGAAATAAATGGTACGCTCGTGATACGAGTAAGAAGATCAGAGCCGTTTTCAAGGCAAAAGGTCAGTCGGGCAAGCATCTTTCCAACCCGATCTACGGCTACAAAAGGTCGGAAACAGACAAAAACCTGTGGGTGATCGACGAAGAAGCCGCTGAGGTCGTTCGCAAAATTTTCAGATTGTGCATTGACGGTTACGGTCCGTCCAAGATTGCCCGTATTCTAACGCAGGAAGGTATCCCGACTCCGACTGTCTACGCTCTGTCTCAGGGCAGGGATAATGGTCATAAGAATGCCAAGCTGCACCGTTGAGGAAGCGAAACGATTGCCCATATTCTTGAAAAGGCTGAGTATTGCGGACACACGGTCAACTTCCGTACTCATGTGAAGTCCTACAAAAACAAGAAGCGGGTGGATAACCCGAAAGATGATTGGCTGATTTTCGAGAATACCCATGAGCCTATCATCACGCAGCAGGAATTTGATCTTGTGCAGGAGCTTCGCAGACATAAGCACAGACCTACCAAAATCGAAGAAGTCAATCCCTTTTCTGGCGTGTGTTTCTGTGCCGACTGTGGAAAGAAGATGTATCTGTGTCGAGCCAAGTCACTGACGGCAGATCGGGAGCATCTGAAATGTGGTACTTATGCGAATGACAAGGACGAGTGTACAGCGCACTTCATTAGGACGATCGTGCTGAAAGAGATCATTCTTGGTGAACTGAACAAGATGATTTCCTTTGTAAAGGAGAATGAGGACGAGTTTGTGCAGGCTGCTATGGACAATTCTGTTCAGAAGCAGTCGTCGGAGCTTGCCCAGTCTAAGAAAAAGCTGAAAGACGCAGAGAAGCGCATCGCTGAACTGGACAGGCTGTTCACAAGGCTCTATGAGGACAACGTCTCGGTCAAAATCTCCGATGCGCGTTTTGCAGTGATGTCAACAGGATACGAGGACGAACTGAGGAAGCTCAAAGCGACTGTTGCCGAGCTTACTGCATATATTGAGAATGCTGAACAGAAGTCAGCGATGTGACAGCTTTCATCAAGGCAGTACAGAAATATGGCATATCACGGAGCTTACACCTGAGATCATGCATGAGTTGATTGAAAAGATCCTTGTCCATGCTCCTGACAAAAGCAGTGGGCATCGCACTCAGGAGATCGAGATCCACTATCGTTTTAATGTTGCCGTAACGACTGCTGTCACTGACAGCATGAAATACGACAAAAAGAGAAAGGCTGCGTAACCGCCGAGGCTACGCAACCTTATCTTCAAATCATAAATACTTCTTTACGAGTACCCGCCTTTGCCTTCGGGGCGCTTTTTTATGCAGCGGCATATTCCTTCATCCACCGATCTTCGGCTGCTCCGGCGTATAGGTATACATCCGCTCCCCGCCGGCATAGAATTCCACAAACGTATCCACGGCTCCATGCAAAGGCGCATGTCCGCGCCCGCAGGTGTGTGTTGGCAGTTTCAGGGTGGTACTCCGTTATGGGCTTTTCTTTGCGGCATGCCGGCGGTTGCGGAGACTGATGGAATGCAGCAGCAGAAAGATCCCGAATACATAGACAACGGTGACCGCGATATTGACCTGCATAAAGCGGCGCAGCACGATCATCAGCACAAGGAAGCTTGCGGCAATGCCCGCCATGATGAGAACGAAGCGCTTGTCCGGACGGCAGCGCTTTTTGGCGTAGCGCAGCCCCGCAAACAGGCATACATAGTACAGAACGAGCGAGGAGATCAGAAAGAGCAGCTTGGGCAGGAGCCGTATCTCCTCGTCCTGCATGAATTCGAGTCCCGTGGTGATGTGGTTGAGTGCAAAGATCATGAAGATATGGAGCAGCATGTAGGTCAGGCCGTCGGTGCGCATCTCCCGGTCCACGATGTGGTCATAGAAGGTGCCATAGCTCAGGAAGAGCCCGGTGACGATGAGAAAGGCCATGAGGGAGAAATAGATGCGGTTCCAGGTGATCTCCCCTTCAAAATAGCCGGCAATGGCGATGATCATTTCACCGAAGGTAAAGACCACATACAGCATCGCCCGCTCGGACAGATGGGAGAAATCCACGGCGGCGGGGTCCGTCTTCCGGCCGGAGAGGTTCGTGGCGATCATGCCAAAGGCAATGGCTGCCACAGCGCACCAGGAATGCACTGTTTCGCTAAAGGGCAGTGCGGCGATCACGATCACGCTCTGCGTCAGCAAAATCGCTGCCATCCGTTTGATGCCGGCGGTTACGGCAGGCTGACCGCGGTGATTTCTCAGCTCGATGAGGTACTGCACGCCAATGTTGAGGAGGATGAGCGCCCAGGCGGCATGGTACTGGTTCTGGTAGGCCTGCCAGTGCTCCCGCGTCCCCTCCCCGATGAAATAGAGCAGGTACATGTTGATGAAGAGAAAAACGTGGTCGCGCAGACCGTTGCGGCCGTGCAGATTGATATAGTAGGCAGTGTAATTCCAGATCTGGATGACGGCAAGGGTGCAGAGCATGTAGGCCAGGAACATGGTCCCGTCGATGAAGCCGTCATGGACATGGTGCAGCAGGGAGTTGTTCCTGCCGATGATATAGACAAAGATCAGGTCGTAGATGAGCTCCAGATATTCGACCTTCTTTTCCTCACGGGTGCCGGTGGGCTGCAAGGTGATCCCTCCTTCTGTTTGATCTATTCTATTATAACACATTCTCCTTTGAGAATCAAGTAAAAAACTGTAGGAGCACTGTCACCGTATTGTAAAAGTGATTTCCGCGTGCCGCATCGTGTATCCCTTGACATTTCCAAGGAAATATGCTATAATATCACCGAAGATTATATTATGAAGATCCAATGCCCTTGCAGATCTATTTGAAGGGAGGAAGGCTTTCTTGAAATCCAACAAACTGATCGGGCTTGCCGTCTTTAACCTGGCATTCGTGATTCTGGAGATCATACTGTACTCCAGAGGACTTGTCAATCTGGGGGCGCAGCCTGTTCCGGCGCTGATCGCAGGTGTCGTAAGTGCGGCTGCCTTCATCGGCGTCAATTATTGTATCCTGACCTTTTCCGGCAGGAAAAAGCGCTACCAGCCCGACAAGCTGCACTCCGTACAGGACTACCGTGAGGCACTCGAATACTGGCAGCAGTCCGGCCATCCCTTCCAGCAGGAGGTCGCCATGGCCATCCGTCAGCTCGATCTGTTCTACCAGAAGCAGACCGCGCTGCGTGCGCTGCTCGGTGATGATGCCCGCAAGGAGGATAACCCCTTCCTGTCCGTCAGCGATGATGTCAAAAGTGCGCTTCTGACGAATATGAAGAAGATCCTCAACCGGATGACCATCCTCGATCCGAACGAGCAGTCCCGCTACCAGATGCACAGCGAGTTTCTGCACCATGTCCTCGGACAGAACAAGCAGCTCCTGTCCCAGTATGACAATCTCATCATTGAGATCTCCCAGATCGGCGATTCCAAGGAAATGGAAACGCTCAATCTTGAGGCCATCACCAATGCCCTGCGTGAGCTGCGCGATGACCGTCCTGTTTCAAATTTGCAGGAGATGCCCGGCCAGTCCGGACAGATGCTGCGTTCCAACCCCGAGGACTTCTGATCCGTCAGAGTCCCTGCACCGCTCTTCATGTGAGCAAGGAGAAGCTATGGCAAACACAAATTCCAACGGCAAGACCTTAGGCATCCTCGCCGGCATCGCTGTTGTGGCAGCCGGTGCCATCGGACTGGGTGTCTTTGTGACGAGCAATCTCGGCAAGACCAGCTACGAGATCTCCGAGGAGGAGGCCACCAAGAAGATGGAGCGCATGCTCCGCAATGTCAATGTGACCTCAACGACGCCCCGCAAGGCAACCGTCGATTTCACCGGCACGGACCTGGCCAACAGCCTGCCGGAGATCTCCGAGTACCCCCTGACGGTCGTGGGTGACGGTCAGGTCAACATCGAGATCATTGCCTCCCCTGAGAAGGCCGGCAGCGGTACGGACGGCTGGCTCAACGAAGCAGCCAAGGCCTTCAATTCCCAGCGCAACCGCACCTCGAGCGGACAGACCATGTCCGTCTCCGTACGCAACATCTCCTCGGGTATGGCGTCGGATTACATCGTATCCGGCAAGTACCTCCCCGATGCCTACACGCCCTCCAATTCCATGTGGGGCGCCATGGCCGAATCCAAGGGCGCGGAGCTGAGCACGGAATTCGGTACGGACCGTCTGGTCGGCAATGTAGCCGGCATCCTGCTTGCGGATGATATGATCAAGACCCTGACGGCGGATTACGGGGACATCACCATCGAGACGATCACGGAGGCGACCATGGACGGCAAGGTCTCCATGGGCTACACCTACCCCTACACCAGCTCCACGGGTCTGAACTTCCTGGTCTCCTCGCTCTACAGCTTTGACAGCAGCGATCCGCTCAGTGCCTCGGCTGTCAGCTCCTTCCAGAAATTCCAGGCAAACGTCCCCTTCGTCTGCTACACGACCCAGCAGATGCGCACGGCCATGAGCAGCGGCTCGCTCAATGCATGCATCATGGAGTACCAGACCTACAGCAACGACTCCTCGCTCCAGAAGAAGTACAAGTTCATCCCCTTCGGTGTGCGGCATGACAATCCGCTCTACGAGGTCGGCAACATCGGCCTGGAGAAGGAGGAGGTCCTCCAGACCTTCACGTCCTACTGCCTGAGCGACAGTGAGCAGAAGGCGGCCTCCAAGTACGGCTTTAACCAGATGAACGAATACAGTGCCAACGAACCGGAATTCGATGCCGTGACGCTCCTCAATGCCCAGCAGCTGTGGAAGGAAGAGAAGGACTCCGGCAAGCCCGTTGTTGCCGTCTTTGTCGCAGACGTCTCCGGCTCCATGAGCGGCGACCCGCTCAACCGGCTCAAGACATCCCTCATCAGTGCATCCCAGTACATCAACAGTAACAATTACATCGGCCTTGTCTCCTACAGCAGCGACGTGACGGTCAATCTCCCGATCGCACAGTTCGACCTCGACCAGCGCTCCTACTTTACGGGTGCCGTGCAGGATCTGACCGCCTCCGGCTCCACCTGCACCTATGATGCCGTGCTGCAGGGCATCAAGATGCTCCGGGAAGCGCAGGAGACCGTGCCGGATGCCAAGCTCATGCTCTTTGTCCTGAGCGACGGCGAGACCAATGTCGGTGCAAGCCTCCGGGACATCAGCGGCGTGGTCGGCTCCCTCAACATTCCCGTCTACACCATCGGCTACAATGCCGACCTCTCGGAGCTCGGGACCCTCTCCGAGATCAACGAGGCCGCCACGATCGATGCGGACTCCGAGGATGTTGTCTACAAGCTCAGCGCACTGTTCAATGCACAGATGTAATTCCCGTGCAGGCATAGGATAAACGCATTTCGCCATAGCATCCGGTTCTTTGCGGGATGCTATGGCGATTCTTCGGAGTGGAAAAACCGTGATGGAACGTATCGTGATCTATCTGCACGGGAAGGGCGGCAATGCACAGGGACCGATGCAGCTTCCCGGTCACCGGATCGTACAGCACATGATAAGCTCCTCATCCTGCGCACGCAATACGGTAAAGCCAAGCCTTTTGTAGAGGCGCACGGCTGCATTGGCCGCCTGCACCGAGAGGGAGACCTGCGCATAGCCCGCCTCACGCAGCTCGTGCAGCATCGCACGCATCAGAGCGGTGCCGGTCCCCTGCCCCCGGTACGCGGGCAAAAGGGAGATCGCAAGTGAGGGGGTGTCCTCATCGATGTGGCCGTAGTCATCCATGATGCGCACCCAGACGGCCCCGATGATCTCCCCGTCCCTGTCGGCGACAAGGGCCCTGTCATGGGGTGAGGTGCCAAAGTCCTGCGTATAGACCCGCAGCTCCGGCTGTTCCACGATCGAAAAGGGCGGCGGCTCCACGCCCTCGGGGAGAAAAATTGCATGGTATAAAAAGGTATCGAGCAGCGGGTATTCCGCCGGCTCCATGGGCCGGATCGTGATCGCCATAATACTTCCCTCCTTTTAGCGGACGTTGTAGTAGAATCCGTCCGCTGCCTCCCGGTCATGTCCGGTGAAGAGACGGCGGGTCAGATCGGGGCGGCGGACCAGGTACCAGTCGCCGAAGGTGTCGAACTTCCGGCTTGAGGTCACGATGCAGGACCTGCGCAGGGTGCCGTATTTCTTGCCAAAGCGCTTGCCGAGACGGCTGAGCCGCACGGCAAAGTCCATATCCTCCAGGCTCACAAGACTCTCGTCAAAGCCGCCGATGCGCAAAGCATCCCGCCGGTAGCACCAGAACATCCCGCCCGAGAGCGGTGTACGGCTGCGGAGCATGACGGGTACCAAATGCGCTGCCACGCAGACCGCGGTCACCGCGATCCCAAGGGACATCCTGTCAAAGCGTGAGCGGCTCCCGCCGCCGATGTACAGGCCGCTGCGGAGCATCTGGCGGATCTCACGGAGAGAATCCGGTGTCATCTTGCTGTCGGCATCGACCGTGACAAGGATCTCCCCCCTTGCCGCACGGATCCCGGCATTGCACACCTTGGCGATGCAGCGGCTGTCATCCTCGATCACCGTGCGCCGCAGCGTCCGGCAAGCGCTGCCGTTTTGTCCGTACAGCGGTTGGCCACGACAATGACCTCCACGCTCTGCGGCTGCACCCTTGCAGCAGCATGGCGCACTGCGCGCAGGCAGCCGACGATGTAGTCCTCTTCGTTATGGGCGGGGATCACCACGGAAAATGTAGGCATTCGCCATCCCTCCTTTGAAGCATGTTGGTTTCATTATACAGCATGCCGCCCATGAAGTCAAGTCCCTCAAAGAATATACAGGAAACGGCGATAAAACATCAGGAAAGCCAGCAACAGAAAGGAGCTATCCATGCCAGATACCAAGCGACCTGCCTTCCCGGAGAGCCGGGTGTTCCGGCCGGATCTTACGGATACCGAGATCACGGAGCTGCAATTCATTTCCCTGCTCGAGGGAAACATGATGCCGGTGCAGCAGTTTTTCACCTATTACCGATGTGCCATCATGGAGATCGAGACGAAATTCCGGGTACTCGATGCGCAGTTCTCGCTCGACGGCGAGAGCAATCCGATCGAGTTCATCCAGTCACGCATCAAAAGCTACGGGAGCATCATGCGCAAGATGGCTGTGCAGAACATCCCCCGGCAGCTCGACGCGATGGAGAAGGAGATCTACGACATCGCCGGCATCCGCGTGGTCTGCTCATTCCTGGATGATATTTACAAGCTTGCGGACTGCTTTTTGCAGCAGGACGACATCTTCCTCATCGAGCAGAAGGATTACATCAGGCACCCGAAGGCCAACGGCTACCGCAGCCTGCATCTGATCGTGGAGGTCCCGATCTTCCTTGAGCATGAAAAGCGCCGTGTCAAGGCGGAGGTCCAGCTGCGCACGATCGCCATGGATTTCTGGGCAAGCCTCGAACACAAACTGCGCTATAAAAAGGACCTGCCGCAGGAAAAGCTGGACATGCTGTCCACGGAGCTCAAGACCTGTGCGGATGAGAGTGCTGCCTGGGATATCCGGATGCAGCGGATCCGCGAGCGGCTCATGGAATGAAAAACGGAGGCACCCCGCAAAGGGTGCCTCCGTCATTGCTTATAGGATGTCCGCGCTTACTTCTTGACGTTGAAAGCAGCCATGCCCGGATATACTGCGGAAGCGCCGAGCTCTTCCTCAATTCTCAGGAGCTGGTTGTACTTAGCCACACGCTCGGATCTGCTGGGCGCACCAGTCTTGATCTGGCAGGTGTTCAGAGCCACAGCCAGGTCAGCGATGGTGGTGTCAGCTGTCTCACCGCTGCGGTGGGAAGAAATTGCGGTGTAGCCGGCCTTGTGAGCCATCTTGATGGCCTCGAGGGTCTCGGATACGGAACCGATCTGGTTGAGCTTGATGAGGATGGAATTACCTGCACCCAGGGAGATACCCTTGGACAGTCTCTCGGTATTGGTAACGAACAGGTCGTCGCCAACGAGCTGTACCTTGGAACCGATCTTGGCGGTCATCTTCTGCCAGCCTTCCCAGTCCTCTTCATCCAGACCATCCTCGATGGAGATGATCGGGTACTTGTCTACCAGAGCCTCCCAGTGAGCGATCAGCTCATCGGAGGTGAACTCCTTGCCGGACTTCGGCTGCTTGTAGAAGCCCTTGCCCTTTTCGCTCTTCCACTCGGAGGAAGCAGCGTCCATAGCGATCATGAAGTCCTTGCCAGGCTCAAAGCCGGCAGCCTTGATGGCCTCGAGGATCTTCTCGATGGCTTCCTCATCGCTCTTGAGCTGGTTCGGAGCAAAGCCGCCCTCGTCGCCGACTGCGGTCACGTCACCCATCTCCTTGATGAGTGCTCTGAGCTTGTGGAAGACCTCTGCACACCATCTGAGCGCTTCCTTGAAGGACGGAGCGCCGACGGGCATGATCATGAATTCCTGGGTATCAACGGCACTGTCAGCATGTGCGCCGCCGTTGAGGATGTTCATCATCGGAACCGGCAGCTTGGTGCCCTGTACGCCGCCGAGGAAGCGGTACAGCGGAATATCCAGAGAAGTGGCAGCTGCTCTTGCAGTTGCAATGGAAACTGCGAGGATCGCATTTGCACCCAGCTTGGACTTGTCCTTGGTGCCGTCAGCAGCGATCATGGCAGCATCAACTGCATAGATATCGGAAGCGTCCAGGCCTACGATAGCGTCCTTGATAGCGGTGTTGATGTTCTCAACAGCCTTCTGTACGCCCTTGCCCAGGTATCTGGACTTATCGCCGTCACGCAGCTCGAGTGCCTCAAACTCACCGGTGGATGCGCCGGAAGGTGCAGTACCTCTTGCAACGGTACCATCCTCCAGGGTAACCTCAGCCTCTACGGTCGGATTGCCTCTGGAGTCAAGGATCTCTCTGCCATACACGTCTACGATTGTCATAAAGCTCATGGGTATCATCCTTTCTTAGCGGACTTGCATGTCCGCAGTAAAAATCTTGCTGGTGTTTCACCAACCGTTTTCATTATAACACATTGTAACTTTTTTGTCAATACTTTGCTGGATTTTTTACAAAGATGCCCTTGAAATCAGTGCCAAAACTGACAGATCCGCTGATAACGGACGATGCCCCGGCAAAAACCGGGGCATCGGGATCTGATCAGTTGATGGAACGCTTGACATAGGTGGTGTGCAGGATCTCATGCGCACGGTGGGAGCCTGGCTTTTCCAGGTACTCATCGTACAGTGCCTGTACATCCTTGTTGAGGTGGGACAGACGCAGGGCCTTGGCCTTGTCCTCATCGTACAGTGCCTTGGCACGCAGGGTACGCAGATCCTCGAAATTGCGCACGCTTGCGGGCTGCTGGGGCTGACCGCCGCCGTTGACACAGCCGCCGGGGCATGCCATGATCTCGATGAAGTCCACCTTCTCCTCACCGCTCTGTACACGGCGCAGGAGCTCGCCTGCATTGGCAAGGCCGGAGGCAACGGCGACCTTGATCTCGGTATCGCCGATGTTGATCGTGGAGCGCTTGATGCCATCCACGCCGCGGACCTCATGGAATTCTACAACTTCCTCATTGTTGCCGGACAGCCAGCAGTAAGCAGTACGCAGAGCAGCCTCCATAACGCCGCCGGTCGCGCCGAAGATATCGCCGGCACCTGCGGACAGGCCGAGCGGATTGTCGAAGTCCTCGTCCGGGAGGGCGGTGAACTTCAGGCCGGCACGGCGGATCATTCTTGCCAGCTCCCTGGTCGTCAGTACATAATCCACATCCGGAACACCGGCAGCGGACTGGTCGTCACGCTGGCACTCGAACTTCTTGGCAGTGCAGGGCATCACGCTGACAACAATGATGTCCTCGGGCTTCTTGCCGATCTTCTCGGCATAGTAGGTCTTTGCAACGGCACCCAGCATCTGGTGCGGGGACTTGCAGGAGGACAGATTCTCGGTCATATCCGGGAAATAGTGCTCGCAGTACTTGACCCAGCCGGGAGAGCAGGAGGTGATGAGCGGGAGTGTGCCGCCGTTTGTAAAGCGGTCCACAAACTCGGTGGCCTCCTCCATGATGGTCAGGTCAGCGCCCCAGTCGGTATCGAATACATCATCAAAGCCCAGACGGCGCAGTGCTGCGGCCATCTTGCCTTCGACATTGGTGCCGATCGGGTAGCCGAACTCCTCGCCGAGACCTGCACGGACTGCCGGAGCGGTCTGCACGATCACATGCTTGGTCGGGTCGGCAATTGCCTTGAATACATCATCCACATAGTCCTTCTCGGAGAGTGCGCCGACGGGACATACAGCGATGCACTGGCCGCAGGATACGCAGCTCGTCTCGCCCAGGCCCATCTCAAATGCGGAGCCGATGAAGGTCTTGAAGCCTCTCTCGTTGGCGCCGATGACACCCACGCCCTGCCACTTCGAGCAGACAGCCACGCAGCGGCGGCAGAGAATGCACTTGTTGTTGTCGCGGTACATGTGTACAGCGGAATCATCCACCTCATACTCGGGCTTCTCGCCGGCATAGGCGTTTTCGTCCTCGATACCCATCTCGTTGCACAGGGACTGCAGCTCGCAATGGCCGCTTCTCACGCACGACAGGCACTTCTTGTCATGGGTGGACAGGATCAGCTCGAGGGTCTTGCGTCTGGACTCGAGGACCTTCGGGGAGTTGGTGAGCACCTCAGTGCCGTCGAATGCCAGCGGATAAACGCAGGCTGCCACCATACGCGGGCCCCTGCCCTCATTGACCTCGACCATACAGATACGGCATGCACCGATCTCGTTGATCTCCTTCATATAGCAGAACGTCGGGATCTCCACGCCTGCCGTGTGTGCAGCTTCCAGAACGGTGGTACCCTTCGGAACAGAAACTGCAATACCGTTGATTTTTACATTAATATCTGCCATCTCCGATACCTCCTTAGCCCTTGGTAATTGCCTTCGGACGGCAATTATCCATACAAGCACCGCACTTGATGCACTTGGTCGTGTCGATCACGAACGCATTGCGCTTCGGGTTCTTACTGGGAACATCCCCCTCTGCGATCGCGTTGACCGGACAATTCTTTGCACACAGGCCGCAGGCTACGCACTTCTCCGGATGGATCTGGAACATGAGCAGATCCTTGCAGACGCCGGCAGGGCACTTCTTGTCGACAACATGCGCCTCATACTCGTTCCGGAAGTTCTTGAGGGTGGACAGAACGGGGTTCGGAGCCGTCTGGCCGAGACCGCACAGGGAGTTAGCCTTGATGTAGTAGCACAGCTCCTCGAGCTTGTCAAGATCCTCGAGCGATGCCTGCCCCTTGGTGATCTTGTCGAGCATTTCGTACATTCTCTTGGTACCGATACGGCAGGGCGTACACTTGCCGCAGGACTCGTCAACGGTGAATTCGAGGAAGAACTTGGCGATGTCCACCATGCAGTTGTCCTCGTCCATAACGATCAGGCCGCCGGAGCCCATCATCGAGCCAATGGCGATCAGGTTGTCGTAATCGATCGGAACGTCATAGTTCTCAGGGGAGATACATCCGCCGGAAGGACCGCCGGTCTGGGCAGCCTTGAACTTCTTGCCGTTCGGGATGCCGCCGCCGATCTCCTCGATGACCTCACGCAGGGTGGTACCCATCGGTACCTCTACAAGGCCGGTGTTCTTGATTTTGCCGCCGAGGGCGAATACCTTGGTGCCCTTGGACTTCTCAGTACCCAAATCGGCGAACCACTGCGCGCCGTTGAGGATGATCTGGGGGATATTGGCATAGGTCTCCACGTTGTTGAGGATCGTGGGCTTCTGGTACAGGCCCTTTTCTGCCGGGAACGGAGGTCTCGGACGGGGCTCGCCGCGGTTGCCCTCGATGGAGGTCATCAGGGCGGTCTCCTCGCCGCAGACGAAGGCACCGGCGCCGAGTCTCAGGTCAATATCAAAGCTGAAATCGGAGCCGAAAATGTTCTTGCCGAGCACGCCGTACTCTCTTGCCTGGGCAATGGCGATACGCAGGCGGTCAACGGCGATCGGATACTCTGCACGGACGTAGATGTAGCCCTGGGAGGCGCCGATGGCATAGCCGGCAATGGCCATTGCCTCGAGTACGACATGGGGGTCACCCTCGAGCACGCTGCGGTCCATGAAGGCACCCGGATCGCCCTCGTCGGCGTTGCAGCATACATACTTCTGGTCGGCGTCCGGAACGATGGTCCGGGCCAGCTTCCACTTCATACCGGTCGGGAAGCCGCCGCCGCCTCTGCCGCGCAGGCCGGAGTCGAGCACGGTCTGGATGACATCCTCGGGGGACATCTCGTTGATGACCTTGGCAAGTGCCTGGTAGCCGTCCTTGCCGATGTACTCGGTGATGTCCTCGGGGTTGATGTTGCCGCAGTTTCTCAGTGCCACACGATGCTGCTTCTTGTAGAAGCTTGTTTCGTTCAGGCCCTTGATACCGTCATCGGTGACGGTCTCATCATACAGCAGCTCCTTGACGGGCTTGCCGCCGATGAGATGCTCCTGCACGATCTGCGGGATGTTCTCTGCGGAAATGCGGGAATAGAATGCGCCGGACGGGTACACGATCATGATCGGGCCGAGTGCGCACAGACCAAAGCAGCCGGTCTTGACGACCTGGATCTTGTCATGCAGACCTGCCTTGTCGATCTCTTCATGAAGTGCCTTTTCGATCGCAAGCGAACCGGAAGAGGTACAACCGGTACCGCCGCAGATCAGCACATGTCTTTCGTATTTACTGTTTGCTTCCTTCGAGCCGACATGACGCAGCTCGAGCTCAGGATGCATCTGATCACGAATCGCCTGAATTTCCTGCAACGATTTCATGTATTTTTCCTCCTTGTTATGTAAATTATCCGGATGATCGTATCAATCGGTATCCACAGAAGAGCTCTGCCGGATACACTTATTCATACTTTGCCAGAATCCCTTCAAGCTGATCCGTGGTCAGGCGTCCGTATACGTCCTCATTGACCGTCATGACCGGTGCCAGACCGCATGCGCCGATGCAGCGGCATGCCTCAAGAGAGAACTTCCCGTCGGCAGTGCATTCGCCGCCGCCGATCTTCAGGATCTCCTGAAGCTTGTCATACAGATCGCCGGATCCCTTTACATAGCAAGCAGTGCCAAGACAGACAGAAATGTTGTACTTTCCCTTCGGAAACAGCGAGAACTGTGCATAGAATGTCACAACGCCGTAGATCTTCTCGAGCGGGATCTCCATTTCGTCAGAAATGATCTTCTGCACTTCGATCGGCAGATAGCCATAGATGTCCTGCGCCTTCTGCAGCACCGGCATCAACGCGCCTCTGTCATCACGATGTTCCGCAATGACCGCCATCAACTGCTCGGCCTGCTGCGCTGTACCGTTAAAAGGAACAGTCGTTTTCTTTGCCATTGTGTAACCTCCCAGTTTTGTATTGCACGCAAGGACAAAACGCCTTTCTGTTTTAGACACTTACATGCTTGATAATATTATAACATAATCGTTTCAAAAAATCCATCCGCATTATACACTAACAGGATGTCTGTTTTCTGTGAATTTTGCACAATTTCGACAAAATCCAAGAAAAATACCTGGTATGAACTGTCTTGTTTTTTAGTGATTTAGCGATATGAATTGTTGAAATTTCACAAAAACATTGACAAACAAAAAGCAAAGGCTCCAAAAGGACACTGCACTTTTGTCCAGCTGAGGATTTTTTTATAGAAAGCACTGGACAAACGGCAAAAACTGTGCTATAATAATAGTAATTTTGAAACATGAGGTGGTAACCATGGGTCTTTTTGATATTTTCAAGAAGAAAACTGACTATTTCAATAAGAACATTACACCGCAGTGCGACTATTGTCAGTACGGCAAGCGCACCAAGGACGGCGGCCGCATCCTGTGTGAAAAGCAGATCGGCGTTGTCAACGAGGCAACCGCCTCCTGCGGCAAATTCGTATACTCCCCGCTCAAGAGGATCCCGAAGAAGCAGCTGGCAAACGAAGGTGCTCTGACGGACGAGGAGATGTATGCAGAGGTCAAGGACGATGCCGAGGAGCCCGCTTCTGCCCCCAAGGCAGCTCCCGCACCTGCTCCGGCACCCGCTCCCGCACCCGCACCGGCCCCGGCTCCCGAGCCCGCACCGGCTCCGGCAAGTGTTTCCAATGCCCTTGCTGAAGCAGCGGCTGCTGCTGCCGCCGAGGCAGAGGCTGCGCTCAAGGCCGGGGAGGAGGACTTTGACGATCTGGATGATTTCGGCGTTGCCGACGAGGTCACGCCCGCACCCAAGACACATCAGCCCGCACCGTCCGATTCCCTCACCGAGGATGTCAGCACGGTGGACTGATCCCTTACACACGATAGACAGTGCCCGTATCACAAGCGGACGCATTGCCCGTCTGCACAGCCGCCAAAAAACGGCTGTGCATACTCATTCATGGAGGCTTTTATGAAAAGGCAGGACTATCTGAGCTGGGACGCCTACTTCATGGGCATCGCCCTGCTCTCTGCACAGCGCAGCAAGGACAGCAACACCCAGGTGGGCGCATGCATCGTCAATGACGAGCAAAAGATCGTTTCCGTCGGCTACAACGGCATGCCCAACGGCTGTGAGGACGACCTCATGCCGTGGGAGCGCGAGGGGGCGTTCCTGGACACGAAGTACCCCTATGTCTGCCACGCCGAGCTCAATGCGATCCTGAACCGCGCCGCTGTCAGCCTGAAGGGCTGCACGCTCTATGTTACGCTCTTTCCGTGCAACGAATGCACCAAGGCCATCATCCAGAGCGGCATCCGCCGGGTGGTCTATCTCGAAAACAAGTACGCCGGGACCGATGCCATCCTCGCCTCCGAGCGGATGCTGCAGCTGGCAGGGGTCACCTTCGAGGCATATGCACCGGAGGGGCGCAGTGTCACGGTCACGCTGTGACGCAGATCAAAATGAAGGAGGAATCCGATGAGGATCCGCTGTAAACCCTGGGCAAGACCCGAGCTTGAGGCCTGTCCCTTTTTTATTGCCGAGCCCACTGCCAATAAAGGGCACTGGAACGAGGTCTTTCACAATGACAAGCCCCTGTACATCGAGCTTGGCTGCGGCAAGGGCGGCTTTGCTGCCAAGGCCATCACCCACTGGCCGGATGTCAATTACCTGGCGGTGGACATCAAGAACGAGATGCTCGTGCTTGCCAAGCGAAAGATCGAGGCCGCGCTTTCGGAGCACGGTATGACCGATGCACAGGTGCGCATCATGATCTTCAACATCTCCCACATGGAGGAGGCGTTCGGAAGCGACGACCGTGTGGAGCGCATCTTCATCAATTTCTGCAATCCCTGGCCGAAGAAAAAGCACAAGAAGCGCCGCCTGACGCACCCGAGACTGCTTTTGCAGTACAAACCCTGTCTGAAAGGGGATCTGTGGTTCAAGACGGATGATGACGAGCTGTTCGAGGAAACGCTCGAATATCTCGATGAGACGGGATTTCAGGTCACCTACATGACAAGGGATCTGCATGCCTCCGGGTTTGCGGAGAATCTTGAGACGGAGCATGAGAAGATGTTTACCGAGGAGGGCAAGAAGATCAAATTCCTGATCGCCGTCCCGGAGAAAAATTCCGATACACCATAAGGAGGGACCAGTGCATGGAAATGCCAAGGCAGATCGTTGTGGACGCTTCGGCCGTCAATGAGAACCCCGCCGCCGTATTCCGGGGGCTGGGCTGCGTATCCGGGAACGGCTCGTCTCGGCTGCTGATGGATTATAAGTACCAGTTCCCGCAGGTCTACAAGGAGATCCTGCGGCTGCTGTTCGAGCCGGGCTACGGGGCGGGACTGTCCCATCTCAAGCTCGAGCTGGGGGCGGACATCAATTCCTCCTCCGGCACGGAGCCCTGCACGATGCGTTCGGCCGATGAAACGGCCGATGTCACCCGCGGTGCGGGCTTCCGGCTTGCGGCGGATGCCAAGAAGCTCAACCCCGCGCTGACGCTCGATCTGCTGCGCTGGGGTGAGCCCCACTGGGTCACCAAGGCGTTCGAAGAGAGCCGGGAGGCCGGCTTTGCTGCGCGTTTTTCGTGGTACTATGAAACACTCCTTGCCGCCTACGAGACCTACGGGCTGATCTTTGACTATATCAGCCCCGATGCCAATGAGACCGACCGTACCGATACGGACTGGCTCCTCTATTTTGCGGAGCATCTGAAGGCTAAGAAGGATGCGCCCTTTGATACGAGCGCCATCCGGATCGTGGCCTCCGATGAGGTCGGCACGCAGACCATTGCACTTGAAATGGTGCTCTCCGATGCACTGCGCGAGGCCGTGGATGTCATCGGGCTGCACTACACGACAAATGCCGACGAGAATGTCGCCACGATGCACAATACCTACCACAAGGAGGTCTGGTACAGCGAGGGCATTGCCCCCTGCGGTGTGCCTTCCCTCTCCTGCCGTGCCGACCACAACGGCCTGACCGGCTCGAACGGTGCCATTGATGTGGCCAACCGCATCATCAATGCCTATGCGCACAGCCACATGGTCATGTACGAATTCCAGCCGCCGGTCTGCGGCTATTATGACGGCTCGTGCTATGCGCCCAAGCAGCTCATCACGGCCAACGAACCGTGGTCCGGGCATTACAGCGTGGACATCGGCCTGTGGGTGGCTGCGCATTTCACGCGCTTTGCAGCGCCGGGATGGAAGTATGTGGATGATGCCTGCTTCGGCGACGGCGAGGAGAACCATGTGATCTGGAACACCACCCACAATTATATGACCCTTCTCTCCCCGGACCATTCGCAGCTCACGATGCATTTTACCAACGACAGCGACCAGCCCCGCAGCTACCTTGTCACCCTGCGCGGACTCGATGCCCTGCCAAAGACCATTGCCCTTGTGCAGACGGCCGGCAGCAGCGACTGCACACACATCGACCAGAACTGGTTCCGGGTGGTGCAGGAGATCCGCATGCATGCCGTCAAGGGTGAGGCGGCTTTCCCGGTGGTCGTGCGCCCGCATTCGATCCTGACGGCAACGACCATGGATGTTTCGGGTGTATGCGGTACGCAGCAGCTGCGTGCGAGGATCCCGGAGCGCGCACGGCTCACACTGCCGTACACCATGGGTATGACACAGGCGCTCCTCTCCGGCCGAGACGGTGCGCCCCTGTACACGACCGATCAGGGCGGCGCCTTTGAGCTGGTCCACACGCCGGAGGGCATCTTCTTGGAGCAGAAGATCCTGCATGATGCCCTGCCGACCAACTGGCGTTTCCGCGGCACGCCCGATCCGCTGACAAGCTTCGGCGATGACAGCTGGGCGGATTACCAGGCTTCGGCACAGGTCGTCTTTGCGGACCCTGCGCCGGAGAATTACGCCGCGCTCGGCATCCGCTACAACAGCGCCGTGACCTGCCCGGAGAGCTCGGCATGCGGCTTTTCCATAAGACTGTATGCGGACGGGCGCTGGGAAATGCGCTACATGGATGAGGTGCTCGCTGCCGGGGATACGCCGTCGTATCAGTATGAGGGCGTCCACAGGCTCGGCATCTGCGCGATCGGCACGCTCCTGATGTGCTTTGTGGACGGGCACTCGGTGCATGAGCAGAAGCTCGATGACCGGCCGATCGTCCGCAGCGGCAGGATGTGGCTGCAAAGTGCCTATTACCGCAACCGCTTCTCAGAGATCACGGCAAAGCCCCTGCCCTTCTCCCCGGAATTCTACTGCTACCGCTTTGACTGCATGGCACCCCAAGTACGCTATATCAAGGATGAGATCAGCCGCTGGAGCCTACAGGGCATGGCGGGGTATCAGTTCTTCCACCGCACCTGCGCACAGGGCAGTGACGGCTGCGCGGCGCAGATCCGCTTCTACGGCAGCGGCATCCGCCTCATCGGCCGGGCCGAGGGACTGCACATGTCCGTATGGCTCGACGGCGATCTGTACTCCGAGGACTACAGCGTCCGGGAGAGCCGCTTCCGGGAGTGCTTCCTGGCAGTCGAGCAGCTGCACCGCGGCTGGCACATCCTGGAGTTTGAGATCCAGGGCGGCACAATGGACCTCGATGTTGCCGAGATCCCCACGGCGGACACGCACCCTGTCTACGATCCGTCCCGCTTCCCGGAGGATCCGTACGCACTGACACCGGCTGCACCGGAGGAGAAGGCACGCCCATCCCGGCTCGGACGCGCTGCCATTCCGCTGGCGGGCGCGGCAGCAACAGGACTGGCTGTGGCCTTCACGGTCGGTAAGGTCCTCAAACGCAGAAAGAAGAAGTGATCCGGCATAAGGGATTCCCTGCACAGAAAACAAATCGTCCCTCTCCGCTTATGCGGAAAGGGACGATTTGTGTAGAGCATAGAAAATAGTATCCGGTCATCCCGGACCCATGTATTAGTATAGCATAGGAACCGCTGTATGTCAAGATGGCAAAATGCCAAAAAATTCTCCGTTCTTTTCGGTACGGACGTGTCGGATGCTGTCGGATTTTCTGAATGCTCGTTTTTTTGGGCATCCCCTTGCAATCCATAGAAAAATATGGTATACTGTAGGTGCAAGCAATCTGACGAAAGGAGCAGTCTTTATGAATTTCAGACGTATCGCTGCCGGATTCTCCGCCATTGTGCTGGGGTTTGGCTGCCTGGCCTCCTGTGCGCCCGCGCCGCTCGGCGCTCCGGCACCGGATCGGGACGCCGTGCAGACCGTACAGCGCAGTGACCCGGAAAAGCCCGGATTCGACGCGCAGACACAGCTTATGAGCGAGAACTCCCTTGGCGGGTACCTCACGGAGCTTACCGAGGGGAGCACGGAGCCGCGGGAGGAAACGGCACAGTATGCCGCCGGGACCTTCCTCATCGGTGAGATCGGCTTTGACCCGCAGTCCGGGATCGCCACGGTGTACAGCACCCAGACCCTTCCGTGTACGGTGGAGGTCTCCCTCCTCTCGGACCCGGAGGGGGCATGCCTTACCACTGCCTCCGCACAGGTGCAGCCGGATGAGGAGGAGGTCCTCACCCAGGTGCAGCTCGATGCCGCCTGTCTGCCCGAGTTTTACTATCTCTCCGCGCAGCTCCTCGATCTGTTCGGGAATCCTCTGTGTGCGCCGTTCACGCTCACGACCCACACCCGGCAGATGAGAGAGGTCATGGAGGCACAGATCTCCGACTTCCCGGAGGAGCAGGTCATCAATCTCGATGATTCCGAGAAAACCAACTTCCTCGTTGTCAGCGAGGATACGGTCATTGCCGACACCACCGGGGATGCCAATGCCCTTGTTTCGGCCGACTATGACAGCAACACCTTCGTGTTCGAGCATCCGGACGAGGCCCTGTGTGCCCTCACGCCCGGACAGCCCTTCTTTGCACAGTCCGGTGAGGACATCATCGCTGTGGAGATAGTCTCCGCCGAAACGGACGGCGATACGCTCATCCTCAAAGGCGATGACACAAACATCGCCGACATCCTCGATGTCATCAAGATCGAGGCAAGTGCGGACCTCTCGGATGCCGAGGTCGAGCCGGGCGAATGCGTCACCGATGAATTCACCCTCAAGCGGGTGGCGGACGATGACAGCGAGGTACAGCTTGAACGGGGCGTGAGCCTTGATTTCCCGGTCAAGTTCGGTGAACATGTGGAGGCCACGGTCAGCTTCGGTCTGACAATGGAGATCAGCTTCTACAAGTATTTTGGCTACACGAACGTGGATATCTCGATCAAGATGCCCGTGACGATCTCCGCACAGGTGAAGGCCGAAAAGAATGTGGATCTCACGCAGCCGTTTGCCTACATCTGCGTGCCGACCGGTGTGCCGGGACTTCTGGTGCGCTTTGAGCCGAAGTTCGTGCTCGAGGCCAAGGCCAAGGTGGAATTCAAGTATGCGGTCACCCCGAAGATCGGCTTCTCCTATGATTCCGATACGGATTCGATGCCGCAGTTCTACCACTCGCTCGACCGTGACAACGGCAAGGCAACCTTCAAGATCGAGGGTGAGGTCTTTGTCGGCGTGAGCATCAACCCGACCATCTGCATTATCAATGACAAGATCGTCTCCGCCGAGCTCGAGGGCAAGGTCGGTGTCAAGCTGACCGCGACGCTTGTGGAGCTGACGGTGCAGGACGGTGATGCAGAATCCAATGTCCTCATCGTGGCGGACACCAGTGAGGATTCGATCCACTGCTGCGAGGGCTTTTGTATCGAGGGAGATTGCAGCTTTGTCTTTGAGGTGAACTTCAAGCTCACGGTACTGCTCATCGAGCTCAAGGCCAATGTAGCGACTGTCACCATCCCGCTTTTTGACTGGTACTTCTCGCCCACGGTGGGCTTCGGCCTTGGCGAGTGCCCGAACCGTGCCTACAAGCTCACGGTCAATGTCAAGGACGAAGCCGGCAACCCCTGTGCGGGTGTCACGACGGATATTGACGGGCAGTCCCTGACAACGGGCTCCGGCGGACAGAGCGTATTCTACTGCGCACGGGGCAGTCATGTGCTGACCATACGGGATGAATACGGCTATGCGGCATACACGCAGCGTTTCTACATCAACAGCCGGAAAAAGACGATCGACATCATCCGGTCCGAGAACGGCAGCATCACCTCCCCGCAGGCCCCCACGGAGCCGGAGGAGACCACAGTCAACGAGCAGTACATGGAGATCACCGAGGAATTCACCTCCCCCGTCCCGGAGGAGCTGCAGGTGTGGGAAACCGGCACCATCGGGGAATCCGATGTACACTACATCTTCTACAAGAACGGCTTTCTGTACATCTACGGCACGGGTGAGATCCCGGATTTCCCGGCGACCGGCAGCTATAACACCGGCTATTCGCCCTTCAACCATGATTACGGTACCTTCAAGGTGTTCTATGATCCGGACTATTATAATATGAGCCGTGACATCCTGGAGGTCTATATCGAAAACAGCGACCCGGACAACCCGATCACCCGCATCGGCAATTCGGTATTTGACAGCTGTGTCAATCTCGAATATGTGTCCATGCCGGATACGGTCACGTCCATCGGCGAGCGGGCCTTCAACCGCTGCTACAGCCTCAAGGACATCCATTTCTCACAGAGCTTGCAAAGCATCGAAACGAGCGCATTCAGTGAGTGCGAATCGCTCGATGTGGCGAACCTGCCGGACAGTGTGACCGGTATCGGGGACTATGCTTTCCATGGCTGCAGCGGTCTCCAGACCCTGCATCTGCCAGAGAATGACGGCTGCAAGGTCGGACAGAGCGCATTTGCTTCCAGCGGAATCCGGAAGCTGGTACTGCCCTCCAATATCACCTACTATGATGAGGAGCCCTCCGATCCTGAGCCCGGCAACAATATGTTCAACAATTGTCAGAACCTTGAATCCGTGGAGGTGGCACCGGGACTGCCTGCGCTGTCCGCATCCATGTTCTCCTACTGCAAGAATCTGAAGAACGTCACGCTCCCGGACAATATGCAAACGATCGCCAGCAGCGCATTCTACAGCTGCACCAGCCTTACCGGCATCTGCCTGCCCTCCTCCTTACAGAAGATCGGTTCCGCCGCTTTTTCAGAGTGTGAAAGCCTGACAGACATTACGATCCCCGACACGGTGACGGAGCTCGGAGAGTACAATGCGCTCTACAACGAGAGCTACGGCGGCTGCTTCCGCGGCTGCAAATCCCTGACGAATGTCACACTTCCCGAGAGCGTGCATACCATCCGTGAAAGCTGCTTCCAGGAGTGCAGCTCCCTGCGCTCGGTGACCATCTACAACAGGGAGGCCGAGATCGCAAGCAACAGCTCCTACTGGAACCAATACACCTTCCCCTACGGGACTGTCATCTACGGCTACCGCGGCTCCACTGCACAGAGCTTCGCATCCTCGAACAGCTACTATTACGGCTACTATTTCGTAGCCCTTGACGGGGACAGCGATGTCAGGGGAGATGTCAACAACGACACCATCGCCGATGCAACGGACATTGCCCTCCTCGAGCGCCATGTGACGGGGCCGGGCTTCCTGACCGGAAATGTGCTCGTAAATGCGGACGTGGACGGTGACGGCGCTGTCAATGTCATCGACCTTGCGGCGCTTAAAATGCAGGTACGGCTCGAGCGCGAGTATGTCAACCGGGCCTACGACTGCGAGCGTGGCGACATCAACATGGACGGTGTGATCGATGTGCAGGATGCCGACCTTCTGGAGAGGTATCTGGAGCTTTCCTCCAAGGATGTCCTGACACGGCACGGCAATGACAGCTACAATTATGACTATTTTTACTACACCTATGAGGACTTCAAGATCTACGAAGCGCAGATCGATCTGATGGATGTCTACAGGGACTACACCGTCGATGAGAACGACCTGACGGCCCTGCGGGAGAAGATCGCAGGCTGAAACACAAAGCAGCCCCGTTCGTGAGGAACGGGGCTGCTTTCTTTTTTGTGTTATGCATTCTCCGGCTGATAGACGAATTTTGGCATGAGCTGGAGCTTGTGGAGATTGTTCCGGTGCATCCGGTCGATCTTCTCTTTCAGCGCCGGCTTGTCCGACAGGTCAGTCAGGCCGCGGATGTAGGTATCGAGCTCGGCATAGGAAAAGCCCAGGTTCTCCTCATCCGTCTTGCCGCACAGTCCGTCGATCGGGACCTTGTGGACAAGCTCGGGGGGCAGTCCGAGTGCCTCGCCGATCTGCAGGACCTCCGTCACGGTCAGGTCGGACAGGGGCGACACATCCCCGGCGGCATCGCCGAATTTGGTCGAATACCCCACCCAGTCCTCGGAGAGATTGCAGGTGTTGATGACTCTGCCTCCCACGCAGGCAGCAACGGCATAGAGCGTCGTCATGCGGATGCGGGCGGGCGTATTGACGATGGCCTGATTTGACGGCTCCATATGCGCGGACAGTGTCTCCATGAAGGTGCTCACGGTGCCGCCGATGTTGATGGTGTAGCTTCTGATCCCCAGCGTATCCACCAGCAGGCGGCTGTAGGCGATATCCGCCTGCTCCCCCTGCGGCATGAGCACGCCGATCACCCGGTCCTTCCCCAGGGCGCGCACACAGACTGCGGCTGCGACGGAGCTGTCCTTGCCGCCGGAAATGCCGATGACCGCCGGGGTCCCCGGTGCGGCCTGTGCAAAATAGTCCCTCACCCAGGTGATGAGATCCTCCAGAACTTTTTCCGTTTGGAACTGATACATGATACTTGCCTCCCCGTTTTTGATGCATTTTCCCGCCCCCGCCAAACGGGGACTATCAATATTATACCAGAAATATGGCGGGGTGTCAAGTCAGCCCCCGTCTGAAACGGGGGCTGTCTGCTTTATGCCACGGGCAGTGTTGCCAGATCCACCAGCGCTTTCATAATATTCACGGCATCCGTGAAATTCATGGTCCCGCTGCGGTCCACATCCGCATTCAGCATGCCCTGTGCATCGAGCTGGTAGGAGCCGAGCTGGTCCTTGTTCACGCAGATGACATCGATGATGTCGCAGTCCCCGTCCACGTCCGCATCACCCCAGAGGGTCACGGTCAGTGCCTGTGTGGGAGCGTCCGTAGGTGCGTCAGTCGGCTCCTCGGTGGGAGCATCCGTCGGCGCGTCGGTGGGTGCTTCGGTGGGTTCCTCGGTCGGATCCTCGGGGACCTCCTCGGTGTAGGGCACGAGCACCCAATGCTGACCCTCGCCGCCCCAGTAGCTCCACTGGCAGATCTTCGCGCCGCTCTCCCTGCTGATGCCGTAGACATCAAAGGCAGACTTCTCACCGGAGGCCTCCGTCAGGATGGTGTAGGAGCCGTCGGCATTCGGATAGAACCGGAACTGCTGGGATGCATCGCCCGTGTAGGCTTCCAGCGTCAGGTCCGTGCCGTCTGCACCGTCTGCGATCGTCAGGGCAAGGCCGTCCGCTGTCCGCACGGAGCAGGCAGTGTCCGTTTCCGGGGTGATCGTCCAGCCTTGCGGCTCTCCAAGCTGGCTCAGGCCGGTGCCGGCGCTGCTGAGGAACAGGCCGCTCAGGACGCTTCTGACAGCATAGCTGTGCGCATTGACTGCCGGATGCACGGGTGTGAGGGTCCAGAGCTGGCAGTCGCCGCCCCAGAATTCCCACTGGCGGATCTCACCGCCGTTGTCCTCGCTCCAGCCGTATACGTCGATGCCGGAAGCACCGCCGGAGCTCTTGCTCACAATGCCGTAGCAGCCCTTCTGCTGCACGAACTTCCACAGCTGGCTGTCCGCGCCGGTGTAGCGCTCGATCTCAATGACGGCTGCATTCTCGGCCGAGCCGCCCTGCACGCCAAGGCACATGGTCTCATCCTTCATCGAGGAGATCCGGCACCAGCCGTCTGATACCTCACTGATGCGCCATTCCTGGTGACTGCCGCCCGTCAGGTTCCACTGCTGCATGGCAGTCCCCTCCACGGCCTGCCCGCCCGGCACGTCCAGTGCCTTGCCGCTGAAACGGTTGGTGATGGTGTAGGAGACGCCGTCGAGCAGATCGGTATCGCCCAGGCGGATGCTCTGTGTCGGCTGTGCATCTGCATCGGCTGCATAGACAAGCCTGCTGCCCGAGGCGGTACGGTCCACCAGATCCTCGGTGATGTCATAGGCGGTTTTCTTGCTGCCCCAGACGCAGATGTTGTTGCCGGTCGCCGTGAAGGTCATCCTCGTGACCATGGCATCGGATTCGTCCTGCTGCACGAGGAACGCGCCCTTGTAGGTCGTGCCGCCGTAGGTGATGCTCATGTAGGGCGTACCGCTTGTAACGCTCCACTTGCCTGTGATGTCGCCGGTCACGCTGCCGTCCTTGTTCAGGGAGACGGAAACGGGCGTGGCAAGTCCCACGGTCGTGTCGTTGTTTTCGGCATCGCTCCAGTCGGTTTTATACCCCTGGTCAAGGGTGTTGACAAGAAATTCGTAATCTCCCGCCATGGCCTCCATGGTATGACCGTCGGCGGAAAGGGATTCGCCGTTGTACTCATAGGCGGAGGCAGTGATCCAGCCGTCCTCGTTCATGATCATCTGGTGTACGCGCACCTCATGGAACAGGCCAAGGCCGCCGAATTTCGTGTGATAGATGACAAAGAGCTTCCCGTCGTCGTCCATCAGCGCACTGTTATGGCCCTGCGCCTTGAAGCTGTAGCCGTTGCAGCTCCACTTGTAATTGCTCATCAGGCGCTCCCCGACGGTGCCGCCGATGTTGTCCGTCCCCTTGAGGCAGATCGGACTGTTGCCGTTCTGGTCCACATAGGGACCGGCCGGGTTCTCGCTGCGGAACACGCGCATATTATAGCCGCCGTTCGGGTGGAAATAGCCGTAGGACAAAAACAGGTAGTAGTACCCCTTATTGCTGCCGGGAGGCGTCATGTACTCAATGTAAGGGCCCTCACCCGATGCCCAGTGGCCGCCCGCCACATGGGTGCCAAGGTAGGGGTCGGAGTAATTGGCCGTATACGGATAGGTGACATTGTAGTCGCGCAGGCCGGTCGTCTCATCAAGCTCGAGCATGAAGATGCCGCCGAACCACGAGCCGTACACCATCCACAGATTGCCGCCCTCGTCGTAGAACACGCACGGGTCGATGGCGTTGGTGCCGTACTCGGCATTCCAGCGCCCGGCACTTGTCAGATACCGGGACAGGTCCGGATCACTGCCGAGCACACGCTCGACATCGGTGTTCTTGTAGCTGTTGGCAGCATCCGCAGGATTCGTCTCAAAGCCGGAATACACGATGGTATCCACATAGGTATACGGCCCGTCGATGTTGTCCGCTGTACACAGGACGATGGACGAATGCCAGTCTACGCCGTTGACCGACAGGTACATGCAGTATTTGTTCATCTGCGGGTTCCAGATGATGTCCGGCGCCCACAGATTGCCCGACAGATCGTAGTCACTGGAGGTGGAGGACCAGGCAGCGGGCTTGGCAAGGTCGGTATAGATGTTACCAAAAAATGTGGTCCTGGTCGAGCCCTGATCGGAATTGGCGGCGTTTTGCCAGTTCATCAGGTCCTCCGAGCGTGCGGCACCCAGGTGGGAGCCAATGATGTAGTAGCTGCCGTCCTCCAGCTTGACCACGGAAGGATCGTGGACGCTCACTCGGGAGAACGCAGCGGCATCCGCCTGCACCGGCGGCATTCCGGCCATCGCAACGCATGCTGCTGTCAGACAGAGCGCTGCACGCCGGAGCATCGAAGTCCGTTTTTTCATACATACCCCTCATTTCCCGGGCAGCTCCGTCACGATACTGCCCGTAATATTGCAATCTGTTTATACTGTGATTATAGCACGGATTCACAGAAAGTTCAAGCTTTTTCCAAAAATATTCCTGAACATTTCGTGAATAAATCAAATCACCGCTCTTAAACACAAGAGCGGTGACGGGGTGTGTCAGGCGGCGAACTTCTGCCGGACGGTATTGAGCTTGCTCTGGTCGGCGGTATCCGGCTGGTACCAGCCCTTGGCAGACATCTCGGCATAGATGCGCTCCTGCATGCCGAGGGATTCGTTCAGTGCGGTCTTGAAGGTCTGCTGCATCTCCTGCGTGGAGGATTCGATCGCACCGTGCAGGTACAGATCGCATACGCCCTTTTCGAGCAGCAGCATGTTCTCCATCAGATTCTGGTCGTCCATTGTGTGCCTCCTTCCTCAGCCGAGCATCCTGTGCAGGCTCGTATAGAGCTGCTGATGCTGGTGCGTCATCTGCTCCAGGCACTGGCGCAGTGCCGGATCCTGGAGCTGTGCGGTCACTTCCCTGCATTTGGTCAGGAAGTACTGTTCGTGTCCGAGTGCATCCTCAAGATACAATAATTCCTTGGATGTCATCTTCATCACCTCCGTCCTTAGTATGGGAAGCTGCGGGCGCTGTATGCCTGGAAAATGGTTCCATTCCTGCCGGGCGGCTGTTTTTCCGATTGACAAGAACAGGCAGAT
The DNA here is from genome assembly GCA_017460955.1 of Oscillospiraceae bacterium. GTDB lineage: Bacteria > Bacillota > Clostridia > Oscillospirales > Ruminococcaceae > UBA3855. Next base: position 27,337 of record JAFTZY010000038.1, read on the forward strand.
ATGCTATAATAAGTATATCCAATGCTACATAAAGGAGGCATGCCGGCTATGACGGAACGTGAAAAAATGCTTGCCGGGGAGCCCTACGATCCGACGGATGAGGAGCTCACCGCGCTTCGGATCCGGGCGCACCGGCTCTCGCAGCAGTACAATCTGACCCTTGAAACGCAGGAGGAGGAGCGACGGGAGATCCTCGATGCCCTGCTCCCGGAGCACGGGGAGGGCACCTATCTCCAGGGGCCCGTGCAGTTCGACTACGGGGTGTTCACCCGTGTCGGCAAGTATTTCTATGCCAATTTCAACCTCACGGTGCTCGACACCTGCCCTGTCACGATCGGGGACCATGTGTTCATCGGTCCGAACTGCACGATCGCAACGGCCATGCATTTCTTCGATCCTCTCCCCCGGCGGATGCGCGTGCGGGAGAACGGGGCGCTCTATGACATCGAGTACGGCAAGAGCGTGACCATCGGGGACGACTGCTGGCTTGCGAGCAATGTGGTGGTCTGCGCGGGCGTGACCATCGGCAGCGGGTGCATCATCGGCGCGGGGAGCGTCGTGACACGCGACATTCCCGACGGGTGCCTGGCTGCCGGGAACCCGTGCAGGGTCATCCGCCGTCTGACGCCGCAGGAGCGTCCGGGACAGGACGGGTGATGCCCGATCCGGCACGCCCCTTCGATGTGCCCGCACTCCTGCTCGTGGGCACGGGGATGCTGTCCGTCTGTTATACGCTGTGTGAGGACGGGAGCGGGCGGGTGTATCTCATTCTCGACCGGTGCATCCGGGGCGGTGAGCCGGAGGTCCTCCCGTTTTCGGACGGGACCTGCACTGTCACGGACCTATCCGACGGCATACAGACCGTTACGGCAGTATGGGGGCTTATAGAAGTATCACAAGATGGGAGGAAATCTTCATGAAACACCGTATTCTGTCCACATGTGCGGCAGCAGTTCTGACCGCCGCGCTCGCCCTTTCCTGTACCGCACCGGCATCCGCTGCCGGGAACATCACACTCGATGTGCTCCGGGAGAAATTCCCGGCAGGAAAATACTGGAACCATGAGGGGATGCCGAACAACCCTGACGGCTACACCGATCATCCGTGTACGCACCATGACAATTGCGACGAAACGCCCTATGACGGCAGCTGCGGCTGCAACGGCTTCTATGGCATCCAGTGCTACGGCTTTGCGAACAAGCTGACATATGATATGTACGGCAAGCTGTTCACGCAATGGGACAAGGACCAGGACCTGTCCGCGCTCAAGGCGGGGGATGTCCTGCGCATCAACGGGGATGCACATTCGATCTTCATCACCGCTGTGGAGGGCGATACCGTGTACTATGCCGACTGCAACTGGGGGTATACCTGTCTCATCCGCTGGGATGTGATGACGACCAAGCAGGAGCTCCGGGCAAGCTTTTCCAGCTCGGAGGACGGCGTGTACCATGCCGCCTATGAAGCGCCCAGTGCGCCGACGTGGGTCGCCGGTGATACTAACGGGGACGGCAGTCTGTCCGTTGTCGATGCCGTGGGCGTGCAGAAATACCTTGTGCGCCTGGGGACACTCTCCGCTCATCAGGTCACCGTCTGCGACCTTGACGGCGATGCGGCAGTGACGGTCACCGATCTAACCATGCTCAAATACAGGCTTTTGCGATAAGCTTCCGAAATGTAAAAACGAGCACCCCGCTGATACAGGGTGCTCAAGGGTGTCTCTTTACTTGTAGGCTTCGACCGTCATCCCGGCGGTGCGCTCGTTTTCGGCAAAGGCCGCTTCGAGGTCCTCAAGGGATTCATAGGCGGAGAACAGCTGGCTGTAATCCCCGGCGGACAGGTAATGCCCTTCCCACATGATGAAGTCGCTCGTGTATTCGCCGTTTCCCTCGGAGTGGAAATTCTTGTAGTACACGGCCAGGTACACGGTCATATGCGTGCCGTCGGATCTTGTGACATCGCCCTTGTAGACATCGTAGAGGTAGTTGGTTTTCTCCTCGGTGTCCTCCGCGACGAGGAGGTACATCGTCTCCTCCTCGAGCTTGTAATCCCGCTTGGGGATCGCGGCCATATTGTTCGTAATGACCGAGACGGTATGCTCATGCACGCGCTTCATCGTCCGCTCATCCATCCCTGCAAAGCCGGTCTCCACGACCTCCTGTCCGGAGCCGCCGCTGAGGATCCCCACAAGCAGCACGATCACGAACACCACGGCAAGGAACACGGCGATCGCCGCAAAACAGCCGAGCGCCACGCGGGCATTCCGCCGGCCCTTGACCTCCTCCTGGGCCCGCAGCTCCCCGCGCCGTCTGGCGTAGGCCATGCGTTCTGCCTGTGCGGCCATGTCGCTGCTGCTCTGATAGCCCGTCTCAAATTCAAATCCGCAGTATTCGCAGACGATCTTCTTTTTGTCGCCCGTCAGCCGCAGAACAGCGCCGCAGTTCGGGCATTCTCTTGTATGTGCCATAGCATCCTCCCGCTTTTGGACCATATGTATTCCAGACATATTATAACATATTCCGGCCGGATTGTAAAGGGCATACCATAAAAAATCACTGCCAGAAAGGAACCATCATGCTTGCAAATTACCATACCCATACCTACCGCTGCCATCATGCCTCGGGCGAGGATGAGGCCTATGTCGAAGCAGCGATCGAACGCGGTCTGCGTGTGCTCGGCTTCTCCGACCACTGTCCGTGGGTGTACCCGGACGGCTATGTATCCGGCACCCGCATGCTGCCCGAGGAGCTCGACGGCTATTTCTCGAGCCTTCTGCGGCTGCGGGAGAGGTACAGGGACGACATCACGATCTACATCGGCTTTGAATGTGAGTACATCCCGGAGCTTATGGAAGCACAGCAGCGTCTGCTCGCGCCGTATCCTGTGGATTACTGCATACTCGGGGAGCATTTCACGCAGCGTGAGCCGCTCGCGCCCTACACGGGCTTTCCGAGTGACGACGAGGCGGCGCTTGCCCGCTATGTGGATCTGTGCATCGAGGCGATGGAAAGCGGTGCCTACGCCTACCTTGCGCACCCCGATCTCTTCAACTTCACCGGGGATCCGGCGGCCTACGATGTGCAGTACAGCAGGCTGTGCCGGTATCTTGCCGCACACGGGCATCCTGTGGAGATCAATCTCCTCGGTGCGGTCGAGGGACGGCATTACCCGACGCCCCGGTTTCTGGAGCTTGCCAGGGAGGCCGGCTGCTGCGCCGTCATCGGCTGCGATGCCCACACCCCCGACCGCGTAGGACATCCGGAGGGGCTGTCCCTGTGCGAGGGGCTTGCCGAAAAGTACGGGCTGGAGGTGCTCGAGTTTCTCCCGGGACTTGGGCCTAAATAAAATAACGCATCCCGGTTTTGGAAACCGGGATGCTCTTTTTATCAGATCCAGAACACACACAGCTCAAAATACAAGATCGCTGCGATGCTCACGGCATTGGCGGCAAGGCTGAGCACATAGCGGGAGGCCCCGGCGCTGTCCTCACGGCGGCGCATAAGGTTCAGGACACCGAACACTGCGGCAGCAAGCAGAACAAGAAGGCACACGATCTGCAACGCGCCGAACAGGGCTGTGACTGCGTGCGTCATCCCCGCCTGGGTCATGGCGTACACCAGGACAAGCCCGAGGCATCCGGCTGCGGAGACGCACCTTGCCCCCTGCCCTGCCAGCAGCATCCCCTTGCCGCTGTAGGACCTGCCCTTTTTGAGGAGCCTGCGGATCCCCACGACGATCAGCCAGACAAGGCCAATGCATCCCATCAGGAGATAGGCAGTCAGGAGCAGGAGCTTTGGCACCGCGCCCGGATCCCTGACAGAATCCATATAGGCAAGCTGCACGGCCCTTCGCGGGGCGTCCGTATAGCCGCAGACGGTCACGGCGCCGTCCTGCTCAAGGACATACATCCCGCCGCCGATGGACCGGGCCTGTGCAAGGCCGAGGGCCGAGTACGCACCGTCGCTCTGCTCCGTGAGCGGCAGGAGACCCGACAGGCAGGACATGAGCTTCATCTCTCCGCAAAAATCCGTGCGGGACGTCACATACAGCCCTGCGATGCTCCCCGGATCGGGCAGTGCCTCCTCCGGCATCTCCACCGTGCCGAATACCAGCTCCGGGATGCCGGCGCAGAAGGTGGATTCCCCGTACTGGTTGGTCATCACGACCACACCCGTCCCGGAGACCGGATCGAATTCGAGCTGCGCGGAGCACGAATTGGTATTGCCGCCGTGTCCGAGGGTCAGCACGCCGCGTCCCGGCTGCGTCCACAGGCCGTGGCAGTTGCGGGGGACCATCCCCTCCCCGTAGGTGCTCGTGGCCGTGAGCATCTCCCGGTGGGTGGCGGGATCCTGGAACAGCGGCGAATTGACATCGGCGAGTGCCTGGGCAAAGCGTGTCAGGTCCGCAAGGGTCCCGGCTGCGGAGCCGGCAGGGTACAGGTGGATGTAGACCATATTCGTATCCATCGGCTGGTTGATCTTCTGCCCGTAGGCCTCGAGGATGATATACGAATGCAGCTTTTCGCGCTGCGTGCGCACCCAGGGAACATCGTTGTAATCCGGTGCGATGGAGGTATGCTCCATGCCAAGCGGCGTAAAGATATGGGCATGAACGTAATCGGAGAACGTCTCCCCGCTGATGTTCTGCACGATGTAGCCGGCAAGGGCGGCGCTCCAGTTGGAGTAGGCGGTCACGGTATCCGGCTCGAAGGCCTGTGCGGGCTGGGTATAGCGCAATGCCGCATCGAGCGGGCGGATCGCCGATTCGTCGGGATCCTGTATTTCGTACATCGTCTCCTGGAAGCCCGCCCGGTGGTTCATGAGGTCGAGCATGGTGATCGGCTCGTCATACCGGAGCTTCGAGAGGAAGCCCTCGGGCAGGTAGTCCCGGATGTCCCGCTCCAGGTCGAGAATGCCCTTTTCATACAGCTGCATCACGCTCACCCAGACCAGGAGCTTCGTGACGCTGCCCCATTCATAGACGGTCTCCTCGTCGGCGGGGATGCCGTTTTCCCGGTCGGCATCGCCGAAGTACCCGGTGTAGAGTATCTCGTCCCCGCAGAATACGGACGTTTCAAAGGACGCATAGTCCTTATCCTCTGCAAATTTCTCAATGGCGCTGCCAATGTCACTGTAGGCGATCCCCGACGGAACGCTCCCCTCCTGTGCGCGTGCGGGCAGCACGGGCAGGAGCATGGCGGCGGCGGTCACGGCACTCACAAGGACTGCCGCGGCGGATCTGATCGGTCGCATAATGATCTCCCCCTTACATTCGTCGAAAATCAGGATCCGGTGCCGCTGTAGCGCATGGCACCGAACATCCAGAAACGGTAGCTCAGATAGAAAAATACGATCCCGAACAGCGGTGACAGCCACGAGAGCAGCGGCACCTCGTCCGGACGCAGGATCACCAGACTCGGATAGTAGGCGATGAAGGCGATGGGCATCACGAAGGTGAACAGAAAGCGGAACACGGGACTGAAGATCGTCACAGGGTAGCGGGCGTAGTCCTTGAACCGGGTCACAAAATCGAGCACATAGAACGAATTCTGGATCCAGAAGCAGGTCGCTGCGGCCGCATTCTGGAGCGCGACCATGATGAGCGAGGCCGTACACAGAAAGATGATGGTCCTGAGCACGGACAGCACCGTGACGGCGATCCCGAGCTTTCCCCAGGCATAGCAGAGCGTGCCGATGCCGAAGGCAAGCTGCCCGAGTCCCTTGATGTCGAACACCTCCGACTGGTAGTAGAAAAACAGATTGATCGGGCGGAAGCAGTATTTGATGAAGTCCCCCGAATAGACGCTCGAGCGCAGGTTCCAGTTGTTGTCGAACAGGCACTGCACCGGTGTGAGCGATACGAGCGAGAAGCCGTACAGGAACAGGATCTCCTCATAGCGCCAGCCGCCAATGGACGGGAAGCTGCCAAAGAGGATCCAGAAGCTGATGAAGCCGGCGATGTTCGTAAAGAGCATCCCGATCGTGGAGATGATGAAATCCGCACGGTAGCTCATCTTGCTTTTGAGATCCTGCGCCAGGATCCTGCCGTAGATCCTCAGATAAAAACGCAAGCTGCGATGTTCCATGCCTCACCCTCCGTTCACTGTGATCTGCCGCAGGGAGATGCGCCAGAACCCCTTGCTCAGAATGTTCATCACCACTGCCCACAAAAGCTGCATCCCGAGTGTCTCAAGGACCATGCGGGGCTCGGGACGGGGCTCGAGCAGGAGCGTGAGCGGCGCGTTATAGATGGAGGCAAAGGGCAGACAGTTCACGACCTGCCGCAGGGCCGCCGGGAAGAAGGCCAGCGGGATGGTCGCTCCGGAGAGCAGCAGCACGATGACCTGCTTCATGATATTGATCCCCCAGATGGACTCGGTGTACAGGCAGATGGTCCCGACAAGGAAATCAATGCTGTAATTGATGGACACGGCCAGCACGACCGATACCACAAAAAACAGCAGGTTCAGCCCGAAATGGATCGCTCCGTGCGTCACGAGGGCTACGACGAGGAAGGTCGGCAGGAAGGTGAAGCAGAACTGCGTCACAAAGCTCCCGGAATACGACCAGAACAGGTAGCGCCGGTACGGGATGGGCTTTAACAGATCGAGCACGATCTGCCCGGACTGGATGGACCGTCCGATCTCCCACACGGCGTACATCTCCATAAAGCCGAACAGCGCCGTTGCCAGCACCAGATAAATGAGCGTATCCGTGAAGGTCATGCCGCCAACGGCATCCGTCCCGGCGCTGTCGTAGATCGAGCGCCACAGGAAGTACACCACGATCAGATACAAAAGATTTCCCAGTACCATAATGAACGCCGAGAGCCTGAACTGCAAGGATTCGATGATGCCGGCCCGGGTGAGGGTGAGATATCGTTTCAGCTTCACTGTACCCCCTCCTCGTAGATCTTCTTGATGACCTCCTCGGTGGAGATCTCCTGGAGCTGCATATCCCGGATGTCATGCGTTTTCTGGAGCAGTGCGAGCACATCGAGCACACGCGCCTGCTCCTCATTGACAAGCACCGAGATCCACTCCTCGTCCGCCGTCACCGAGCAGTCCGGGAGCTCTTTACGGATGACGGCGGCCTGTGCGGCAAGATCACCGTCCATACGCACCTTGAGTGTCCGGTAGGCACCGAAGAACCCGCGCAGATGCGTGATGTCATTGTCATAGAGCATCCGCCCCTTATCGATGATGACGATGCGCCGGCACAGGGCGTCCACATCCCCCATGTCGTGCGTGGTGAGGATGACGGTGGTGTGCTTTTCCCGGTTCAGGGCATGGATGAGGGTGCGGATCCTCGCCTTCATGGCGACGTCAAGCCCGATGGTCGGCTCGTCAAGAAAGACGATCTTCGGATCATGCAGGAAGGCGGCAAGGATGTCACTGAGCGTGCGCTGCCCGAGGGACATCTGCCGCACGGGCTTGTGCAGCAGGGGCTCGATGTCCATAAGGGAGCGGTAAAAATCCAGCATTTCCTGATACGCTGCATCCGGGATGCAGTAGATGTCCTTGAGCAGGCGGAAGGATTCGATCAGCGGCAGCGCCCACCAGAGCTGGGAGCGCTGTCCGAATACCACGCCGATCTGTCCGGCATTCTTCGTGCGGCTGCGGTACGGGACACTGCCCGCCACAAGGATCTCCCCGGAGGTGGGCTCGAGCACGCCCGTCATCATCTTGATGGTCGTGGATTTTCCGGCACCGTTCGGACCTAAATAGCCCACGATCTCCCCCTGCCCGATCTCCATGGAGATGTCGTCCACGGCCCGGACGATCTTATAATTCCGGGAGAACAGGTCCTGCAAGCTCCCCCGCAATCCCTCCCGGCGGTTGAGCACCCTGAATTCCTTGGTGATATGTTTGATCTCTATGATGGGTGTCATGATGTGCTCCTTTTTCGTTTCATGAAGGATGTGTAGATAGTATAGCACAAGTTCCGGCACTTGTCAATAGGAAGACAGGATCAGGGAAATTTCATTTACATTGCAGCAAACATATTGAGGGGAACGGCTTCGCCTGCTCCCCTCACACAGTCAGCTCATCCTTGTACGCCGTACTGCTCCCGGTAGGCAAGCATGCTGTCGAGGTATTCCTGTCCGGGGACGATCCCTGCACGGATGGCCTCGATGATGTCGGACATGGTGACGATCGGGTAGACGGTCACGCCGAACTCCTCCTTCACCTCCTGCACGGCGGACAGGCTGCCGGTGCCGCGCTCCTGGCGGTCCACGGTGATGACCATGCCGGTCACGTCCACATCGGCGGCGCTCTTGAGCTTGGGCATGGACTCGCGCAGTGCCTTGCCGGAGGTCATGACGTCGTCAATGATGATGACCTTTTCGCGGTCGGTCAGGGTCTTGCCGACGAACATACCGCCCTCGCCGTGGTCCTTGGCCTCCTTGCGGTCAAAGCAGTAATTCACATCGATCCCGAAGCGGTTGCTCAGTGCCACGACCGTGGAAACAGCCAGCGGAATGCCCTTGTAGGCAGGGCCAAACAGGGTCTCCACCGGGATCGAATGGTCATGGATGCACTCGGCATAGTACTCCCCGAGCCGGGCGAGCTGCGCACCGGTCCGGTAGTTGCCGCAGTTAATGAAGTAGGGAGCGACTCTGCCGCTCTTGAGGGTGAACTCCCCGAAGGTGAGCACACCGCAGTCCACCATGAACTGAATGAAGCTTTCTTTGTAGGTCATTTGCAATTCCTCCTTCGTTCCTGCCCGGATCGCCGGGCGTCAGTTCCAGTATACCATATTTCAGAGGATTATGCAAGAAAAATTTCGGATATTCTGTAAATTTCTGCTGCACAGGGTTGCATTTTCTGCAATTGTATGGTATACTATCCATAGGGAATCTTCTGCCCGCAGCGGCAGTCCCCGCCCAAATCAGCGAACCGGAGTGACGCATTATGGAAATTTACAGCATCGGATACCATCACACGCACGAAAATACCTTCTGCATCGACCGCCCCTACGGCATGGGCGACTGCTGGCTGTTTCTGCTCATCAAGACCGAGGCGGTGTTCAACATCGACGGGATGGAGCACTATGTACAGCCGGGCTCCTTCATGCTCTACTCGGGCAGTATGCCGGAGCATTACGGTGCCTGCGAATCGGAATACATTGACGACTGGTTCCATTTCGGTGTCACGCGGGAGGATGAGGAGCTTCTGCACGAGCTGGATATCCCGGTCGGGGTACCGACCAAGCTCCCCGCCATTGCCGAGCTGTCCACGCTCATCCGCACGATGACCTATGAATTCTACACCGGCGGCGCCTACAGCCGTCAGGTCATGGAGGCCTATTTACAGGTTCTCTTCCACAAGCTCAGCCGGCTCCTGCACGAGCCGTCCCAGTGCATCCCGGAGGGGACCAATCCGCATTTCGATGCACTCATCCGGCTGCGCGAGGAGATCTACCGGGACGTCCGGCGCATCGGCTCAGTCACGGACATGGCAAGGGAGCTGTCCATGAGCCAGTCCGCCTTCCAGCACACCTATAAAAAGCTGTTCGGCACCAACGTGACCTCCGACATCGCACAGTCCCGCATCCAGCACGCCAAGACCCTGCTCACCACGACCAATCTTCCCCTGCGGCAGGTGGCGGAAAACAGCGGCTACTCCAGCGAATTCCACCTCATGCGGCATTTCAAGAGCTTCACAGGCATGACCCCGACGGAGTTCCGGAAGATGCGCAGATGACGCCAAAAACAGATCCCTTCATTCCTCGTGAATGAAGGGATCTTTGATTTGTGATCAGTTCTTCGTCACCGTCACGGTATAGCTGCCGTCCACGCAGTCACCGATGGTCACGGAATAGCCCGTATCCACGGATTCGTTCTCACTGCTGTCATACCAGGCAAAGCCGGAAACGTTCTTGTCGAGCACATCGCCGGTCTTGTAGATGCCGCCGCCGGCCCTACCGCCAAGGGACTTGGCCTCGCTGTCGCCGACCATACGGATCAGGCGGATGCCCTCGTCGTCGCCGTTCGTTGCCTCGCCGCCGTTCTCGTACTTGAAGGTGCCGCCCCAGTAGCCGTCCACGACCTCATCGGCCCGGATATGGAATGCACGGATGCCGTTGCCGGCCGATGCGTAGGAATAATAGATGTTGCTGTTGTTGGCATCGGGGGTCATGTACTCGAGGATGATGTATTCGGACAGATACCGGTCATCAAGCATATCCTTCGGCAGGATCAGGCAGTTGCCCTCGGACTGCTGCGCATTGCTGAGCGTGAAGGTCTGCGTGCCGCCGGCATTTGCGTCATAAACGGAGATCTGGTTCTTCCGGTACCAGCCAAGCATGAGCTTGGAGAAGGCGGAGAAATCGCAGGAAGCGTCCACATCCATCAGCTCGATGCCGCCTGTTTCATAATATCCGTGGAAGCCCTCATAGTCGCTCGAATAGTACAGGTAGTAGTCCGGCAGGCCCATGCAGTGGCCCATCTCATGCAGATAGCTGCCGACAAAGTTCTTATAGTCCGATGCGGACTTGACCTCGGCATTGCCGGTGATGATGTAGCCGATGTTCGTGTTGTCATACTTGACCTGGTCGCCCGTGTAGTACCAGCTGGCGTTCGGGCCCTTGCCGATCGTGCTCGAGCTCGGACCTGCGCACGGCCACCAGTCGTCGTTGGAATTGTTGGCCTTCTCCGGAACGGTGAAGAGCGTGGCATCGACCATGCCGTCGCCGTCCATGTCATAGGCGGAATAATCAGTCTCGCTGTCGAATGCGGCATAGCATTCGTTCATCAGCTTCTCCTTGTCCGAATCGTAGGCGGACTTGTTCTCCTTTGTGGTATAGCGGAATACCTTGCCCTTGAGGTGCATCGCGCCCTTCGAGGAGGTCTCATAGAAGCCGGACATGCTGTCGCACGGGTAATTCGGATCGGACGGATCGGAGGCACCGAAGCAGTACTCCGTCAGATCGGCCACGCTCGGATCATAATCATACTTGCAGTCCGGGAAGTCCACATAGAATACCACAAGTCCTGCATCGCCCTGGGAGGGCAGAGAGCCCATCAGCGTGCTGAGCGGTGCGGTGATGAATTCCTCATCGGCTGCCTGTGTCGGCTCCTCCGTCGCAGGCTCGGTCTCCGGCTCCGTGGGCGGCTCAGTCTCAGGCTCCGTATATTCATAATCCTCGATCCAGCTGCCCGTCACAAGGCTCTGCTTGAGGATGGTCAGGTCGATGACATTGGTTTTATCATCACGGTCAAGATCCGAATACTTCCACTGCCGCTGATCCTGAAGCTGCGTCTCCCCGACGAGGAATTTTTGCAGGATCACAATGTCCGTCACGGTCAGGCTGTCATCCAGATCCAGATCGCCGAACCATCCGATATGTACCTTGTACGCATCCGACACCTCCTGCGCATCCTGCACGGTGACCATGGCCGGCTGCGTGATATGCGCCTTGGAGGCGCTGCGCACCGGGGCAGCACTTTGTGCCGATGCGGGCATGGGACTCCCCGGGGCTGCGAGCATGGCAAGCGCACTGAGCCCTGCCATCCATTTCCTGTACTGTTTCATATGGTGTTCCCCCTTACATGATCTGTCCGGACTGTCACATCCGGAACACGTTCTCCATGAATAGGTTCATTATACCACATCATTCACAAAATTGCAATAGTTTTTACGAAAATTGTGTGAATTTCTTATGCCGGAACTTGCAGACGGGCTCTCCGTTCCTGCACCTGTCACTGTCTGCGCAGGAATCCCTTGGCGTCCCCGCGGTCGGTGACGACACGGTAGCCGACGGCAGCGGCGCGGCGTTCCGTACAGCTGCGGCACTGGGCGGATTCATCACCGGTGCAGATCTTGTTGTCGTAGAGCATGTACTTCTTGCGCACACGCATCGGGGACAGGTTCGGCATAATGACATTCGCCCCTGCCTTGAGCCCGAGCTCCCGGCCGAGCGGGTGGAGCGTCCCGAGTGCAGTCGTGGACGGCAGCAGCACCTGCGGGAAGGTCAGGCGCAGAATGGACAGCAGCCGGAGCGTCAGATGCAGCTCCCCGTTCGGCTCGTCCCTAAAGGGGGTGTCCTGATGGGACAGGAAGGGACCGATGCCGATCATCTGGGGACGCAGCTCCTGCAGGAACCGGATGTCCTCAACGATGTGGGAGAGAGTCTGCCCGGGGGAGCCGACCATGATCCCCGCTCCCACCTGATAGCCGATGTCCCGGAGTGTGAACAGGCACGACTTGCGGTATGCCCCCGACAGCTCCGGCGGATGGAGCATGGCGTAGTGTGCCTCGTTTGCCGTCTCATGGCGCAGAAGGTAGCGGTCGGCGCCGGCGTCAAAATACGCCTGATAGCTGGCCCGCTCCTTCTCCCCGATCGAGAGCGTGACGGCACAGTCCGGCCAGCGCTTCTTGATGGAGGAGACGATCTCGCAGATACGCTCATCCGTAAAATACGGGTCCTCCCCGCCCTGGAGCACGAAGGTCCGGAAGCCCAGTCCGTACCCCTCCTCACAGCACGAGAGGATCTCCTCGTGCGTCAGCCGGTAGCGGCTCACGTTCGGATTGCTCCGGCGGATGCCGCAGTACAGGCAATCGTTCTTGCAGTAATTGGTAAATTCGATCAGTCCGCGCAGGTACACATCCGTCCCGTACTGCTCCCGGCGGACGGCATCCGCTGCCGCACGCAGGGGCTCGGTGCACTCCTCCCCGGACAGCAGTGTAAGGTATTGCGCGTCCGTCAGGTCACACTGCTCCCGCAGTGTGGCGATCAGTGCTTCTTCCATGTCCATCCCTCCTGTCGGATGCAGTTTGTGTGTGCATCCGGGTTCTGTCCGTTCTATTGTACCGCACAAGGGCGCGTTTGTCAAGTCCGGTATCCTCTTGATTCTACGATCTGTATAACTTCAGGGCGCCTCAACGTCCAGAAATCAGCGTAATGCTGATTTTCCGAACAGCAGTTTTGTGCAAAATACCAAAATTTTGCGTATTTGGGTGTTCGAGGACTGTAGGATCCGCATTTTCGATTGACATTTCATCGATCATGTGATATACTGTATATCAGATAGAAACAGAATCCATGTGACTGCCCGCAGGCAGTCGGGGGAGGGCCTGAAAATGCGCCGGGGTGATGTGAAATGACGCTTGAACGGACGGATGAATACTATGTACTGCTTGAACAGCTGCTGACCGTGATGACGGATCCGGATCAGCCGGAGCTCTCGGCGATCAACGAGGCACTGACGGGGCTTTGCAAGCTTCTGCGGATCTCGAAGGGCGTGACGGAGTTCTATGAGAGCGTCCGGCACGAGCAGGCCGGCAAGGGGGAAGTCTTTGTTTGCTATGACGACGGCAGCAAGAGCCATGTGGCCATATGCCGGCGGATCATCACCCCCTCCTCCACGATCGCAAAATGCACTGTCTACATGACCGACGGCGCTCCGGACCTCACGGAGGAGGAACGCCGGCGGGTGACCCTGATCATGAACACCGTGCTCAGCTCTCTCAGCCGCAGCCGTTTGCAGACCATCGTCGAGCGACTGACCTTCTACGATGATGTCGGCTATCGGAACCTGCGCGCATTCATGCGCTATCTCAAAAAGCTGGACAGCAAAAGCGGCCTCGGCGGACACACGGCCGTACATTTTAATCTGCGCCACTTCTCCCTCATCAACCAGGAGATCGGCCGCAGCGGCGGCAACCGCGTGATGCGCGGGTACTACGAGCTGCTCGATTCCTTCATCGGTGAACGCGGGATCATCTGCCGTATGGGCGGTGATCAGTTCGTGGCGATCTTTGAAAGCAGTCTGACCGAGACCGTCCTGAAGATACTCAAGGGCGCCCCGGTCCTCTACGACACCGAGCTGGGCAAGCGCATCCTGATCTCCGCATACACCGGTGTGCTGGAGATGCCCGAGGACTTCACCATCGAACGTCCCGGGGACATCATGGACCGCATCCTCTCCGCCTCCCAGGCTGCACGCAGCGGCGGACTGGACACGGTGGTCTATTACAATGAGGACACGGCAGCGGCCAAGGAACGGACCATGCGCATCCAGCAGCTCTTTCCTGCCGCGCTCAGAAGCGAGGAATTCCAGGTCTATTACCAGCCCAAGATCGATGTGGAGACGGGGGATCTGGTCGGTGCCGAGGCACTGTGCCGCTGGATCCGCGACGGGCGTATCGTGCCGCCGATCGACTTCATCCCGGTGCTCGAACAGAGCACAGACATCTGCCAGCTGGATTTCTACATGCTCGACCATGTCTGCCGGGACATCCGGCGCTGGCTGGACGAGGGCAGGACCGCGGTCCGGGTCTCGGTGAATCTCTCCCGCAAGCACATGATGGATGTGGATCTGCTCGAGCACATCCTGGAGATCATCGACCGCAACAATGTGCCGCACCAGTACATCGAGATCGAGCTGACGGAGACGACCACCGATGTGGAATTCCGGGACCTCAAGCGCGTGGTCAGCGGATTGCAGAAGATGGGCATCTTCACCTCCGTGGATGATTTCGGCATGGGCTACTCCTCGCTGAAGCTGATCCGGGAGATCCCCTGGGACGTGCTCAAGGTGGACAAGAGCTTCCTGCCCATGGACGGGGACGACGACCGGAGCTCGAGGAGCATCATGTTCAAGTACGTCATCGCCATGGCCAAGGAGCTCGGACTCGAGTGCATCGCCGAGGGCGTGGAGACCAAGAACCAGGTAGACATCCTGCGCGGGAACCAATGCATGGTCGCACAGGGGTATTTCTTCGACAAGCCGCTGTGCCTTGCGGATTTTGAGAAGCGTCTGGAGGTGCATCACTACAGCATGAACGGTACGCCGGATCATAATACGAATCTCAAATCGGTTCGATGAAATGATTTGAGATTCGTATAAAACACCATAAAAGAACACCCTGGTACCGCCGTGGTACCAGGGTGCTTTTAATCAGATCAAACCTTGGGCAGCTTGTCAAAGCCTGCGGCAAGCTCGTCATCGGTGGGGATATAATCGCTCATCTGTCCGTCGTTGAACTTCTGGTAGGCGACCATATCAAAGTAGCCGGTGCCGGTCAGACCAAAGAGGATGGTCTTTTCCTCTCCCGTTTCCTTGCAGCGCAGTGCCTCGTCGATCGCTGCACGGATGGCGTGGCTGCTCTCCGGTGCGGGCAGGGTCCCCTCGATGCGGGCAAACTGTGTGGCTGCCTCAAAGACGGCCGTCTGCTCCACGCTTCTTGCCTCCATCAGGCCCTCATCATACAGCTCGGACAGCACGCTGCTCATGCCGTGATAGCGCAGACCGCCCGCATGGTTCGGCGACGGGATGAAGCCGCTGCCGAGGGTGTACATCTTGGCAAGCGGGCAAACCTTGCCGGTGTCGCAGAAATCATACGCATACCGGCCCCTTGTCAGGGACGGGCAGGAGGCGGGCTCTACGGCAACGATCTGATAATCGGCCTCGCCCCTGAGCTTTCTGCCCATGAACGGCGAGATCAGGCCGCCCAGGTTCGAGCCGCCGCCGGCACAGCCGATGATGACATCGGGCACGATGCCGTACTTGTCGCATGCAGCCATGGTCTCCAGACCGATGACGGACTGGTGCAGCAGTACCTGCGAGAGCACGGAGCCGAGCACATAGCGGTAGCCCTCTGTGGACACGGCAGCCTCCACGGCCTCGGAGATCGCACAGCCCAGGGAGCCGGTCGTGCCGGGGAATTCGGCAAGGATCTTCCGGCCGACCTCGGTCGTCTCCGACGGGGACGGGGTGACATTGGCACCGTAGGTGCGCATCACCTCGCGGCGGAAGGGCTTCTGCTCATACGAGCACTTGACCATGAACACCCTGCAGTCCAGATCAAAATACGCACACGCCATGGACAGTGCCGTGCCCCACTGGCCGGCACCGGGCTCGGTGGTCACGCCCTTGAGGCCCTGCTGCTTGGCATAATAGGCCTGTGCGATGGCGGAATTGAGCTTGTGGCTGCCGGAGGTGTTGTTGCCCTCGAACTTATAGTAGATCTTCGCCGGGGTCCCCAGTGCCTTCTCCAGGAAATAGGCACGCACGAGCGGGGACGGACGGTACATTCTGTAGAAGTCCAGGATCTCCTTGGGAATGTCAATGTAGGGCGTGTCGTTGTCGAGCTCCTGACGGGCAAGCTCCGTGCAGAAGATCTGGCTCATTTCCTCGAGCGTCACGGGCTGTCCCGTACCGGGATTGAGCAGCGGTGCGGGCTTGGTCTTCATGTCGGCACGGACATTGTACCACTGCCGGGGCAGCTCCTCTTCGCTCAGATAGATCTTATATGGGATTTCCATATGCGTTCAGTCCTTTCTGTTTGATATTGCACTAAAACGTTAAAGCATGCAAATCTATTGTAGCACATTATTCCATATAAGTCAAGAGGTTCTTTGCAATTTCACTGGTCCCTGTCCGAGCGTCCGGCAGCCACGCACAGACAGGTCGCCGTCATGCCGACGGTCCCGCCGACCATGCAGCCGATCAGAAATCCGATCATTTCCCCACCTCCCTTCCTGTCAAGTCTGCCCCGGACAGTTTCCGATTATACGGTATTACTTTTTTCTATAGCGTCCCATATATCCAAAATATAGACTAATCCTATTGACAAAATAGAATTTCGGTGGTAAAATGATAACAGCAAGGTATGACAGGATGGAGGACCACATGATGAAACATGATGCTTGCTATTACAGCGGCGGCTTCGGCCTCGAGCGCGAGACACTGCGCGTGGATGCTGCGGGACGCCTGGCACAGACCCCCCACCCCTTCGGTGACGATGAGCAGATCACGCGGGATTTCTGCGAGAATCAGGTCGAGCTCATTACCGGCGTCTGTCCGGACGTGTACGCAGCCGTCGATGCGCTTGCCGCACTCGATGCGCGTACACGGCAGGTACTCACTGCACAGGGCGAATCCCTGTGGCTCTACAGCAATCCACCGCATTTTACGCAGGAATCCGACATTCCCATCGCCCGCTTCACCGGCGATCACTCCAACAAGCGCAGCTACCGGGAGGCGCTCGAAAAGCGCTACGGCAAGCGGCTGATGCTCTTCTCCGGCGTGCATTTCAATTTCTCGTTCTCCAAAGAACTCCTGCAGCGCTGGCACGGCGTCGACGGGGACCTGCAGGCTTTCACCGATGCGCTCTATCTGCGGCTCTACCGGCAGCTCATGCGCCACTCCTGGCTGCTCGTGCTGCTCACGGCGGCAAGTCCCGTTTATGACCGTTCCCTTGATGCGGACGGTGAGGCCGGTGCCGTCCGCGGCCACTACAGCTCCCTGCGCAACTCCGAGCGCGGCTACTGGAACCAGTTCCTGCCCGTGCTCGATCATACGGATCTTGGCACCTTCACGGATTCCGTCCGGGAGTACCTGAACAAGGGGCTGCTCTTCTCGGCAAGCGAGCTGTACCTGCCCATCCGGTTAAAGCCCAGGGGGGCCAATTCCCTGGAGAACCTGGCCGAGAACGGCGTGGATCACATCGAGCTTCGGATGTTCGATCTCAATCCCCTCACACCGACCGGTGTCTGTGCGGACGATCTGGAATTTGCCCATCTGCTCATGCTCTATCTTGTCTCCCTCGAGGATGCCCCCTTCACCCCGGAGCAGCAGGAGGCTGCCGTCCGGGAGCATCAGGCGGCAGCGCTCATCGAGCCGCCCGCGTCCCTGCAAAACAGGGCAAGGGAGATCCTGCATGACATGCAGGACTTCTACCGGGAGGAGCCGGCACCGCAGCGCATCCTTGACGGACTGCTCCGGCGTCTGGACGGGGTGCGGCTGTGCGACCAGGTCCCGGACCCCTACGCAAGCTAATAATTCTATTTCATCAGGAGGGATCATCATGTGCGAGCTGTTTGGCTTCTCGGCAAAGCGCCCCATCGGAGCTGCGGATTATCTGAACGCTTTCTTTTCCCACAGCGTGCGGCATCCGCACGGCTGGGGCATGATGTATGACTGCAACGGCTGCCGTGCCGTGATCCGCGAGCCCGTGCGTGCCTGCGACAGCACCTATCTCAAGGAGGTCATCGCCTCCCTGACACCGCAAAAGACATTGCTGGCGCACATCCGCTTTGCCACCGTGGGCAGCATCCGGGAGGAGAACTGCCACCCCTACACCGGCACGGACATGTCCGGACGGGAGTGGACGCTCATCCACAACGGCACGATCTATTCCGGGCGGCTCAATTACCAGTATTTCAGGCGGCAGCGCGGCGACACCGATTCGGAGCGCTTGTTCCTGGCACTGCTCGATACGGTCAATGAACGGCTGCGGCAGGGGCCGTGTACGGAGCGTGAGCGCTTCGAGACCGTGGAGCGCTTCATCGCGCAGACCGCCCCGCGCAACAAGCTCAATCTGATGATCTGGGACGGGGATCTGCTGTACGTCCACAAGAATCTCAAAAACACCCTGAGCTTCAAGCGCACGGAGACCGGCGTGATCTTCTCCACGCTCCCACTTGACCAGGGCAGCTGGATCCCCTTCCCCATCGCACAGGTCATTGCCTTCCGTGACGGACAGGAGGTCATACGGGGAACGCGCCATAAAGGGATCTATGTCCCGACGCTCGATTATATCTCCGCGATGGATGCGATGCATATCTGAGGAATCCAAAGGGCCGCTGCGTGCGGCCCCTTTCCGTGATCTGCACTATAGAATAAATCTATAGCCCATCATTGAAAACAGGAATTGGACACACGAGCGGATCTGTGGTATCATTAAAACGTAGTAAGCCTATTCTATTGATATAAATGAGGTGAACCCAAATGACGGAAATTCTATGGATCGGACGGGGCGGACAGGGTGCCTTCACGGCGGCCAAGCTGCTCGGTGCCGCGTATGCGGCGAAGAGCGGTGAGGTCTGTTCCCTTGCCTTCCCCTCCTTCGGACCGGAGCGCCGCGGTGCGCCGGTGCGTGCCTTCACAAAGCTTGACACCGCCCCCGTGCTCGACCGCAGCGAGACCGAGCGGGCGGATTACATTGTGATCCTGGATGCCACATTATACAGCCCTGCCCTGCAGTCCCATCTGAAGGAGGGCGGCCGGATCCTTGTCAACAGCAAGGCGGCACTCGACGGGTGCATCACGCTCGATGCAGATGCGCTGGCACAGTCCCTGCGTCTGCCGGTGGTGAACACCGTGATGCTCGGAGCACTGTCCGGACTGTCGGGCATCGTGGATCCGCAGGATCTCTCCTACGCCATCAGCCATTACATGCCGGCGCGGATCCGGGAGAAAAATCTCGAGGCCGCTGCCAGAGCGGCACAGGAGGTGAGCGCATGAAGCCGTATATCCGTGAACAGAAACAATTCGGGCTCGACACGATCCCGGAGGATACCTGCTTTGAGGCAGGATACCTGGTGACGGTCAATGCCGGCTGGCGGAGCATCCGCCCAGTCGTGGCAGCCGACAAATGCATCGGCTGCGGACAGTGCTATCTGTACTGCCCGGACGGCGTCATCTCTCTGCAAGACGGCAAGGCCGTGATCGACTATGACTTCTGCAAGGGCTGCGGCATCTGCGAAAAGATCTGCCGTCCCGGTGCCATCGGAATGGAGGCGGAACGCAAATGACAAAGAAATTCCTATCGGGCGATGAGGCCTTTGCCGAGGGCGTGCGCCTTGCACGGCCGGAGGTCATCTCCGCCTATCCCATCACGCCGCAGACGATCGTGGTCGAGCGGCTCTCGGAAATGGTCGAGGATACCTCCCTCGATGCAGAATTCATCCACGTCGAATCCGAGCATTCGGCGCTTTCCTGTGCCATCGGCGCCTCTGCGGCCGGTGTGCGCACCTTTACAGCAACCTCCTCCCAGGGTCTTCTGTACATGGCCGAGGGGCTGGTCTATGCCTCGGGCGGGCGCTTCCCCATCGTGATGATGAACGCCAACCGTTCCACCGCACTGCCCTGGAATATCTACGGCGACCAGCGCGATTCCTTGGCGCTCCTCGACACCGGCTGGATCCAGGCATATGCCGAGAATGCCCAGGAGGCACTGGACCTTGCGCTCATGAGCTATTACATCGCCGAGCACAGGGACGTTTCCACGCCCTTCATGGTGAACCTTGACGGCTTCATCCTCACGCATACCTACGAGGAGGTCGAGGTGCCCGAGCAGGCACAGGCCGATGCCTTCCTGCCGCATTATGAGACGGACAACTGCTTTGACTTTGACAATCCCAAGAATATGGCCTTCTCCGCAGGTCCCGACACCAATTACCTGTTCAAGTACAAGGAGCATGCCGCCATGCTGCGGGCCGTTCCCGTGATCCGGGAGGCGGAGGAGAAGTTCGCGGCGGTGTTCGGCAGACAGTACCCGGGACTCATTGATACCTACCGCACGGAGGACGCTGAGATCATCCTCATCACGCTCGGCACCATCGCGGGACTTGCCCGTGAGGTCGCCGATTCCCTGCGCGCACAGGGCACAAAGGCGGGCGTGGTACGCCTGCGCTATCTGCGTCCGTTCCCCGGAAAGGAGCTGGCACAGGCTGTGAAGAGCGCATCGGCGCTTGCGGTGCTCGAGAAGGACATCTCCTTCGGCGCTGCCGGCACGGTCTATACCAATGTGACGAGTGCTTTGCAGGCAAACGGTGTGACAGCGCCGGTCTATAATTTCATCGGCGGTCTCGGCGGCCGCAACATTTCCCGTGCCGATATCGAGGCGGTCTTTGCAAAGACGGCAAGCGGCACGCAGCAGGTCAATTTCATCGGGATCGAGGTGGAGAACGCATGAGCATCAGTGCAAAGACTCTGGATACGAACGAATATTTCTACGGCCACAAGGCCTGTGCCGGATGCGGCGGCTCCCTTGCCGTGCGTGCGGCACTGAAGGTACTCGGCGAGCGAACGGTCGCCGTGCTGCCGGCGGGCTGCATGTCCGCTGTGGGCTTTAATTTCCCGCAGCTTTGTTTTGCCAACAATGCCATTATCTCCATGTTTGCCGGCACCGCCTCCATGCTCACGGGCGTGGAAGCAGGTCTTCGCAGACGGGGCATCACGGATTTTCATGCCGTGGGCTTTGCCGGTGACGGCGGTACAGCGGACATCGGCATCCAGGCGCTCTCCGGCGCCATCGACCGGGGGGACGACATCCTCTACATCTGCTACGACAACGAGGCGTACATGAATACCGGCATCCAGAAATCCGGACTGACCCCCTACGGTGCCCGGACCACGACCACCCCTGCGGGTGAGCACATCCACGGCAATCTGCGGCCGAAGAAGAACATGTTCGAGATCGTTGCCGCACACGGCATCCCCTATGCGGCCACAGCCACGGTCGGATACCTGCCGGATTTCCTTGCCAAGGTCGAGAAGGCCTCCAAAATCAAGGGACCCAAATACATCCACGTCATCGCACCATGTCCCACGGGCTGGGGCATCCCTGTGAGCGACACCGTGGAGGCTGCCAAGGAGATCGCCGACTGCGGACTGTGGTACCTTGCCGAATATGAGAACGGGAGCTTCCGGCTCAACCGGGACCCGAAGGAATTCACAAGCGCCGAGGACTATCTGCGCCGCCAGTCGAGATTTCGCCATCTGACGGATGAGGACATCCGTGTCATCATAGAATCCAGGGACAAAAAGTGGGAGTATATCCGCAAAAACTGGAAGCAATAAGGAGTAGAAGTTTATGCCGTCTTTATCGAACCGCACGGCGGGCTTCACCGATTCGGTGATCCGCCGTATGACCCGCATCTCCGCTCAGTACGGAGCCGTCAACCTCTCCCAGGGATTCCCGGACTTCGAGCCGCCCCGGGAGATCCTCACACGCCTTGCAGAGGTGACAAACGAGGATTTCAACCAGTATTCCATCACCTGGGGTGCCCAGAATTTCCGTGAGGCACTCGCTTTAAAGCACGAGCATTTCTCCGGGCAGAAAATCGACCCGAATGCCGAGATCTGCGTGACCTGCGGCAGCACCGAGGCCATGATGGCAGCGATGCTCTCGGTCGTCAATCCCGGCGAGAAGGTCATCGTGTTCTCGCCCTTCTATGAGAACTACGGTGCCGACACCATCCTCTCGAATGCCGAGCCCATCTATGTACCACTCGTGCCGCCCGCCTACAATTTCGACCCGGAGGTGCTCGAGGATGCCTTCCGGCAGCACCCCAAGGCCATCATCGTCTGCAATCCCTCCAACCCCTGCGGCAAGGTGTTCACCCGCGAGGAGCTGACCGTGATCGCGGACCTTGCCAAGAAGTACGACACCTTCGTCATCACCGACGAGGTGTACGAGCACATTCTGTATGCACCGCACAAGCATACCCACATCTCCACACTGCCCGGCATGAAGGAGCGCACCATCCTCTGCTCCTCCCTGTCCAAGACCTATTCCATCACCGGCTGGCGTCTGGGCTATGTCATCTCTGCACCGGAGGTCATTGATACCGTCAAGAAGGTGCATGACTTCCTGACTGTCGGCGCGGCTGCTCCCCTGCAGGAGGCGGCTGTCACGGGACTGCGCTTCGGGGATGATTACTACAAGGCACTCCAGGAAAAATACACGCACATGCGGCAGCTGTTCCTGGACGGCCTGGACCGCATCGGCATCCCGCACAACGTACCGGAGGGTGCGTACTTCATCACGCTCGACATCTCGGAATTCGGCTACGAGGACGATCTCGAATTCTGCGAGGACCTGGCACGCCTGGTGGGCGTGGGAGCCGTCCCCGGCTCGAGCTTCTTCCGTGAGCCCGAGAACCGCTACATCCGCTTCCATTTTGCAAAGCGCGATGAGACACTGAACGAGGCCCTCGAGCGCCTGAACGATATCCGCAAGAAAATGCCCTATAGAAAGTAAGTGAAGTCCTAATGGAAGCTATGATCCCTGTCACGGATGCGCACTGCCATGTCTTTCCCGAGCTGATCGCCGACCGTTCACGGGATGCCGTTGCGGCATTCTATGAGCTGCCTATGTATACCACGGGGACCGCTGCGCACCTGAAAGCCGAGCGCGAGCGCCCGATCTGCATCGGGGGCCAGGACTACCGGATCGTCCGGCAGCTGGTCTGCGCCCCGGCCGTCACGCCCCACCAGACGCACAGCGTCAATGCCTTCATCTCCGCCCTTGTGCGGGAGGATCCGGCGCTCATCGGTCTGGGGACGCTCCATCCGGGCAACGAGGATGCCCCCGCGCTCCTTGGTACCTTCCGGGAGCAGGGCCTTGTGGGACTCAAGCTCCATTCGGATTTCCAGCGCTTCCCCATTGACGACCCCGGCATGTACCCGGTCTATGAGGAGGCCATCCGGCTCGGACTGCCCGTGCTCTTCCACATGGGTGACCGCAAGCTCGACTACTCTCATCCGGCACGGCTCCGGCGCTTGATGCAGGACCTCCCCGGTCTGACCGTCATCGCCGCCCACACGGGCGGGTACTCCCACTGGAAGGACGCCCTGGCGCTTTTAGAGCCGTCAGAGCGGCTGTATTTCGACATTTCCAGTACGCTCCAGTTTATTACGGGGGACCTGCTTGCAGATTTCCTGGACCGGTTCGGTGCCGGACACTTCTTCTTCGGCAGCGATTTCCCCATGTGGGACCCCGTCCGGGAGCTCGAAACGCTCCTCTCCTTTTCCCTGCCCGATGCCGTCCTCCCCGGACTGCTCCACGGGAATTTCTCCCGCTTCTGGGCAGATCATGTCTGATAGTTCCTATCCCCGGTCCGTACTCACTTCCCAACGGATCGGGGTTTCGCTTTGGTTTTGTTATAGATTATTTCTATATTCTGCTATTATCATTGCATATTTGACAAGTAGGTTTAGTAGGTGTATAATAGATAACGGAAACAGCGCTGACATTGCAGAGCGCTGTGAAAAGAAATAACGGAGGTTAGGAATTATGAGTCAGGTTAAAAAATGGGAAGAACGCAAGTATTGGAATGAAGCACTCGAAACGATGCCCCGTGAGGAGCTCGATGCCTTCCAGCTCGAGAAGCTCAAGGAGATCGTTCGTCATGCATATGAGAATGCGCCCTACTATCGCCGCACATGGGATGAGGCAGGCCTCTCCCCGGACGACATCCAGTCGCTCGAGGATCTCCAGAAGTTCCCGTTCATCAACAAGATCACCCAGCGTGAGACGCAGGGTGTGGGCAGCTTCCTCGGTGAGCTGTGTGCTGTTCCGGAGGATGACGTGGTGTTCATCTCCACCTCGTCCGGTTCGACCGGTGTACCGACCATGAGCCCGTTCACCAAGCAGGACTTCGATGCCTTCCAGGACACGGAGAGCCGCTGGTTCTGGCAGATCGGCATGAGACCGAACGACCGCTATGTACACGCACTGAACTTCTCGCTGTACGTCGGCGGCCCGGACGTCATCGGCGCACAGAACCTTGGCGCACTGTGCATCTGGGGCGGTACACTCCCGAGCGAGCGTCTGCTGTATGTGCTCAAGACCTACCAGCCGACCGTGATCTGGACCTCCCCGTCCTATGCATGGCAGCTCGGTGAGAAGGCCAAGAAGGCCGGCATTGATCCCAAGACGGATCTGTCCATCCGCAAGATCATCGTTGCCGGTGAGCTCGGCGGTTCCATCCCCGCCACCCGCAAGGCCATTGAGGATCTGTGGGGTGCAGAGCTCTACGACTTCTACGGACTATCCGACATCTTCGGCGCGTGCGCTGCACACTGCGAATACCACGACGGTCTG
Organism: Oscillospiraceae bacterium; assembly: GCA_017460955.1. GTDB lineage: Bacteria > Bacillota > Clostridia > Oscillospirales > Ruminococcaceae > UBA3855. Next base: position 51,959 of record JAFTZY010000038.1, read on the forward strand.
CACATTGCCGAGGACCACATCCTCGTGGAGACTGTGGATATCCACACCGGTGAGATCCTGCCGCCCGGCAGCGTCGGCGAGCTGGTCTACACCACCCTTCAGAAGAAGGCACGTCCGCTCATCCGCTTCCGCACCGGTGACATCGGCTACATCGACAAGACCCCCTGCAAGTGCGGCAGAACGCACGGCAGGATCCATATCAACGGCAGAAAGGATGACATGTTCATCGTCTCCGCAGTCAATGTATTCCCGTCGGATATCGAGGCTGTGGTACATGATGTGGACGGCATCACCGGTGAGTACCTCATCCGCATCTTCGAGGAGAACTTCACCTGCCGCTATGCCGTTGAGGTCGAGAAGAATACCGACAATCCGAAGACGGATGACGAGGTGGCAGAAGAGCTGTCCGCAGCACTCAAGGCTCGCATCGGTGTCAAGCCCGCCCGCGTGAAGATCCATCCGGACGGCGGCCTCGATACCCGCTCCGAGCACAAGTCCAAGCGCATCATTGATGAGCGCAACCCCGACTACTCCATCTGAGGAAGATTTATGATACAGAATCAGGAAAGTCAGACAGCCAAGCTCTGTGCATTTGCCAGAGCTTGGCATTCCCATACCGCCGGATATAAGATCTTTGACGACTACCTGGCCTATGATCTGATGGGCTGGGAGACCTATGAGGACATCAAGGAGGAGATCCGGCGTCAATACACGGACGGGAGCAGAGTGGGCTTCGAGCACTTTCTGAACACCTATTTTGCGCCCATTCCCCTCGCCCGGCTGCGCTTTACGGAGAACCGTCTGCGTCTGTTTGCGGAAACAGGTCCCATCCAGTATGTGATCTGCGGCGCGGGTGCGGACAGTTTTTCCTTCCGTAACCGGAATCCCGAGATCTCCGTCTTTGAGGTCGATCATCCCGACACGCAGCGCTATAAGCTCCGGCGCATCCGGGAGCTTGACTGGAGCGTGCCGAGAAACGTACATTTTGTACCCGTGGATTTTGAGCGCGAGACGATGATCCAGGGACTGCTGCGTGCGGGCTTCCGGCCGGAGGCACCGAGCTTTTTCAGCATCCTGGGCGTGAGCTATTACCTGACACTGCCCGTGTTTACCAACACACTCGAACAGATCGCGGCGCTCTCCTCCCTGGGGAGTGTACTGGTGTTTGATTTCCCCATCAAGGGCGGGACCTACCCGAAGCGCGTGCAGGAGCTCGAGGACATCACGCTCCGGCTCGGCGAGCAGATGCAGGGAGGCTTTACCTACAACGAGGTGTCCCGGGCGCTGTACCGCCTGGGCTTCCAGATCGATACCTACCTTACCCCGGAACGTGTCCAGAAGGCCTATTTCGAGGGCAGGGCTGACGGTCTGACCGCATTCGAGAATGTCAGTCTGCTCTCGGCTGTCTACACAAACGGACGATCCTACGAATAAAAAGAGAAAGCATAGTAAGGAGTTATTATGAGCCATTATCAGCATATCGGATCCGCCCTCATTCACGGCGGCATCTCCAACGATCCCCGCACGGGGGCAGTCAATGTCCCCATCTACCAGACCTCGACCTACCAGCAGGACGGTCTGGGCAAAATGCGTGCGGGCTACGAGTACACCCGCACCGGCAATCCCACGAGGGAGGCCCTTGAAGCCCTCATCGCAGAGCTCGAGGGGGGCACGCACGGCTTTGCCTTTGCCTCCGGTATGGCAGCACTGACGGCTGTTCTGAGCCTTCTGCATGCCGGGGACAGGATCCTCATTTCCTCGAATGTGTACGGCGGCACCTTCCGGCTGCTGGCACAGGTGTTCGACCATTTTAACATTACCTACCGCATTGCCGATACCACGGACGATGCGGCCTATGAAGCCGCCATCACAGAGGATGTGAAGGCAGTCGTGATCGAAAGCCCTGCCAATCCCCTGATGACCGTGACGGACATCCGGCGCATTGCAGAGATCTCCCACCGGCATGACCTCCTGGTCATCGTGGACAACACCTTCATGACCCCGTATCTGCAAAGGCCCCTGACGCTCGGCGCAGACATCGTGGTGCATTCCGCGACCAAGTATCTGGGCGGCCACTCCGATGTGGTCTCAGGACTGGCCGTTGTGAAGGATGATGCACTCGCTTCCCAGATCGCGTTCATCCAGAACTCGACCGGCGGTGTCCTGCCGCCCTTCGATTCCTTCCTGCTCATCCGGGGCATCAAGACCCTCGGCGTGCGCATGGACCGGCATGTCGAGAATGCCATGAAGGCGGCCGCCTTCCTCAAGGCCAATCCCGCCGTCAAGGCCGTGTACTATCCCGGACTGGAGGACGATCCGGGGTATGCTGTGAACAAGGGGCAGGCGAAAAACGGCGGCGTGATGATCTCCTTCGAGCTGCATGAGAACTACGACATCCGGACCTTCTTTGAGAACCTTCAGCTTGTGATGCTCGCCGAGAGCCTGGGCGGTGTCGAATCCCTCGTATGCCACCCCTCCACCATGACCCATGCCTCCATCCCGGCCGAGATCCGCAAGCAGGTGGGCATCACGGACGGTCTCATCCGTCTGTCCGTCGGCATCGAGGACATCGAGGACATCCTTGCCGATCTTGCACAGGCGATCGAAAAGAGCGAGGTGAAGTAGGATGGCGCTCTATCATTCCATGCAGGAGCTCATCGGCAGAACGCCCCTTGTGGAGCTCAGAAACGTCGGTGTCCCGGAGGGGACTGCACTCTATGCAAAGCTCGAGCTGTGGAACCCGTCGGGCAGTGTCAAGGACCGCACGGGCCAGTACATGCTCGATGATGCCGAACGGCAGGGGCTCCTCAGACCCGGCAGCACCATCGTGCTCGGTACGGCCGGCAATACGGGGCTTGGCGTCGCGTTTGCGGCACTTGGACGCGGGTATCGTCTGGTCTTTGTGGTGCCGACGAAGTTCTCCGCCGAGAAGCAGTCCCTGCTGCGCGCCCTCGGCGCAGAGGTCATCAACACCCCCAGGGAGGAGGGGATGCTCGGTGCCGAGCGCAAGGCGGAGGAGCTCACGCAGGAGATCCCGGGCGCGGTGACGCTCGACCAGTTCAAGAACCAGAGCAATCCGCTGGCGCATTACGAGACGACGGGCCGGGAGATCTGGGAGGATCTTGGCGGCAGGATCGATTATGTGGTGGCCGGCGCCGGCAGCGGCGGGACGGTCACGGGCATCCTGCGCTATCTCAAGGAGAAGGATCCGAAAATCCGCGGTATCCTTGCCGATCCCGAGGGCAGCACCATGGGCGGCGGCGAGCATCACGACTACAACATCGAGGGCATCGGCAATGATTTCATTGCCGAGACCATGGACATGTCCCTCATCAATGACGTCATCAAGGTGAATGACGAGGAGGCCTTCGCGCACGTTCGCCTGCTTGCAAAGCAGGAGGGCATCTTCGCGGGCTCCTCCTCGGGCGCTGCACTTGCCGCTTCTCTGAAGCTTGCGGCCAGGGGCGTGCAGGGCAATATCGTCACGGTCTTCCCCGACCGCGGCGACCGGTATTTCAGCACGGGACTCTATCTTTAACAGACTAAGCGGACCTGCATGGGCGGGGCCGCTTTTTTTGCGGGGATCCTCTTTCTGCGTTATAGCCTTTTCTGATAACCAATCATTTTCTTTACATATTGGACAAATCGGAAAAGTAGGTGTATAATAGAAACATACCAAGAAGGAAGGGAGGCAGCTCCGATGCAAGTCAAAAGGTTTTCCGATACACCGGGGCTCCCGGTGTGGGATGCATCACGATGTTTCCGAATGTGACGCTCCAGACAAGTGCCCGTCACACGGGATCCGGCAAAAATAAGAGAAGAGTTTTGAGAGAAAAGTGACATAAGGATAGAAAGGATTTATGGTGATACTAATGAGAAAGAATCGTATTTATGCAGGGCTGCTGGCAGTTTCCCTGCTCTGTTCCCTGACAGCCTGCGGCACACAGTCCGAGGCAAACGAGCCCGAGCCTGCTGCACAGGCACAGGTCAGCGAGGCAGATAACAGCGCTGCGGATGATGCAGGTGCCGATGATGCAGGTGCCGATGATGCAGATGAAGCCAATGCTGAGGATAAGAACTGCTGCGATGAGCCGAAGGACGACTGCTGCGCAGATGTCGCAGACTGCTGCGGCGATGCAGCCGATGCCGCTGCACTGACCGGTGAGCTTGAAAAAACGAGCTTTGAGATCGGTCACCTCAATTCCACGGCACACCTGCTGGTGTTCGTTGCCAAGGAGGAGGGCTATTTTGAAGAGGAGGGCCTCGATGCCACGCTCACGCTCTTCTCGAGCGCCGGTGAGCTTGCCACGGGTCTTGAATCCGGAAAGCTCGATGTGGCACTGATCGGCTCCGTGCCGTCCCTGACCTTCCAGAGCCAGGGCCATGACCTGACTATCTTCGGCGGTGCCATGACCAACGGCCACGGCTACGTCATCAAGAAGGAATTCACCGAGGGCACCGATGCCAAGGGCGTTGAGCTTCTCAAGGGCAGAAATGTTGCCTCCGTCAAGAACAGCGTACAGGATGCAGAGCTCCAGATCCTGCTGAAGAATGCCGACATCGCCATCGGTGAGGGCGAGGACGAGGTGAACATCGTTTACTTCGACAGCCAGAAGGATGCCTATGCAGCACTTGCCAATTCCACCATCGATGCAGCCTCCGTTTACTCCCCCTATGCTTCCCTTGCGGAATCCCAGGGCTACGAGATCGTATACCGCTGCTCCGAGGAGGAGGCACTGGAGAACCAGCCCTGCTGCCGTCAGGTCGCTTTCACCGAGAACCTGAACAGTGCGCCGAACGCCTTCGTTGCCTTCGAGCGTGCGCTCATCAAGGCATACAAGTTCTCCCAGGAGAATGAGGAAGGGACCATCAAGGATGTCAAGGCCTACATCGATATCGAGGAGGACCTCATCCGCACGGAGGTCTACGGCGGCTACGGTACGTCCAATCCCGACCCCGACAAGCAGGGCACGGCCGCACTCAAGGACAGCATCGTTGCACTCGGCTACACCGAGGATTATGATATTGACAGCAAGTACAACACCGACGTTTACAGCAAGGCACTTGACAGCATCCTTGCAGAAAATCCGGATGACCCGATCTACAAGGGTCTCAAGGAGCATTTCGACCAGTACGAGTAAGACATTCATAGATCCATTCATGCAGTATCGCAAGGTCTTTTCAGAGCTTGCGATACTTGCTGGGTTACAGCCCGGCACCCGTTCCTACCGTTTTTTTACAAGCTAAGATTAACAGGAGTGTGATTTTCATGAGCACAGCCGTACAGACGGTTCCAAAAATCGATATTCGTCATCTGACGGTCAATTATGCAGAAAAGAACAGGGAGTTCACCGCCCTGCGTGACGTGAGCTTCACTGTGGAGGAAGGCGAATTTGTCAGCATCATTGGTGCATCCGGCTGCGGCAAATCCACGCTCCTGAGCGTACTCGAGGGCCTGTACAGACAGGCCGGCGGCGAGATCACCATCGACGGTGAGCCCCTTACCGGTACGGGGACGGAGCGCGGAGTCGTATTCCAGCACTACTCGCTCTTCCCGTGGATGACCACCCGGAACAACATCGCGTTCGGCATCGCACAGGTCCGCAAAGATCTGAGCCGCAAGGAGCGTTTGCAGATCGCGGACACCTTCCTGGAGAAGGTGGGTCTCGGGGAATTCGGCAGCAAGTACCCTTCCCAGCTCTCGGGCGGCATGCAGCAGCGTGCGGCGATCGCAAGAGCCCTTGCAATGGACACACAGATCCTTCTGATGGACGAACCGTTCAGCGCCATTGATGCGAAGAACCGCATTGTGCTCCAGGAGCTGCTCCTGCATCTGTGGGAGGGCGACGGCACCGAGCCGCGCAAGACGGTGGTGTTCGTGACACACGACATTGATGAGGCGATCCTGCTCTCGGATAAGATCGTGGTGCTCACGGCCCATCCCGGTACGGTCGCTGAGATCATTCCCGTGCCCTTCGAGCGTCCGCGTGACCGTGCGGAGCTTGTCAAGACACCGGAATACGGCGCCTTCCGCAACCGTCTGCTCCATCTGTTCTACCAGGATATTGCCGAGCGTATCGGCGGAGAGGAGGTCATCCTATGACAGCTACCGAAAGCGTCAGTTCGCCCGCGAAGGTCAGCGCCCCTGCGATCCCCGCAGCCAAGCGCTTTCTGCGGGTGACACATCTTCTGTTCCTTGCAACGCTGGGTGTACAGTTCCTTCCTGATCATGCGGGCATTACCGACCCGCACACGGCCTGGCTCATTGGGTTCGTGCTCCTCCTGGAGGTCCTGACACTCGCGCTGACACCGGTCTTTAAAAAGAAGGAGAGTCTGAACCTCTTCCTGGATGTGATCGGCTTTATTTTCGGATTTCTCCTGCTCTGGACGCTTCTGACCGCCAAGCTCTCCCTGCTGCCGACGGCACTCTTCCCGCCCTTCGGGAAGGTTCTCTCGCAGTTCTGGGAGGATGCGCCCAAGATCCTTGTCAACATCAAGAGCTCCGTGGGCATCATCCTGCAGGGCTTCCTGCTGGCGATCGTGACCGCCATCCCGATCGGGCTGTTCCTTGGCTGGAACGCAAGACTCGGCAGTGCGGCCATGTATCTTTCCAAATTCTTCAGCTCCATCCCGCCCATCGTCTATATTCCCTACGGCATCGCCCTTCTGCCGAGCTTCCGCAGCGTATCGGTGTTTGTGATCTTCCTGGCCTCCTTCTGGCCGACCTTCGCCGGTACGATGAGCGGTGTGCTCAATGTGGACCAGCGTATCCTGGATTCCGCCAAGGTGCTGGGTGTCAGCCGTCCGACGATGCTCAGCCGCGTGATCCTGCCGGCCTCGCTGCCGCAGATCTTCCTCGGCTGCAACCAGGGACTGTCCGTCAGCTTCATCCTGCTCACCTCCGCAGAGATGATCGGCGCCCGGGACGGCATGGGCTACTACGTCAAGTACTACTCCGATTTCGGTGACTACACCCGCACCATCGCAGGTCTGCTTGTGATCGGTATCGTGGTCATCGGCGTGACCTTCCTCATGGGGAAGCTGCAGGGATACCTCCTGCGGTGGAAAAGATAAGAAAAAACTGCAAGGCTTCGGCCTTGCAGTTTTTTGTGTCATCCCTGCTCCGACAGATACAGGCTCACGCGGCTCTGGATCTGGGCGGCGGCGGCATCGGCGGTGGTATCGCCGGCAAAATACCGCTCTGCTTCCTCGGCGATGATCGCCGTCACGGCAGTATCGACCTGCTCCCACTGCGTCAGGCCCTCCGTATAGGCAAGCAGTGCCTCCATCTCCTCCTCACTTGCATTGCCGCTGCCCGGATGCACGCCGACGGTGGCGGCCTTGAGCGCATTCCCGAAGGGCTCGCGCATCAGGGGCAGGCTGTTGTTGTCCCGGAAGGAATCCTGGCACATCCGGCTCTGCTGCTGCGAGGACAGCTCCTGCATGATGAACTCCCACACGCCTTCCGTCTGATCCGACCGGGAGGTCAGGGCGATGGTGTAATTCATCCGGTAGCGTCCGCCGTTGCCGTTGGGATCCGGAAATCCCACGAAGGTCACATCCGCCCGGCGGAAGATGCCGGCCTTCATGTCGTGATACACGATCGGCTTGTCGATCGTCATCCGCGACAGGAGCGTATGGTCCTCCCCGTAGGCCCACTCGAGCTGGTCCCAGTAGTCCTGCTGTGAGGCGTAGCGCTCCTCGGCCGTTTTGAGCGATCCGATGAGTGTCAGGAGCCCCGCGAAGCTCCCGTCATCGAAATGGCAGGTCATGGTGTCCCGGTCGATGTACGCGCCCTGTCCGCCCAGGAGGAAGCTGTATTCCAGATCCTCCCGGGAAGCCGCCGGCAGGATCTCCATCCCCTCGGGAACGGATTCGAGCATGGTCAGATACTCCGCCGGTGTGCGCCCCTCCTGCTCCCCAACGAACTCCGTCTTGGCACAGGCGGTCTCAATGAGGAACGAAAAGCCGATCTGGTGGAGCTGTCCCTTGTATTTCAGCCCGTCGAGGATGTTCATAAAATAGGCACTTTCGTCAAAGCGCTCCTCCTCCTCGAGCATCGGCCACAGGTCCGTCAGAAGTCCCTTGTTGGCAAGCTGCTGCACGGGCAGTCCGTCCATGCACAGGATATCCGGCACGGTCCCGGCAAGGAGGTCATCGGTCAGGGCATCGTAGGTCTCCTGCGTGATATAGTAGTTCTTACCGCTCATGCCATAGCGCTGCTCCATGGAAAGCCCGGATCCCGGTACGCTCTCCCCGGTATCCCAGGTACTGATCTTCGCGCCCCTTGCGTAATCCTTGACAAAAATGCGGTAATCGCTCTGCTCATGGTTGAAGCGGCAGACATCCTGCAAAAGCGCCGGTGCCAGATCCACCCCGGCAAGAGTGATGTACTGCACGCCCTGCGACTCCTCCTGCGTGCGGGGACGCAGACGGTAATAGCTTGAGGTATAGCCGGTATCCGGCGAGAAGTAGCCGATCAGGAAGGTCCCGTCCGGCAAGGTATATGACCTGAAAACATCCCCGAACAGGTCGGAGTTGACATAGTCCACCAGCAGCTGCGTCTCCCCCTCGGCACTGACCCCGTAGATGCCGTCCGCCGAGTAGTACAGCTCGTATTCATTGCCGTCCATGAGCGCATGGACCCCCTCCGGGAGCATCCCCTCGACGGGCTGTGCGGTCATTGCCTGTGCATCGAGCCGGTAGAGGTTTCCCCCGCCCATGAGCGCATACACATCCCCGGATGCCCCCGTCACGACCGTTTCACACCAGTAGCTGTCCATGTCGATCGTGCCCTTGAAGGCAAGGTCGTCATCGAGCACACAGAGCGTCTGGGAGCCCTCCTCATCGGTGAGAAAGACGAACCAGTTCCCCTCCCCATCCATCCGCATCTGCCCCATCAGGATCCCCTCCGGGACGCTGTCGGGAAAGGGAATGCTTTCGGCAAGGGTCAGATCGTCGTTGTAGATTTCCATGACGCGCTGCTTGCCGTCATAGACATTGGTCCCCCGCTTGCGGTCGGTCGCCACATTATAGATCGCGCACAGCCTGCCGTCGGGGAGGGTCGCAGCGCATACGCTCTCGTTCTGCTGCTCCTTCTCAAACTGCTCGTAGCTGCCGTCCTCCGGGTGGTACAGATACATCCGGACATCATAGTATTTATGATAGTACTCCATGACCACACCCTTGGGGGTCACCGCGACCGGATCGACCCGGATCCCGTTCATATCCACGGGCTCGGCCACATAGGACTGTGTGAGATCGACCTCGAGCGTTGCCCCCGTGCGCCGCTCACATCCGGCGCTCATACCGGACACGAGCAGGGCCGCTGTGAGCAAAGAAAGCCATCGTAATTTCATATGTTTTCCCTCCATCCTTCTCCCCTTGACCGGGGCTCTACTCCCTATACACACAGGGCAGCAGATTCCTGACAGAAATGCAGATTTTTTGCACAGAATCGGCAGGATGCACACATGTCCACAGGAGAATTTGTGCATTTTAGCAGAGCTTCCCCGGCGGCACACAGAAACGATGCTTCAATTTCTTCCATTTGCCGCCGCTATGGCAAAATGGGTATTTTTCTGCCGTGCGGGACTTGCAATCTCCCGCAAAAAATGCTATAATAGTAGGGTGCAGCAAAACTGCTGCCAAGTATTTGTACTGATATGAGAGGGATCCGCTATGTCTTTCACCCGCAATGCAAAAACCATGCCCCTTCGTCCCGCACGCATCCAGGTGCGTCAGCCCGTGGTACATGACCTCATCATGGAGATCCAGAAGGCCGTGTGCGGCAAGAATGAGATCATCTTCAAGGTGCTGCTGGCGATCTTAGCGGGCGGGCATATCCTTCTGGAGGATATGCCGGGCGTGGGCAAGACCACGCTCGCGCTGGCACTTTCCAGGAGCCTGGCGCTGTCCTGCAAGCGCATCCAGTTCACGCCGGATGTCCTGCCGACGGATGTGACGGGCTTTACGGTGTACCAGGGTGCCGGGAAGGATTTTGAATTCCGGGAGGGCGCGGCCTTCTGCAACCTCCTGCTGGCCGACGAGATCAACCGCACCTCCAGCAAGACGCAGTCGGCACTCCTCGAGCTGATGGAGGAGGGCGCTGTCACCATCGACGGCGTGACCCATCCCCTGCCGGATCCCCACATTGTCATTGCCACCCAGAACCCCATCCACTGCGTCGGCACGCAGAAGCTCCCCGAGTCCCAGCTCGACCGCTTCCTGCTCCGGCTGTCCATGGGCTACCCCTCGAGCGAACAGGAGATCGCCCTGCTCAAGGCAAGGGAGCAGTCGAATCCCCTCGATGACGTGGTGCAGAAGGCCGATGCACGCGCCCTCCTTGCCATGCGCCGGGCGGTCAGTGAGGTCTATGTGAGCGATGACATTTACGGCTACATCGTAGCGCTGACGAACGCCACGCGCTCCCATGCCAAGCTCCGGCTCGGCATCAGTCCCCGCGGCTCGCTCGCGCTCATGCAGACGGCAAGGGCATGTGCCTTTGCACAGGGGCGGGATTATGTCCTGCCCGATGACGTGACGTACATCTGTGCGGATGTGTTTTGCCACCGCCTGATGCTGCGCGGCAGTGACGAGGATGCCGGAGGTGCGGCACAGGCTGTTGTGCAGGAGATCCTCGAGCAGGTGCCCGTCCCGCACACGGAGCCGGAACGATGATCGGTGCTGTACTTGTCTATGCGCTGGTGCTCGTCTGCCTTGCTGTATTCTATGTGCTGTACACGGATTCGTTTGCGCTCATCATGCTCGTGTGCCTGCTCGTGCTGCCGCTCCTTTTGCGGCTGTGGGTGCGGCTCGCATGCCGCAGGGCGCGATGCTCCCTGACAAGCAGTATACAGGCGTGTACACAGGGAGAGAGTATTCCCGTCACGCTCAGTGTGGCGTATCCGGGGCTGCTCTTTCTGCCAAGGGTCCAGGCCGCCGTGCGTGTCCAGCATGCCTTCAGCAATACCCCGGAGGTACTGCAGCTGCGTTTCCCGCTGCACGGGCGCAATACCACAAGGCTCACCTTCCATGTGCGTGCCGGGTACTGCGGTGCGGTGCGCATCCGCCTGACAGGCGTCCGCGGGTACGATCCGCTGCTCCTGAGCCGTGCAAGGCTCCGGACGGTGCTCCCGCAGACGGATGTCATCATCCTGCCAAAGCCCGTTCCCGTGGAGCTCACCCGTGCGGCCCGTCCCGTGTACGCCCCGGACAGTGACCGCTATGCTGCACAGCCCGGGGATGACCCGTCGGAGATCTATCGGATCCGGGAATACCAGCCCGGCGATCCGGTCGGACGCATCCACTGGAAGCTCACGGCCAGGACCGGCACCCCCTACCTCAAGGAGCTCGGCTACCCGGTGGAGGCATGCTGCCTGCTCCTGGTGCAGGCATCCCGGGAGGGGGACAGCGGGAGCCTGCAAAGCCTTGAAATGCTCATGACGCTGGCCTATTCCCTGCCCCTGGCGCTCCTGCGCGCCGGGGAGCCCTTCCGCCTGGCCTGGTTCGATACGGACGGTGTGCTCCGGGAGCGCACGGCTTCGGAGGAGGGGGCACTCGCGCTCCTCTTCCGGGAGATCTACGAGAGCATCCGCACGGATGCCGTTCCGGTACACGCGGTCAGGGAGGGCTTCACCGGGCGGGAATTCTCCAGCGCCGTGCTCCTGACCAATGACAGCACCTGTGCGCTCCTGCCGCAGTGGGAGCAGGTCCTCCCCGCCAACGAGCGCACCTGTGTGCTCGTGACACGGGAGGAGGCGCCCGTGTCCGATACGGTGCGCATTCTGACTGCCGCGCCGGACCGTGCGCCCGTCATCAATCTGATCGTGTGAGGGATGTCCATGAAGCAGCAAGCTTCACTGCCCGAGAGCGGCATACAAATTGAAAATACGCTTTCCATGGGCCTTCAGCGAAAGCCCCGGGCGGACATCGGCTGGTTCCCCGTGGTCCTGGCCGTGCTCGGACTGATCGGCAGTGTCTTTACCTTCCTGTCCATGTTCGGCCCTCTCTACCTGCCCATGCCCGTCTACTACTGCTGCGTGCTCGGCACTGCCTTCTTCTCCTTCCACGCCCTGCATCCGGGCGGCAAGCATCTGTCGATGCTCCCGGTGCTGGGAGGATACGGTCTTGCCATCTGGTTCCTGCGTGAGCATGTGGTCAGCGGACTGATGCTTTTGATGAACCGGATGTACCAGAGCATCTATCTGACGGACTGGACCTTCTTTGACATTGAGTTTCCGCCGGATGAGGCCATGCGGGTGACGGTCTTTCTGTGCGTGGTGATCGTCCCCGTTGCGGGACTGCTCAGCTATGCGGTGGTGCGCTACCACAATTTCTTTCTGAGCTTTCTGGTGACCTTCCCCATCGCAGAGCTCGGCTTCTTCTTCGGAATGGCCCCCCACCACGGCTTTGCATCGCTCCTCCTCGCCTTCTGGTGCGCATCGGCTGCCCTGCAGCTCTCCGGTGCAGGTGCGCTGCACGGCATGCAGGATCCCGGCTTTCTCCGGCGCCGCGGACGCTTCTACCCGGCTGCCGGGATGCGCTTTTTGCTCAGCCGCCGTGCCTCCCTCACCGTCTTTGTGCTCGCCCTGCTCCTGTGCATGGGCGCACAGCTCCTGCTCGATGTGACCCATTATGAGCGCCCGGATGCCGTGCGCGGGATGCGGACCTATTATCTGCAATACGCCTCGTCCATCGACTGGTCGGACCGGGACTCCGTGCTCGATTTCTTCAAGGGCCGCAGCGGTGATCTGCCGGACCGGGAGGAGATCTCCCTTGGCAATACCGATGCGCAGGAATACGAGGACGTTGCCGTCACGAGCGTGGCCTTCTCCGGGATCCCGCAGGGGCGCGTCTACCTGCGGCTTCGCTCCGCACACGCCTACAACAGCCAGAGCTGGACGGGACTGCCGGAGGAGGCCTATGCGGATCCCGTGTTCGATGTGTTCGATGCACTGGATTTCCACCCGCCGGAATTCCTCTATTACACCGGCACCGACAACCGCCGCATGCGCATGTCGATGTACAACACCACCGATACGCTCGGGCTGTGCGTGCCCTACGGCTTTCTGAAGTCGGAGGACGTGACCTGCCGGCGTGATGACAGCCTGGACACCGGCACCACGGTCTATACCTTCAGCGGCGGGACCGACTACGAGGAGGCCCTCTCCATGGCGGGTGCGGTCGAGCATGACCGGGTGGAGGACCTTCTGCCGAATGTCGCCCCGGAGCATGCCGCTGTCATGGCACAGCTTGTCTCTGCCCATCCGGATACACGGGTCTGGGTCCAGGCGAAGGGGCAGCTCCTCCGGCATTATTACGCCGGTGCGGGCAATTCGACCAATACCGCCGAGGCCGCCATACTGTGCGGCTGCGGCTACTCGGACGCGGTCTTTGCCAATGAGACCGCCCTGCCCGATTCCCCGGCTCTCGATGCCGTGCGGGCGCAGTACGCGGATCTCTTTGCAGGCTTCGATGCCCGCACCGCCTCTCCGGCAAGGACCATTGACGTCCTGCGTCAGCTCCGTGACAGGGTATGCCGGGAGGTCACCTACGATCTGGCACCGGGCCGCACACCCGCCGACCAGGATTTCACGGCGTTCTTCCTGCTCGAGAACCGCCGCGGCTACTGCCAGCACTATGCCACCGCCGGCACCGTGCTCGCCCGGATGGCGGGCATCCCGGCCCGGTACTGTGAGGGCTACATGATCGATTGCAGCCGCCCGGGTGTGCTCCGTGCGGTGGAAACGCCCGACGGCATCGCCTACACCGCCGATGTCCTCGACAGCAACGCCCATGCCTGGACGGAGATCTACCTTGACGGTATCGGCTGGATCCCGTTTGAATTCACCTACTCGTACTTCACGCCCGCTGTCTCCGATGCACAGAGCGTTCCGCCCGCTCCGGCACAGGCGCCGACACAGGCCGCGGCTGCACCCACGCAGGCGTCCACCGAAGCGCCCGCTAAGGAGACCGTGCCGGTCACACCGGCGCAGCCCTCGGACGACATGCAGCCGGATCCGGGCAGCAGCAGCCGCGTGCTCGGGACAGTCCTGCGCGTGCTGATCGTGCTTGCCGTCTGCCTTGCTGCCGTCACTGCACTGCTTGTGCGGCACAATGCGGTGCTGCGGCGCGATGAGGCAGCGTCCTCACAGGCGGATGCGCGTGCGGCGGCGCAGCATCTGTGGCACCGCACCGCGCAGATGCTCTCGCTGTGTGGCGTGCCCCCCGACGAGCCGACGCTCGCCGGACTCGAGGAGGAATGCTTTGACAAATGCGCGGATCTCCTCCCCGAGGAGGAGCTGCGCTTTGCAGCTGAGATCTGTGTGAGACTGCGCTACAGCAACCGCTCCGTCACGCCCGAGGAGCTCGAGGCGCTCCGTCAGGTCCGCATGCACCTGACAAATGCGCTCCGGGAGCGCTCCGGCGTGCGAAGAAAGCTTTATATGCGCTGGATCCTGCATCTCTATTGATCCATCGCCCTGATAATTGGAGGTCCTATTATGAGACAACTTCTGAGCTGGAAGAACTGGAAAAGCTTCTGGTACACCAATCTGATCACCATCCTCACACTCGTCATCGGCATCGTCCTGACGGCGTGGCCGGATATTCTCTCGAAGATCTGTGTGATCTTCGGCATCGTGCTGTGCATCGGGGCCGTCGTGCTCTTTCTGATGCACCGCCGCTCGGAAAAGCCGCTTCTGTACTATGCCGTCATCGCACTGGTGGGCGGCATCCTGCTGTGCATCGTTCCGACGCTGCTCAAATTCCTCATTCCCATCTTCTTCGGCGGCTGGATCCTCATCAGCTCCTGCTCGGGTGCCTACCGCAACTACAGCTTCCGCCATGTCCACAGCAAATGGTGGGTGGGACTCGTGCTGTGCATCATCGGGATCCTCATCGGCATCTTCGTTGTGACCCGTCCCATGCAGGTGATGGATACCACCATCCGCCTGATCGGCATTGCCATGATCGTGTTCTCCGCACTGCGGCTCGTCTCCGCCTTCCTCGGACGTGAGGGCTACCGCGCCGCTGAAGCAGAGTCCGAGGGCCGGGTCTACGAGACGACCATCGAGGAGTGACTATGGAATATCGGATCAGTTTCGGAAACCACGCATTCTGTGTTCCGGGAGATGTGGTGGACCATTACATACGCCTTGCCAGTGCCGAGCAGCTGCGTGTACTGCTCGTGCTGCTGCGCGACCCCGGACAGTCACCGGAGGCGATCGCCGCCTTCCTGCGTATGGGCGAGGAGGCCGTGAGCGATGCCCTTGCCTTCTGGATGCAGGCCGGCATCCTCTCCGACGGGGAAGGTGCCCCAAAGCCGCAGTTCGCCTTTGCGCCGCCCCCCGCCGCGGAAAGCGCTCCCAAAGCCTCCGGGGAGCTTCCGGCCGTGCAGCGCTCGAGCCGGGAGATCAAGCTCGATCCGTCCGAGATCGTCCACATGCTCGAGGGATCGGGCTCCCTCAAGGACCTGTTCTTCCACGCCGAAAAGCTCCTGGGCACCCCGCTCAATCACATGGAGCAGCGCAGTCTGATCTGGATGCACAGCTATCTGGGGCTGAGCTGCGACATCATCCTGACGCTCCTGGGGTACTGCATTTCCATCGACAAGCGCTCGCTCTCCTATGCCGAGGCCATCGCGGTGGCATGGGTCCGGGCGGACATCACCACACTCGATGCCGTGCAGGCAGAGATCGAGCGGCTCACGCAGTCCCATACCTTCACTTCTGCCATCCGCAAGCGCTTTGAGATGAAGCGCAGCCCCACCTCCCAGCAGAAGAAGTACATCGAGCAGTGGCAGTCCGCGGGCTACTCCATGGAGCTGATCGGCTATGCGTATGAGGTGACCGTCGAGAGCATCGACAAGCTCAATTTCAAATACATCGACAGTATCCTGCGCTCCTGGAGTGCCAAGGGCGTGCGCACCATAGAGGAGGCACAGAAGGAACGGCGCAATGCGCCCCCCGCCGCCGGCCGCCGGAAGAAGGAGCAGCTCTCGCAGAAGGAATATGATGAGATGCAGGAATATCTGAGCGTTGTGAACCGCTTTAAGGAGGAATCCACATGAACCAGAGCATTTTTCAGGAGGCCATGCGGACGGTCAACGAACGGCGTGTGCGTGCGCAGGCCGAGAACGAGCGGCGCTTCCGGGAGGTGAATGAAAAGCTCCCGCAGATCGCCGAGATCAACCACCAGCTCGCCCAGACGGCGACCAAGTTCTTCGAGGTCGTGAAAAGCGGCAGGGATGTGGAGGGACGCATCGAGGAGCTGCGCCGCCAGAATGAGCAGGCACAGGAAATGTCCTCGCGCATCCTGACGGAAAACGGCTACCCCGCCGATTATCTCGATGTCCGCTACACCTGTGAGAAATGCCAGGATACCGGCTATTTTGAGGGACGCTACTGTGAGTGCCTGCAGCGGGCGATCGCCTCCGCCGGCATTGCACGCATGAATGAGAATGCCCAGCTCAGGCTTTCGACCTTCGAGCAGTTCTCACTCGATTATTACCGCCTTCCCCGCACATCGGAGGACAAGGATACCTATGAGACGATGCAGAGGGTCTATCATTCCTGCCGCAAATATGCCGACTCCTTCACCGTACACTCTCCGAGCATCCTGTTCTACGGCCGCACGGGTGTGGGCAAGACCCACCTCTCCCTTGCCATCGCCGACAGGGTGCTTGCACAGGGCTACGATGTCATCTACGACTCGATCATCAACCTGCTCTCGCGTGTGGAGCGTGAGCATTTCGGGCGGGAGGAATCCGAGCTCGACACGCTCTCCCTCCTGCTCGGGACGGACCTTCTGATCCTCGACGATCTCGGCACCGAATGGAACACGCCCTTCTATGTGGCCACGATCTACAACATCGTCAACACCCGCATCAACAAGGGACTGCCCACGATCATCAACACCAATCTGGATCTTCTGGACCTGCGTTCGCGCTACGAGGAACGCATCGTCTCCCGTCTGTTTGCAGTCTATGAGACCATGAACATCGTCGGACCGGATATCCGGCTGCTCAAAAAGAAGCAGAACGGTCCTGCCCTATAACGCAAAAGCCGGGTGCTTTCCCGTCCCGGAAAGCACCCGGCTGTGTATTGGATCTCCTCGGAAACTCCCGAAGCACCGTCTTGCTATTCTATAGGCTCAGGCCGTCACCGGCCGTGCATGCAGCTCTCCCACGCGCCTTGCCCACAGGCGGCGCAGCAGCACGATCCCGATGAGCATGGTCACAAGCTCCGTGACGGGGAAGGCTGCCCAGACAAGAGCGCTCCTTGCGGGATCCGCCTGTGCCAGATGTGCTGCGATCAGCACGAGCGGGAAGATGATGAGGAGCTGCCGGCACAGGGAGATGACAAGGGATTCGATCCCGCCGCCCAGTGCCTGGTAGATGCCCTGGAAGGCGATGTTCATCCCGGCAAACAGGAAGCTGAGCGACACGACATGCATCGCGCCGATGCAAAGCGCCTGGGTGCGTCCGGACAGACCGAAGAGCCCTGCGAACGGCACGGCGAACACCTCGATCGCCGCCATGCCGATGAGCATGATGACCGCGGTATAGACAATGCCGCTGCGCACGCCGTCCCGGATACGCTCCCGGCTGCCCATGCCGTGGCTGTAGGAGATCACCGGTGTGATGGCATCGCGCAGACCGAAGGCGGCGAACAGGATGAACTGCTGGATCTTGTAGTACAGCCCGTATGCCGTCTGCATGGAGGGACTGATGCTGCCAAGGATGATATTGAGTCCGTAGGTCATCAGGGACATGAGTGCCTGTGCGATGATCGCCGGCAGGCCAATGGTGTAGATCTCCCGAAGGAGCATCATGTCCGGACGCAGATCGTGCAGCCGGCTTTTGACCTCACGGTTGACGCGCAGATGGAATACAAGGCCGAGCACGGCGGATACGATCTGGCCGATGACGGTCGCCCATGCAGCGCCCTCCACGCCCATCTCCGGGCAGCCGAGCAGGCCGTAGATCATAATGGGGTCAAGGACGATGTTCGTCACCGCACCGCCGATCTGGGCGACCGTCGAGTACACCGAATGTCCCGTGGCCTGGAGCAGCTTTTCCGTGATGGAAAAGACCAGGATGCCAAACGACATCACGCAGCAGATGCGCAGGTAGCTCACGGCCATTGTGAGCACGGCCGGGTCCGCCTCCCCGCTTGCCTGGGAGCGTACATACGCGCCCGTCCCGAAAATGCCGAACAGCAGGAATACAAGGTAGAGCACGCCGCACAGGAAGAAGGCATTGCCCGCTGTGCGGCCTGCCTTGCGGGCATCGCCCTGTCCGAGACTGCGGGAGACGACGGCGCCTGCGCCGACGCCCGTGCCGATGCCGACGGCGACCATGAGCATCTGCATCGGGAAAACGAGGGTGAGGGCATTCATGGCCTCCTCCCCGCCGTGCGCCATGTTGGAAACGAAAGCGCTGTCCACGATGTTGTAGACGGCCTGCAGCATCATCGACAGGATCATCGGGATCCCCATTTGCAGGATGAGACGCGGCACCGGTGTGACGGCCATTTTGTTTTCTTTGATCTGGTTCATAAATCGGATACGCTCCTTTTCTCAAAAAAATAAACCGCATAGCTTTCAGCTGTAAATCCGGAATTACGCTGCAAAGCTACACGATCACTACCCTTAGTATAGCACAGATCCCAAAAAATTGCAAAGGTCATTTTGCACAAACTTATTCCCCCGCACCGCGCCCTCCCTGCGCCGGATGCCGGAGGACCGATACAAGGAGTGGATACCATGGAACAGTCCTGTCATGCAGAGAAACGAATGCTCGGGAACCGCCTGACAAAGCACTTTGCCCGCTTCCGGGTGTGGGCGCCCGGGGCGGACAGCGTCCTTGTGCGTCTCTATGCGGATGCGCATTCCGGGCAGATCGCAGGAGAATACCCCCTGACACAGGAGGGGGATGCCTGGAGCGGCAGCGTGCCGGGTGACCGGGAGGGGCAGTATTACACCTACTGCATCCGCCGCGGTCAGGTGCTGCATGAGGTCCCCGACCCCTATGCGCATGCCTCGAATGCCAACGGCATGCGCTCCATGCTCATCGATCTTCGTGACACCGACCCCGAGGGCTGGGATGATACCGCGCCCCCGGCACTTGCCTCCCCCGTGGATGCCGTGATCTGTGAGGTGCATGTGCGCGATCTCTCGAGCGACGAAAGCGGACATTTTGTCCACAGGGGCGGCTATGCGGCCTTCACGGAAACGGATGCCGTCAATGCAGCCGGGGAACCCATCGGTCTTCCCTACTGGAAATCGCTTGGCATCACGCATCTGCACCTGCTGCCCGTGCTCGATTTTGCAAGTGTGGATGAGCATGCCTCCTCCTTTAACTGGGGCTACGACCCGATGCAGTATTTCATTCCGGAGGGGTCCTATGCCAGTGATCCCGATGACGGGCGGGTGCGCATCCGGGAGCTCAAATCTCTCATCCTGGCTGCCCACCGGCAGGGGCTCGGCGTGATCCTCGATGTGGTCTACAACCACACCTATCAAACGGAGCGGTTCGAGGCGCTCGCTCCCGGGTACTACTACCGCACGGATGAGAACGGCTATGCGAACGGCTCGGGCTGCGGCAACGAGCTTGCCAGCGAGCGTCCCATGGTGCGCCGGCTCATCCTCGACAGCCTGTGCTACCTGGCAAGGGAATACCGGGTGGACGGCTTCCGCTTTGATCTGATGGGCCTGACCGACATCCGCACGATGCGCCTTGCCGAGCGCCGTCTGCGGCGCATCCGCCCGGACATCCTCCTGTACGGCGAGGGCTGGACGGGCGGTGCCTCCCCGCTGCCCGAACGCCGCCGGCTGGTCCGGAACAATGCCCGGTGTCTCCCCGGCATCGCCATGTTCTCCGATGACTGCCGGGACAGCATCCGGGGCTCGGTCTTTGACGATGCGGCCCGCGGCTTTGTCTGCGGGAACACCGGGGAGGTCCTGCGTATCCGGCAAGTGCTGTGCGGCGGTGTGTACCATCCGCAGAGCGGACGGAGCGCACGGGACTGCTGGGCGCTCTCCCCGGCACAGAGCGTCAACTATATCGAATGCCACGACGACCTGACCTTTCACGACAAGCTGTGCCTTTCCATGAAGGAACCGGAGGAACGGACACTTTTGCAGGCCGAGTACATGGGCGCAGCGCTTTTGCTCCTGTCGCAGGGGATCCCCTTTTTGCAGGCGGGACAGGAATGGATGCGCACCAAGCCCCTGCCGGAGGGGGGCTTCGAGCACAACAGCTACCGCTCCCCGGACAGCGTGAACAGTCTCAAATGGGATGCCCTCACGCAGCACCGGGACCTTGCCGCGTACTACCGCGGGCTCCTGGCACTGCGCCGCGCCTTCCCGGAGCTCAGACTCCGCACGGCATCACAGGTGCGTGAGCGCATCACGATGACGCAGCCGGAGGACGGCGCGTTCCTCCTCCATGCCGGACGGCTCTGCATCGCCGTCAATCCTACGGAGCAGGACCGGGAATACCCGCTCACGGGGGAGGTCTACGCCGATGCGCAGCATGCCGGGGATACGCCGCTCTATGCGGTGGACGGGAGCGCCGTGTGCCGTGCATGCAGTGTGCTGGTGGTGAAGCTTTCATAAAAATAGAGCGTCCTCAGGGTATCCTCTGAGGACGCTGTGCTTTTGTCTGAGGGTGCTTACTTGATGATGCCGATGCCCCAGATGGTGAAATCTGCATACTGATTTTCCATGCCAATGGAGACATTCAGCTCCCCGACGGTATCCTGGATGTAGACCAGATCCGTATCCGGACCGCCCCAGGTGTACTGCTTGTTGCCGCTGAGCTTTGACGCTTTCCCGTTGACATCGATGTTCAGTGTGCCCATGCCGTCGGACTTTGCCTGGTAGACGATGAACATGCCGCGTCCCTGTGTCTTAAAGGTGATGGGCGTATTGCCGTTTTTGGAATTGGTCAGGCCGTAGGGCAGAGTCGCATAGCCGTTTGCCGACGAGAAGGAGCCTGCGCTGAAGTCCTGGAGCTCCGAGAGCGGCACGATGGTGGCCGTCGTGTACTCGCTGCCGTAGGCCACTGTGGAGGGCATCGTGTAGGGGGCGGACTTATTCTCCGTTTTGAGTGCCTGGCGGTAATAATACCCGATGCAGTCGGAGATGAGCGCCGCGCCCTCGGCGTGGGGATGGTATTCGTCCGTGTAGTAGTCATCCAGCGTCAGAAGGCCGGTGTTAAAGGCATAGGTCAGGGCATTGTCCATGCTGATGATGGGCAGGTCGTAATTGCGGCCGATCTTCTCCATCTGCCCCTGTGAGGAGTAGCCGCCCTTGGAGCGGTTGATGAGAAGGATGACAGCGGGCTCGTTGTCCTGCATGAGGCACTTGCGGACCAGTCCCTCGAAGCCCTTCTCGTAGGACTCGCCCGGATGGTCATTGACGGAGAACTCGATGAAGATCACATCGGGCTGCTCTTTGAGGATGTCGTTCTCCGCACGCAGCAGGCCGACCACGGACGACGTGCCGGACATGCCCGCATTCGTGAAGGCGACATTGCTGCCGGTGCCGAAGGTGTCGGCAAAGTACCGGTAGGAGCGTGCGGCATAGCAGGTATCCGTCCGGCCGCCCTCGGTGATGGAGCCGCCCAGGTACGACACGCGCACCTGCTCACCGCTCTGTGCCTTGGCGATCTTCTCGCACAGGCGGGCGGTATTGCCCATCGACAGGATGGCGGTCTCATAGAATTTCTGCATCTCCGGAGAGGCCGTTTCCTCATAGGTATCCCACGGATTATCGGGTACCGGCGGCTCCGGGAAGGCATCGAGCAGCCCTGCCACATATTTATGGAGCAGCACAAGGTCGGTCAGGCTCACGGTGCCGTCACCGTCCGTATCGGCGGCCTTTTCCGTCAGGGCATCGGCAAAGCCGCGGGTGAGGCCGGCTTTGACAAGCGTCAGATCAATGACATTGACTGCGCCGTCAAAGCTCACATCGCCGCGCAGAAGTCTGCGCACCACCGGGATCCCGGCGCCGGGCAGCTCCGTTCCCTCCGGTGCGGCAATGATCTCGTCAATGTAGAAATCCTCCTTCGACCCGTCCGAGGTCTCCACATAGATCTGCATCTCCGACGCATCCGCAGGGACTGTGTATTCCGTATTGGCAAGCTGCACCCAGGCCCCCTGCACACCGGTCGCACTGGCGATCTCGCTGTACGCCACCGTACCGTCCGCGCCCGTGTACTGGAGCGTGAACTTGAAGTCCGTCGTTTCGGCATTTCCGGCGCTCATGGCATTTGCGGAGAAGCTGTACCTCTGCCCCGGCACAAAGGTGTCGGTCCCGATCGCACAGCTCGCGCCGCACCAGGACGCCGTGCGCCCCGTTATGAGCAGGGAGGCGCTCCCCGCATAGGCGGCCTTCTGCGACTGGGATACCGTGGCGGCACGCCCCGTCCAGCCGTCCGCAGAATCCTCAAATCCCGCATGGAGGTACCAGTCGGCCTCCCCCTCGGCGGATGCCGGGAGCGTTCCGGGCAGCATGAGCGTCCCGCCAAGACAGCACGCAGCGGTCATCATGGCCAGCATTTGTTTCATATGCATGTTTCATTCCCCCAAAATACAACGTTATGTATAATATGCTGATTATATTATACGAAATTCACGGTTTGTTCACAACCCACAAAATGCAGAAATAGTGGAGAATTTTCAGATTTGCACCCGCTTGACAACACCGCCGATTCTGTGCTATAATGAAGTGTTAATGAATCTCACAAAAGGATGTGTTGTTATGGACTATCAGGCTCTTGCCGAGCTTCTGTTCCCCGATTCGACAGCGACCCGTGAGGAGATGGAGGCGCGGTATCCCGCACGTTCCCTGCCCGAGGGGGCCTGCGTCACCAGGATCGGCCCCTCCCCGACGGGCTTTGTCCATCTGGGGAATCTCTACAATGCCGTCATTGCCGAGCGCATCGCCCATCAGTCCGGCGGTGTGTTCTACCTGCGCATCGAGGACACCGATCAGAAGCGTGAGGTCGGGGGTGCAGTGGAAACGCTCATCTCTGCGATGTCCTACTACGGCGTGCGCTTCGACGAGGGCGCAACGGCCGACGGCGAATCCGGCAGCTACGGCCCCTACCGCCAGCGCCAGCGCCGGGAGATCTACCATGTTTTTGCCAAGTGGCTCACCGCGCAGGGCCTTGCGTATCCGTGCTTTCTGACAGCGGAGGAGATCGACGCCATCCGCGAAAAGCAGACCGCTGCCAAGGAGAATCCCGGCATCTACGGCCCCTACGCCGAGACCATGCGCAGCCTCTCCATCGAGGAGATCCGCGCACGCATGGACGCCGGACAGCCCTGGGTGCTGCGCTACCGCGGCACCATGCAGGAGGAGACGATCGAGGTGACCGATGCCATCCGCGGCACGCTCTCGATGCCCCGCAACTGCATGGACTTCGTGCTGCTCAAGAGCGACGGGATCCCGACCTACCATTTCGCCCATGTCGTGGACGATCATCTGATGCGCTCGACCCATGTCATCCGCGGTGAGGAGTGGATCTCCTCCCTGCCGATGCACATCGAGCTCTTCCGTGCCCTTGGCTGGGAGATCCCCGTTTACTGCCACACGGCCACGCTCATGAAGCTCGACAACGGCAATAAGCGCAAGCTTTCGAAGCGGCTCGACCCGGAGCTTGCCCTGTCCTATTATCAGCAGGAGGGCATCACACGCGATGCGGTCTGGGAGCTGCTGCTCACGCTGCTCAATTCCAATTATGAGGAATGGCGCCTTTCCAATCCGGAGACGTCCTATTTTGCGTTCCCCTATTCGTTCCAGAAGATGTCCATCTCCGGTGCGCTGGTCGATCTCGACAAGCTGCGTGACATCTCCAAGGACGTCCTCTCGCGCATGACGGCACAGGATCTGTATGACCAGCTCCTTGCCTGGTGCGACACCTATAATCCGGACTTTGCCGCGCTCCTGCGCCGGTATCCGGAGCGCAGTGTCGCTGCCCTCGGTGTGGGCCGCACGGCAAAGAAGCCAAGAAAGGATCTGGAGACCTGGAAGCAGGCGTGCCGCTTCTTAAGCTTCTACTATGACGAGACCTTCACGGTCACCGACAGCATGGACGAGCAGTGCGAGCCCGAAACCAGGCGCACATTCTTCCGCACCTATCTCGAGCGCTATGACCACAGCGATGACAGCACTGTCTGGTTCGACAAGGTCAAGGCCATCACGGACGAGCTCGGCTTTGCCGTCAAGCCCAAGGATTTCAAGAAAAATCCCGGGCAGTACAAGGGCAGCATCGTCCACATCACCAACATGCTGCGCATCGCACTGACCGGCCATGCCAATGCACCGGACATCCACGAGGTCAGCCATGTGCTGGGCGAGGAGATCGTCCGCGCAAGACTCGCTCGGTTCACACAGGAATAAGGAGTACACTATGGCAAGAAACAGAAACAAAAACGGCGCTGCTCCGGAGCATGAGATCCCGCGACCGGAATTCCCCAAGCGTGCGGTCATCACCGGCGGCATGCCCTACGGCAACAAGGAGCTGCATTTCGGCCATGTCGGCGGCATGCTGGTCTTTGCGGATACCTATGCCCGCTTTCTGCGGGACCGCATCGGCAAGGAGAACGTGATCTTCGTATCCGGCACGGACTGCTACGGCTCCCCCATCGCCGAGGGCTGGCGCATCAAGCACGATTCCGGTGAATTCCCCGGCACGCTCGAGGAATTCGTACAGTCCAACCACGACAAGCAGAAGGCCACGCTCGATGCCTACGGGATCTCCCCGAACCTCTTCGCGGCCTCCGGTCTGGGCCGCTCCCGGGACATCCACCGGGAGGTCACCGACTGGTTCCTGCGTGCCCTCTATGAAAAGGGCCAGCTCGAGCGCATCTCCACGATGCAGTTCTATGACGAGAAGGCAGGGTGCTTCCTCAACGGCCGTCAGGTCATCGGCAAATGCCCTGTGGAGGGCTGCACCTCCGAGAAGGGCTATGCGGACGAGTGCGATCTCGGCCATCAGTACATGCCCGAGAACCTGCTCAATCCCGTGAGCACCCTCACGGGCGAGACGCCCACGATGAAGCCCGTCACCAACTGGTATTTCAAGCTGCGCGACTATGAGACGCTCATGAAGGACTGGGTGGAGGCGCTCAAAAAGCGCAAGGATGTCCGTCCGGTCGTCTGGAAGACCATCGATGAATTCCTAAAGCCCCCGGTGATCTATGTCAAGCGGGAATTTGAGGAGAAGTACCTTACGCTCCGGGATACGATGCCGGCGCACAGGTATCTCGAGGAGCCGAAGAAGCCCTCGTTCACGATCGAGTTTTCCGAGCTGCACGACTGCGACGAGGCATGCCGGATCCTCACGGAAAACGGCATCCGCTACCGCACGGGCAAGACGCTGGTCCCCTTCCGCCTGACCGGCAACATCGAATGGGGTGTCCCGGCCCCCGTCCTCGAGAACGAGGAGGGACTGACTGTCTGGGTATGGCCGGAATCCCTCTGGGCGCCGATCTCCTTTACGCAGACGTATCTGGAAAGCATCGGCCGTGACAGGGAGGAATGGAAGGACTTCTGGTGCAGCCGGGAGGCAAATGTCTACCAGTTCATCGGACAGGACAACATTTATTTCTACGGCATCGCAGAGCCGGCCATGTGGATGGCACAGCAGGCGGCATCGGAAAAGACCGCCGATGTCCCGGAGGGCAAGCTGCAGCTCCCGATCATCGTGGCCAATCACCACATTCTGTTCCTCGACAAGAAGGCCTCGAGCTCCGGTGCGGTCAAGCCCCCGATGGCCGATGACCTCCTGCATTACTACACGCCCGAGCAGCTGCGGATGCACTGGCTGGGTATGGGTCTCGGACAGCGCTCCGTCTGCTTCTGTCCCAAGCCCTTCAATCCCGATGCAGCGCCCGACAGCACCGACCCCGTTGTCAAGGACGGTCTTTTGCTTTCGAATGTCTACAACCGCATGATCCGCACCGCCTTCTACACCCTGCAAAAGCTCGGCACGAGCGTGCTCCCGGCCCTTCCGCCGGAGGAGCCGTTCCGTGCAGAGGCAAAGAAGGCCGTGCTCGAGTATGAGCGCCACATGGCGAAATTTGCTTTCCACCAGTGTACCTATGTGCTCGACAGCTACATCCGCAGCGGCAGTAAGTACATGGCAAGGGCGCTGGCCGATGAGAACCAGCCGGCCGGGCAGACCATGCAGGCACTGGCCAATCTCTTCTACATGATCCGCATCACTGCCGTGCTGCTGCACCCGATGGCACCCTTCGGTACGGAAAAGCTGCGCGAGTATCTGCAGGTGGATGAGCGCATCTGGTCGTGGGATACGATCCTGGAGCCCCTGACCTATTTTGTGGAGGAGGGGCATACGCTCCGGTTCCTCCCCCCGCGCACGGACTTCTTCACAAGACACGAATCCCAGTTCGCTTCAGAGGAAGCATAAACGAGCGTTCCCTAAAAAAGCTCCTGCATCGTATGATCCGATGCAGGAGCTCTTTGTTTTCAGCTCTCGGAGATGCTGCGCTCGCGCCCGAGCCGGTGCTTTTTTGCCGAAAGCAGGATGAATGCCAGCGTCAGCACTGCGGCGAGCAGAAGATTTACCATACCTGACACATAATTGACGGAAAGATCCCCGAATCCCAAAACATTCACAGTGCCGCTGATGAGGTTCAGGGCAAGGACGGTCCCTACCAGCCACAGGATCCGGTCCAGATGCCGGATGCGGCTGTCAAAGTCGGAAAACAGATCGAATTCCCCGAGGGATGCCTTGCGCCGGAAATAGCACCAGCGAAGGTAGCTGCCGATCTGTTCGGCACCGGTCTCCTCCAGAAAGCTGATATAGGCCCTTCCCTCCGTGGAATCGGGTGCATGCTCGAGCAGCTCGAGACGGTAGATGTATTCCCCCGGCGCACTGTCCTCAAATTCATAGGTGCAAAAGCCCACATGGACCAGTGCCTTGCCCTTGGCAGCCATGGCACAAAGCCACTTCTCCTCCTTGTCAAAGTCCCATACCCAGAACCATTTATGTACCGTATTCCTCATGATGTACCTCCTCCAGCAATGCCCTGCCGTTTCTGACAAGCTCTTCAAGCCGCATGATCTCCTGCCGGAGCACTTCCTGCCCGGCCTCGGTAATGACGTATTCCTTCTTGCGGGAATTCCCCTCCCCGGGCATTGCCCTGATCCACCCCTTCTCGAGGAGCGTGTTCAGCGCACCGTAGAGCGTTCCGGCCGCCAGCCGGACCCGCCCGCCCGACAGCGTCTGCGCATTCTGCATGATGCCGTACCCGTGCCTCGGCTCTAAAAGCGACAGCAGAATGTAGTACACCGCCTCGGTCAGGGCACCGTTTGCAAAATTCATCGGATACCTCCTTTTATCGTATTTCGTTATAACGGTTTACGATATATCGATTTATGAGTATAGTATATCACATTCCGATATAGTTGTCAAGAGGTTTTGCAATATTTTTTTAGAATAGTCCCTGTCCTGCTTATCATGCGCATGGATACGGACACAAACCTTATCAGCCGGCAAAAGCCCCTGCTTTTTCAGAGCAGGGGCTTTTCTCAGATCACGCCCTTCTGGAGCATGATATTGGCGTACAGGGCCTTCTCGCCGGTGGCAATGATGCAGTAGACCTGCCTTGCTTCCTCATAGAAGGCAAAGCGCTCGATCTGTCCGACGGCATCGGCACCGCGGGGATCGTGCTTTGCGATGATCTCCTTGTAGGTGTCCCAGATGGGCGTCTCCACGGGATCGCCCGGCATGACCTCCATGAGGTTCACGGGCTTGTCCACATAGGTGTCGAGCGGGAACACCGTCAGGATCGCATCGAGCAGCTCCGGGACGCCGTGTCCGTCACAGCGGATGACAATGGCATTCTTTCCCATGCTCTCTGCCGGGAAATTCCCGTCGGAGATCACCAGACGGTCACTGTGTCCCATCTCACACAGCACCTTGAGCAGCTCCGGTGAGAGGATCGGGGGGATGTTCTTGAGCATACAAACAGCTCCTTTCGTTTTTCTTGATGCTATTATAGCATAGGAATGCCGCCGTGTCAAGTTGACAGATGGCAAATGCTATGGTATAATGGGAGATAGCACAACCGCCCGGCGGACCGGGCGAGGAATCCCAGGAGGTCCATCATGAAAATACTCTTTACCGACGGAAAAGCCCTGTTCCTTGCCGAGGACGGCGGTGTCGACGAGGTGCCGTGCTACAGGCTCGAGCGCTACAAGGAAACGGTGCGGGAGATCCGGGAGGGCAAGGCCTGGAAAACCACCGGCAGGGGCGCCCAGTTCATGGGCGTGGCACAGGCGCAGGAGGATACCGAAGTATTCTCGCAGTTCGGAGGACTTGCACTCTACCACGGCGAATTCCTCTATACGCTCACGCTCGACGCCTCGGGCGGGCTCTACCAGCGCGGCATTTCCCTCAAGCCGGAAATGGAGGGGCATATCTGCTCGGGCAATGACGTGCGCCTCGGGGAGATCGCCTGCTGTGGCGACGATGCCGCCGCCTGCGTGCTTCACCCGGACGGGGCGGCGCATATCGGACTGTACAAGCTCCCGGGGAGCTACTGTGAGGAGATCACGGACGGCGATTCCGTGGAGAGTGCGCCCGCCTGGTCCCAGGACGGCCGGACACTCTACTTCTCCACCTGCGGCATCGCCCGTGACGCGGCAGGGCGTCCGGCGGCGTTCTCGCCCCGCGTCATTGCGTCCTATATCCCGGAATCGGGCCGGCTGCGCGTGCTCCTTGAGGACGAGACCTTCGACTGTCTGTCCCCGAAGGAGGATGCGGACGGTTCGCTCTGGTACATCCGCCAGCCCTACCAGCCCGGTGAGGAGAACGGCTCCCATCCCCTGCTCGACACCCTCCTCTTCCCCGTGCGGATGCTCAAGGCCTTCGGCGGCTTCCTCAATGTCTTTTCCATGCGCTACGGCGGGGAATCCCTGCGCTCGGACGGGGGCTTTTCCAGCGCCCGCTCCAAGCAGAAGTCCGAGAAGGATCTCTTCTTCGAGGGGAACCTCCTGCATGCGGAGAAGAACCTGCGCGAGAACCGGAAGGACGGCGACGCCTACCCCGGCATCGTCCCGCGCAGCCGCGTGCTCGTGCGGCGTGCGCCCGACGGCACCGAGGAGGTCCGTGAAAAGGCCGTGCTCGATTATGCCCTGTGCCCCGGCGGCGGCTATGTGTTCTCCAACGGCTCCCACCTCCTGCACCGCACCACCGACGGACAGCTCGAAAGCCTTGGCAAGGCGCGGCTGGCAGTAAGGCTCCAGGTGATCCCGTGACGATTCCGGCGATCTGCACAAAAGCAGGCCGCCGTTTTTGTCGAGGTTCACAAAGATAAAAACTTTCCTGATTTTTTGAAAAAAACTATTGACATTTCACAAAGTCTGTGCTATACTATATACAAGATAAAGGTACTGCAGAACTGATATCGAAAAACTGCTTTCCGGAAGTGGAAGCAAATCTACAGGGATCCCCGCTCGCAATTGGATTGCCGGAAGTGCGGTGCCCTGTTCAGGAGGCGAAACCAATGGAAATGATGGACTCACAGCAGCAGACGGTTTCGTCGCTCGCAGTTAAGTGATCGGGTGAAATGCATTGAGTCGGGCTTGTCCGTCCGCTCCATCCCCGGAGGTTTATGAACCGCAGCTCATTTCTGCGACAGTCGTCGAAAAGGTCTGGTTCTGGTATACGTTTACGTTTCAGTGCCGGTGTACCAGAGCAGAGATGCTAAGGCTTTAAGATCAGGCAGCGAAACTTTACATAGCAGGCATGTTCATTCATCCAGAAACGGAGGTACACTCCAATGGAAGGGCGATTTTGATTCGAAACTCCAATGAGGAAAGATGGGATGCGGTATGAAAGGTAACGCTACGAGGACTATCTTGAAATCTCCTTAGTAGAAAGGCGTGTGTGACCCATGCACAGGTTCAGCTTTTAACAATTGAATAGCACAAGCTCCCGCAAGCCAAGGCTTTGCGGGAGCTTTTCTTTGTAGCATTATATCATTTATCCGCTTCCTCGAGGATCCGGCGGCGGTAGGCGGCAGCGGCCTGTTCGGTCTTGTTCTCGCCGAACTGATAGTACACATGATCGGCGATCTCATCGGGCAGGTACTGCTGGGTCACATAGTGATTGGGGAAATCGTGGGGATAGAGGTAGTGCTGTCCCACGACTGCGGCTCCCTCCCCGTCGAGATGCTTGTTCTGCAAGTGACGCGGGAAATCGAGCGGGCCGTACTCCCGCAGATCCGCAAGGGCGGCATCCATCGCAAGATAGGCCGAATTGGACTTCGGTGCGGTACACATGAGCACGATGGCCTCGGCGATCGGGATACGGGCCTCGGGCAGGCCGAGTGCAAGTGCGTTGTCCACGCACGCCTTGACGATCACGGGTGCCATCGGATAGGCAAGGCCCACATCCTCCGAGGCGATGACAAGGAGCCGCCTTGTCAGAGAGATCAGATCCCCCGCCTCGAGCAGGCGTGCCGCATAGTGCAGCGCCGCGTTCTCATCACTGCCGCGGATGGATTTCTGGAGGGCCGAGAGGATGTCGTAATGCGCATCTCCGTCCCGGTCATAACGCATATTACTGCGCTGTGTGAGCGCCCGTGCCAGCTCCATCGTCACATACCGGCCGTCGTCGCGGTATTCCGCGGACAGGGCGCACAGCTCCGCGGCATTCATGGCCTTGCGGACATCACCGCCGCTGCCCATGGCGATATGCGCCGTCACGCCCTCCTCGAGCGTGATGGGATCCCCCTCCCCGAGCAGCCGGAAGGCACGGGTGACCGCCCGCTCCATCTCGGAGGCGGACACGGGCTTGAACTCGAACACCGTACTGCGGCTGATAAGGGCATTGTATACCGCAAAATAGGGATTTTCCGTGGTGGAGGCGATGAGCGTGATGTCGCCGCTCTCGATGTAGGACAGAAGGCTTTGCTGCTGTTTTTTGTTCAGGTACTGGATCTCATCGAGGTACAGCAGGATCCCGTTCATCCCGGCGAAGGTCCCGACGTCGGCAATGACAGTCTTGATGTCCGACACGCCCGCCTGGGTCCCGTTGAGGATGTGCAGTGTCATATTGGTGCGGCCGGCGATGATGCTGGCCACGGTGGTCTTTCCGATGCCGGAGGGACCGTAGAAGATCATATTCGGGATGGTGCCGCTCTCGATGATGCGGCGCAGCGGCCGCCCTTCCCCGAGCAGGTGCTGCTGTCCGACAACATCCTCGAGCTGCTGCGGACGAATGCGTTCGGCAAGTGGTGCGGACATGGCTCCTCCTTTCAGCCCTGCTGTTTCAGGCGGTCATAGGCTTCCAGATAATCCTCCAGCTTCTTATGGCCGGTGTGGGCCATGAAGCTGAATTCAAGCGGCTCGTTCGTGGCCGTCTGGAAGGTGCCGGTGTGGATACGGATCTCCGTCCCGTCCACGTTCAGCACAAGGATCCGGTCATACCGGCCCTTTCCCTGATGCGGCTTCTCGACGTACTGCGTATCGAAGATCTCCGATACATGGAAGCGCAGCTCCTTCCCTTCCCGGTCCCGGTACCGGAACCAGCCGCTGCTGCCGTCGAAGGACAGCTCCCAGCGGTGCAGATACCAGTACAGCAGCACGGCCGCTGCAAGGCACAGCACGCCGAAAAAGAGCATCCCGAAGCTGACGCCCATCACGCCGAAAAAGACCCACAGTGCGCCGATGCAGCCCGGGACCATACAGCACAGCACGGTCAGTCCGTAGCTGATATGGACCTCTCCCTTCAGAGCGGCGCACAGTCTGGCGTCCGCCTCCGGGTCGTGGAACGTCTCCCGCGCTTCCCCCTCCTCCCCTGCAAGGGAGTGGATCTGGCTGAGAAAATCGGCCTTGGAGGTGCGCTTCTTGCGTTTTCCCATCACGCCGGACAGAAATTGATCGATGGCCACGGGTGCGCCGGCATCGGCAGCGGCATTCGCCACGTCCTCACGCAGCACCTCCCGGCGCTTGTGCATCTGCGTTCCGGGCGACTGCGGCAGCGGACGGTCATCGGGCTGGATATGCTCCATCAGCTTTGCCGCCTGCTCCGGATCCTTGCCGTTTGTATTGATCGCATTGCGGATCTCCCGCATCAGATCGTCCTGTTCCATAGGTGTTCCTCCGAACCTGTATATAGATCGTATACAGCAAGCGGACCTACGGGGATGATTCCGCAAGTCCGCGCTTGTATCACTTCCGGTACTCCTCACGCAGAAGGGCGTAGGTATGGTAATCGCTCCATACCGGCTCGCCCTGTGCATCCGTCTTGAAGGCAGCACTCTTGAGGAAGGTCCCCTCACGGCGCATTCCCAGACGCTGCAGCAGACGGATGGAACGCTGGTTACGCACATCCACCTCCGCTGTGATGCGGCGTACACCGAGCGTATCAAAGGCATACGCTGCAAGTGCCGATGCCGCCTCGGCTGCATACCCCTTCCCCCAGTACTTGCGGTGGAAGGTATAGCCCAGCTCATGGGCACCGAAAAATTCGAGATCCTTCAGATAGAGCTTGCCGATGAGCTTGCGCTCGGACATGAGCTCGACTGCATAGAAGCTCCCATCCTCGGCGAGCTTTTCCGCTTCGATGAGAGCCGCCTGATGGGTAAAAGTCTCAAACGGCTCGTAGAAACACACCTCGGGATCGGTGAGGATCTCGGAGAAATCCGTACCGTCCGCAGGCGTGAACCTGCGGATGCACAGACGTTTTGTCTGAATGGGCAGATTACTCATAGAGCGGGAACTTCTCGCAGATCGCATTCACACCGGCACGGATCTCGTCAGCCTTGTTCTCAAAGTCCGTTGCGCACAGATAAATATATTCGGCGATCTTGTCCATTTCCTCCACGCCCAGACCTCTTGTGGTCACAGCCGGTGTGCCGATGCGGATGCCGCTGGTCACGAAGGGCTTCTCGGGGTCGTTGTGGATGGCGTTCTTATTGACGGTGATGTACACCTCATCAAGTCTGTGCTCGAGCTCCTTGCCGGTGATGCCGAACGGTCTGAGGTCCACGAGCATCAGGTGATTGTCCGTACCGCCCGATACGAGGTTGAAGCCGCGCTTGACAAGGCCTTCCGCCAGTGCCTTGGCATTCTCGACGATGCGGCGCTGGTAGTCCTTGAATTCGGGCTTGAGGGCCTCGCCGAAGCAGACAGCCTTGGCTGCGATCACATGCATGAGAGGGCCGCCCTGCGTGCCGGGGAAGATGGCAGAATTGATCTTCTTGGCAAGGAACTCATTGTTCGTGAGGATCAGGCCGCCTCTCGGGCCTCTGAGGGTCTTGTGGGTGGTGGTGGTCACGATGTCGGCATAGGGTACCGGGGACTCGTGCTGACCGGCAGCAACAAGGCCTGCGATATGGGCCATATCGACCATGAGCAGCGCACCGACGGCTCTTGCGATCTCGGACAGGCGCTTGAAGTCGATGGCACGCGGATAGGCGGATGCACCGGCAACGATCAGGCGGGGCTTGTGCTTGTTGGCAAGCTTGTAGAGATCGTCATAGTTGATGGTCTCGGTCTCGTCGTTCAGGCCGTAGGAGACGAAATTGAAGTACTTGCCCGACAGATTGGCCGGAGAGCCGTGGGTCAGGTGGCCGCCGTCGGCAAGGCTCATACCCAGCACCGTATCCCCGGGCTGGAGCGTGGCCACATACACGGCGGTATTGGCCTGCGCACCGGAGTGCGGCTGTACATTGGCATACTTTGCGCCAAAGAGCTTGCAGGCTCTGTCAATGGCGATCTGCTCCACGATGTCCACACATTCGCAGCCGCCGTAGTAGCGCTTGCCCGGATAGCCCTCGGCATACTTGTTGGTGAGGACACTGCCCATGGCAGCCATCACGGCGGGAGAGACGATGTTCTCCGAAGCGATCAGCTCCAGATTGCGCTGCTGACGTGCCAGCTCCTTGTGCATGGCAGCGCCCACATCGGGGTCAACGGACTGCACATAACCAATGGTATCGATCAGATCTTTGTACATGGGTAAAACTCCTTTATTCTTGGATTTCCTGCGTTCCGCACGGCACTGTGCGGTTACATACTCTTATTATACACGATGCTCCGGCAAATTGCAAGGGGTTTTGTGAATTTTTCCTGCGCACCGTATCCGAAAGCTCACGTTGTCCCTCCTCGGTCCGCAGACTGTTCACGACTGCGCACAGGGTCTCCCCGTCCATGGCATTGACGGTGGCCCTGTACACGGTCCCGTACTGCCCGCCCCCATACAGCTCGCACAGGACCATGGACCCGCGCTCCGGATCGTCCCAGGCGATCACGGTGATGATCCCCTCACACCCGCCGATCTCACAGGTATAGGCTCCCTCCATGGTGGGGGTCAGCACGGACTTTCCAAACGCAAGATACGCATACATCAGAGAATCCGACAGGCTGTGGATGTTCAGATCCTCCGGTGTCAGGGTCAGACAGGCCCGCAGGAACTCAAATTCCGTATCAATGGGGTCGATCCCCCTGTGCCGGCAGTAGCTGCGCATGGCAAAGCCGGTCACAGGATCGTCGAATGCCGTGAACTCGTCCACTGCCTCCGGCGCATCGCCCCAGATCATGCAATACTCCGGTGTCCGCTCCTGTGCGTTGAGGTAGAGCTCGATGGGGCTGTCCGGATCCTTGCGGTACATCCCCGGAGGGACCATGGCCGTGACTCCGCCGGTGATGATCGGCTCAAAATCTGCCGGCACCGCCGTATCATACGGCCACGGCGTGACGGGCAGATCCGTGCCCTCCATGGGATGCATTTTCAGAAAGAGGTACACCGGAAGTCCCCGGAAAAACAGCAGGATGACCGCATAGGCCGCCACAAGCAGTACATGCAGCACGCCGAAGAGGATCCCGAGTACGGTCTTTGTCCGATTCATAGTCGTCCCTCCTGTGGTTTGTTTTAGGATATTATAGCACAGGATATTTGAAATGTCAATAAGATTTACGCGATTTTGCTTAGTTCCGTCGGAAATTTTTTCAGTTTTTTCAAAAAAGTACTGGACATTTTGTATACTATCGTGTATAATATGAAGTAAAGAATGGGGATCTCACAGAATTCGTAGATAAATTCATTCTTTTAACAAATTTGCCGCATCCGCGGCAGAACGGAGGCTTTCCATGGATCTGACAGCGATCAAGGATGAGATCTGTGACGTTTGTCACAAAATGTGGCAGCTCGGCTGGGTGGCAGCCAATGACGGCAATGTGTCCGTCCGCCTTGGGGACGGGACCTTCCTGGCCACGCCCACGGGCATCAGCAAGAGCTTTATCACGCCCGAAAAGCTCGTGCGCATCAACGATAAGGGTGAGGTGCTCGAGGGGCTCGACGGCTATCGGCCGTCCTCGGAGATCAGGATGCACCTGTGCTGCTACCGGGAGCGCGAGGACGTCGGTGCGGTCGTACACGCCCATCCCCCGACGGCAACGGGCTATGCCGTGGCCAACAAGGCGCTCGACGAGTACTCGATGATCGAGTCCGTCATTGCCATCGGCTCGGTGCCGGTCACGCCCTACGGCACGCCCTCCACGGATGAGGTGCCGGAAGCGATCACGCCGTATCTTCCCGAGCATGATGTGATGCTCCTCCAGAACCACGGCGCACTGACGGTGGGCAGCGATCTTATCACCGCCTACTACCGGATGGAGACGCTTGAGCTCTTTGCCAAGATCAGCCTGACCGCGCATCTGCTCGGCGGTGCGCAGGAGATCTCCCGGGAGAACATCGACCGGCTGTGCAGCATGCGTGCGCAGTACAAGGTCACGGGACGGCATCCGGGGTATAAGAAATACAACCAGTGACGGAGGCGGCTATGAAAAAACGAGTTCTCGCCTTTGACCTGGGCGCCTCGAGCGGACGGGCCGTGCTGGCCGAATACGACGGCAGGAACGTCACGCTGCGGGAGGTCCACCGCTTCCCGAACGAGCCCGTCTCCTGCGGGGGGCACCTGTACTGGGACGTGCTCCGGCTCTTCCATGAGATCCGCCGGGGCCTTGCCAAGGCAGCCGCTGCCGGGGGCTTCGACAGCATCGGCATCGACACCTGGGGTGTGGATTACGGCCTGCTCGACAGGCGCGGCGACCTCCTGGGAAATCCCTTCCACTACCGGGATCCCCGCACAAACGGCGCTGCCGGGAGAACGGCCGAACGCATCGCGCCGGACGCGCTCTATGCCCTGACCGGCAACCAGATCATGGACATCAACACCGCCTTCCAGCTCTGTGTCCAGAACGAGACCGCACCGGAGCTTCTGGAAAACGCCGGATGCTTCCTGCTCATGCCGGATCTGCTCGGGTATTTCCTGACCGGGGACATCTCGGCAGAGCCGACCATCGCCGGTACGACCCAGCTCTTTGATCCGCACACGGGCGGCTGGTCGTCCGAGGCGATCGGAGCACTCGGGCTGCCCGAGCATCTTTTCCCGCCGGTCTGCGAGACGGGCTCGGTCAAAGGGATGCTCCGGAAGGAGATCGCACAGGAGCTGGGGATCGACCCCGTACCGGTGATCGCCGTCTGCGGGCACGATACGCAGAGTGCTGCGGCTGCCATCCCGGCAGTGGGCCGGGAGCCGTTTGCCTTCATCAGCTGCGGGACCTGGGCGCTGTTTGGCACCGAGCTCGATGCGCCGCTCATCAACGAGCACTCGGCTGCCCTGTCGGTCTCCAATGAGGTGGGCTTCGGCGGCACGGTGACCTTCCTCAAGAACATCACGGGGCTGTGGCTGCTGCAGGAGACAAGACGCACGCTCCAGCAGCAGGGCCAGCCGCTTGGTTTTGCGGAGATGGAAGCCCTTGCGGCCTCCTGTGAGGGCGGCATGCGTTTTATCGACACGGATGCGCCCGCCTTCGGGACGCCCGGGGACATGCCCGCCCGCATCCGCAGCTGGTGCCAGGAAAGCGGCCAGCCCGCACCCGCCGATCTTGCCGACTGCCTGCGCTGCATCTACGACAGCCTTGCCTGCCGCTTTAAGGATGCCCTCTCGGAGATCGAGGCCTGCACCGGCATCCGCTACCGCAGGCTCTACCTGCTCGGCGGCGGTGTGAAGGATGCGCTATTGTGCCAGCTCACCGCCGACATCTGCGGCATCCCCGTGCTGACCGGTCCTGCCGAGGCCACCGCCCTTGGCAATGCGGCCGTCCAGCTCATCGCACAGGGGGCATTCCCCGATCTTGCGGCAGCACGCGCTTGCATCGCAGGCTCCGTAACCGTCAAGGAATATACGCCCGATCCCAGGAATGCGTATATTTATGAAAATTACCAGACTATTTATAAGAAAGAGAGTGAATGACTATGTATCCCAGAATCGGAATCCGTCCCATCATCGACGGCAGACAGCTCGGCATCCGTGAGAGCCTCGAGGAGCAGACCATGGATATGGCAAAGACTGCCAAGGCCCTGCTCGAATCGGAGCTTCGCTATCCGGACGGCACGCCCGTGGAGTGCGTGATCGCCCCGTCCACCATCGGCGGCGGTGCGGAGGCATACCAGTGCGAGGAGTACTTCTCCACGCAGAATGTCTGCGCGACCCTGTCCGTGACGCCCTGCTGGTGCTACGGCAGTGAGACGATGGACCTCAATCCCCTGACCATCAAGGCCGTATGGGGCTTCAACGGCACGGAGCGTCCGGGTGCGGTGTACCTCGCAGCCGCCATGGCAGCGCACACCCAGAGAGGTCTGCCCGCCTTTGCCATCTACGGGCGGGATGTGCAGGAGAAGGATGACACCACTGTACCGGACGATGTACGCGAGAAGCTTTTGCGCTTTGGCAGATGCGCCATTGCAGCGGGCGTGATGCGCAACAAGGCGTATGTCAACATCGGCGGTGTGGCCATGGGCATCGGCGGTTCGTACTGCAACAGCGATTTCTTCCAGAAGTACCTGGGGATCCGCGCAGAATGGGTGGATATGACCGAGGTCCTGCGCCGGATCAACCTCGAGATCTACGATCATGACGAATTTGAGAAGGCCTACAAGTGGACGATGGACAACTGCCCCCTGGGCTTTGACTGCAACGAGAAGCCCCTGACGCCGGAGCACACGGAGGAGAACTGGGAATTCGTGGTCAAGATGACGCTCGTCATCCGGGATATCATGCTCGGCAACGAGACGCTTGCCGGCATGAACTGGCTCGAGGAGAGCCGGGGCCGCAACGCCATCCTCGGCGGCTTCCAGGGCCAGCGCCAGTGGACGGACTGGCTCCCGAACGGCGACTTCTCCGAGGCCATCCTCAATTCCACCTTCGACTGGAACGGCAAGAAGCAGCCCACGCTGCTGGCCACCGAGAACGACGGTCTCAACGGCGTTTCCATGCTCTTCGGGCATCTTCTGACGAACCGCGCCTCCCTCTTTGCGGATGTGCGCACCTACTGGAGCCCGGAGGCTGTGGAGCGTGTGACCGGCATTAAGCCCGAGGGGCTGGCTGCCGGCGGCTTCATCCATCTCATCAACTCCGGCTCAGCAGCGCTCGATGCCACCGGTCTTGCCAAGGACGAGAATGGCGAGCGCCTGATGAAGCAGTGGTGGGATATGACACAGGAGGACATCGATGCCATCA
Source organism: Oscillospiraceae bacterium (assembly GCA_017460955.1). Taxonomy (GTDB): domain Bacteria; phylum Bacillota; class Clostridia; order Oscillospirales; family Ruminococcaceae; genus UBA3855. The sequence continues at coordinate 90,535 of JAFTZY010000038.1, forward strand.
CCGATGCGGTGGACTGGTGCCCGGCCAACCTCGGCTACTTCCGCGGCGGCGGCTTCTCCTCTCATTTCCGCACGCAGGCCCAGATGCCCATGACGATGATGCGCGTGAACATCGTAAACGGCACACAGCCCGTGCTCCAGATCGCAGAGGGCTGGACGGTCGTTCTGCCCGATGAGATCCACAAGAAGCTTGACGAGCGCACCGACCCGACCTGGCCGACCACCTGGTTCGTGCCGAGAACGGGCGGGGCCGGCGGCACGGCCTTCCAGGATGTCTACAGCGTCATGGCCAACTGGGGCGCCAACCACGGCTCGATCACCTACGGCCACATCGGCAAGGACCTCATCACGCTTGCCGCCATGCTGCGCATCCCGGTCTCCATGCACAATGTTCCGGATGAGGACATCTATCGTCCGCACGCCTGGTCCGCCTTCGGCACGAAGGACCTCGAGGGTGCCGACTTCAGAGCCTGCGCAGCCTACGGCCCGCTCTACAAGGGATAAGTTTCATATTTCAGCCCACAGAAGCATACAATGCCAGTACAGCGATGTACTGGCATTCTGCTTTGGAAGGGGTCGTGCTATGAAACGCAACATTCTCAAGGATACCCTCCTGCTCACGGTCATTCAGATGGGACTTGACGGGCTGGCACTTTTGCTCAACGTCTTTGTGACCAGACAGCTTGGCACGGAATCCGTCGGCATCCTGACACTCACGGCCTCCTTCTTCCGGCTTATGTGCATCACCGCAAGCGGCAACGCCTTCCTGTGCGTGAGCCGCTTTGTCTCCGAGGAGCTCGGCAAGCCCCTGCGTGACCCGGAGCGCGTGCTGCTCCACTGCATCAGCGTGAGCATGGTGCTCAGTCTCCTGGTCGGGGGCGCGATCGTGCTGTGTGCGCCCTGGTGCAGCCGGGAATTCCTCCACACCCCGTCACTTGCAGCCCCCATCCGTTTCATGGCCTGCACCCTGCCCCTCCTGAGTCTGACCGCGTGCATGCGCGGCTACTACAATGCACTCGGGCGCGTGGGGCTGTGCGCGGCATCGGATGTGCTGGATTTTCTCGTGCATGCGGGACTGACCGTTCTGATCGTCCTCCTGCACGGGCCTGCCGGGAGCGCGGCACTGTGCCGCATGACGGCCGTCTGCACGGTCTGCGGCAGTGCGGCGGCCCTCGTGCTGCTGCTTTTGTGCTTTCCGAAATGCCGTGCCGGGCGCACGGGCAGCGTCTCGCTCTCCCTCGGGCGGTACATCGCCCTTGCCGTGCCCGTCATGGCGGGCAGCGCCCTGCAAAGTGCGCTGAGCAGCATCAATGACGCGCTCGTTCCCGTGACCCTGCAGCAGTCGGGGGATTCTGCCTCGGCGGCGCTGAGTGAATTCGGCATCTTTGAGGCCATTGTCATCCCCACCCTCTTCTTCCCCTCCACCGTCCTGTGCTCACTCTCGAGCATCCTTGTGACCGAGACTGCCCGGGAGCAGGCAGCCGGCGGCAGTGTGCGCATCACGCACATGGCACAGGAGGCCGTGCGCAAAACGCTCCTCTTTGCGGTGTTCGTCACGGCGGTGCTCCTGCGCTTCGGAGGGACGATCGGCGTGCTCCTGGGCGGCAGCGATACGGCCGGACGGATGATCGTCCTGCTTGCGCCCGTGGTACCGTTCATTTACCTGGAGATCGTGCTCGAGAGTCTCATCAAGGGGCTCGGTGCGCAGGGCTTCTCCTCGGTCAATTATCTGTGCGAATACATCATTCGCATCTCCTGCGTGCTCGTCCTGATCCCGGTGATGGGCTTCCGCGGGGTGGTCCTCTCGTACTATGCCAGCAATGTCTGCGGCAATGTGAGCCGCCTGCTGCTCATCCTGAAACGGACCCGGATGCGCCCGGCGCTCCCTGTGACGGTCGGCATCCCCGTGCTTGCGGCCTTCCTCTCGTGTGAGGCGTCTGCGCTCCTCTTCCGGGTGCTGCGCACGGATCCTGCCACGGATCCCGTGACCATGGGGATCTTCACCTGTGCGGCCTGTCCGCTCTATCTGTGGATCTGCCGGACGCTCACGCGACGGGCACACGGACGCAGGGCCGTGCCGGAAAATTTCCGGGGATTCCGGCTTGACATTTCCTCTAGGCTGTAGTAAAATAAAAGAAGTATCAAGCAAACAAGGAGTGACAAACATGACGGATCGGCCCAAACGCCTTGGCACACCGGCACAGCGCAACATCAGCTACCGTGTCGCGCTCGGCGGCATCGTTTCGGCGTTCAGCCTGATGTGCATGTTCCTCACGGGGGTCTTTCCGCTGCTGTATCTGGTGCTTGCGATGCTCTCCGGGGAGCTTTTGCTGATCGTGGTCATGGAGGTGAGCACGCAGTGGGGCTGGCTGACCTATCTTGCCGTCAGTCTCCTGTCGGTGTTCGTGACCTTTGACAAGGAGGCAGCGCTCATCTTCATCCTGTTCTTCGGAAGCTATCCCCTCCTGCATCGGCTGCTTGCCCGGATCCGCTTACGCATCGTGCGCATCCCGGTCAAGCTTGCCATCTTCAATGTCTGTATGCTGCTGTACTACTACATCACCGTCTATGTCCTCGGACTTGCCGAGCTCATGGAATCCCTCCGGGAATACGGGCGCTATGCCGGGACCGTCATCCTCCTGGCACTCAACCCCTTCTTTCTGATGTATGACCACACGCTCGACGGACTGTGCGATGTGTACCGCCGGCAGCTCAAGCCGCGGATCACCGGCCGGCATCCGTAACCACCAAGGGGAGCCAAGCGCTCCCTCTTATCATTTGTACAACAGAGGTTTTTCACATGGGACAAAAATACAAGGGGATCCTCCTCATCATCGCCTCGGCCTTCTGCTTTGCGTTCATGAACGCCTTCGTCCGGCTGGCCGGGGACCTGCCCTCGGTGCAAAAGAGCTTCTTCCGCAATTTCGTGGCGCTGCTCATCGCATGCGTCATTTTCTTCCGGAAGCACGGGACGCTCACGCTCAGACGCGGCAGCCTGCTCTTTCTCTTCCTGCGTGCGGGGTTCGGCACGATCGGGATCCTGTGCAATTACTATGCCATCGACCATCTTGTGCTCTCGGATGCCTCGATGCTCAACAAAATGTCGCCGTTCTTCACGATCCTCTTCTCGTGGATCCTGCTGCATGAGCGGCTGCGGCCCGTGCAGGGACTTGCGGTGCTCACGGCCTTTGCGGGGAGCCTGCTCATTATCAAGCCCTCGCTCGACTTTGCGGATTTCCACGCCTCGCTCCTCGGCCTGACGGGCGGCATCTGTGCGGGCGCTGCGTATGCCATGGTGCGCGTGCTCGGACAGAAAGGGGTGGACAAGACCTTCATCGTGCTCTTCTTCTCGGGCTTTTCGTGCCTGGTGACACTGCCGTACCTGATCTTCGACTTTCACCCGATGACGCTCCTGCAATTTCTCATCCTCATCGGGGCCGGTGCGGCCGCTGCCGGAGGGCAGTTCACGATCACAGCGGCCTACTGCTATGCGCCCGCCAAGGAGATCTCGGTCTACGACTATTCGCAGATCATCTTCGCTACGGCACTGGGGTTTCTCTTCTTCCGGGAGGTGCCGGATGTGTGGAGCTTTGTCGGCTATGGCATCATCATCGCCGCTGCTGTGGGGATGTTCTGGTACAACAACTACTATCTGCCGGCAAGGGAAAGCCGGACATCATAAATCTCGCCCCTCAGCTTCCGGAAGCTGAGGGGCGGTTTCATCATGCGGGGGGCAGGATCTCCAATCTGCAAGAGAAGGTGCAGCGCTCCCCCATATGGGAGGCGATGTACAGAGCGGCGGGAACGGGGCAGTCCTTCCGGAACATAGGGGTACACTCGTGCGTGATCGTCCTGCCGGCCCGGCGAAGCGCGGACAGGAAGGCATCGCTCTGCCGCTTGTAGAAAAGTGCCTGCGGCGGCAGGAGCACGCTTCTGCCGTCCGGGAGCGTTTCCCGGACAAGGCGGCCCTGTGATACGAGCGTCAGTGCCTCCTGCTCCCCGATGCGGGGGACATCGGCAAGTGCGGAAAAGACCGCATAGCGCCGCCGGTTCTCCGGTGCCCAGGGAGAGGCAGTATCCATGTACTGCGCCGTTTCGAGCAGGAGCTCCCCGCGCAGGGTACAGGAGAAGCCGTGCTCCTCGTCAAGGTCCGTCTCCCCCAGGATCCGGTAGGCAGGCTCCTCCCCGCGCGGCAGATCGATCTCCACGCGGCACGGCACGAAGCAGTCAAGGAGCATCTGCTTTCCCTCCGGCAGTACATATTCCCAGTCCGCATACTGCGCGGCCATTTGCTCCATGCGCTCCCGCGGGAACCGGAGGAGGTGGTCCTTGCAGCGCTCAATGTAGTCCTCGGGTACGCCGGGGGCGGCATGGAGCTCCACCCGTGTCCCGAACAGCGCCCAGAACACCTCCTCCACATAGACGGGATCCTCCGCCAGAAAGACATCACGCCAGTCGGCAAGGCGTGCATCGAGCTGTTCCTCGAGCGCCCGGCAGTGCGCTACATCAAACTCCGTACATAGGGGCAGCCTTCCCTCCTCCAGTACAATGCGGTCATGATCCGCAAGGAACGCGCCCGTATCCAGATCGTACAGGCGGGGCTGTCCCCAGCCGTCCGCGCCGAAATACCGGTCCAGGAAGGGATGCAGCTCCGGGGTGATGTCCCCGCAGCGCAGCACACCGTCCATCTCCTCTGCAAGGTAACCTGCCGGATCCCTCTCGATCAGCTGCACGGGATCTTTGTGCGCATCCCGGAAGCGCTCACTCATAAACCCTCTGTGTACCAGCCATAGGAGCAGGTACGCTGCCGGCATGGCCGCATACCGGTTCACCGCTGCCTCATCCTCCTGTGTCAGGGATTCCGGCAGACGCCGGTGCAGCTCCAGATAGGTACGGCGCACACCACTGCGGGCATTGGCAGTATTATATTCTGTAAATTTCGGAAATGCAGCATGTGCTGCTATCTCCTGCACCGGGGCATTGCTGCGAAGCCCGATGTAGGCCGTCGCCGCCCCCGTCAGGAGCGTCATGAGCGCGAAGGTGATGCTTGCCCCCAGAACGAGGGGCGGCTCGACCGTGATGAGCACGGTCAGGAACAGGCAGAACACCGTGAGCTTCATCATCGCGCCGGTCCGCAGCACCATCCGTTTGCCGGCTTTCTGCCGCACCATGCCGCCGACGGAAACGGCGCCCAGCATCATACTAAACAGCAGGACCGTCAGCGTGATCCGGCGGTCGTCGCCGGCGTCGATGTCATAGGACGGCAGGAGGAGCCCCCCTGCACAGAGCAGCGCCAGCAGTGCCTCGGCTGCAAGGCATATGCTGAGCAGAATGTACCGCAGCACCCGTCCGATCCGCATCGTGTTCCCTCCTCATGTCAGTGTGACGATCACCAGCTCCGGCGGATCGTAGAGCCGCGGGATCCGTGTGGATTCCCGGGCCAGTCCCCGGCTGACGATCATGGTGGTGTCCCCCTGTGTGTAGACGCCGCCGGCAAGCTTCGGGAAAAATCCCTGGTCCGGGGCCCACAGGCCGTTGAGGAGCCCCGGGATGCGCCACTGCCCGCCGTGGGCATGGCCGCACAGCACCAGATCAAAGCCGGCATCCGTGTAGTCCGCAAAGCGCTCCGGCCGGTGGGACAGCAGTACGGTATACCCCTCCCCCTGCGGCGTCACAGCGGCAAGCTGCTCCTCAAAGCCGTCTCGCTGCCCCGTGGTGTAGCACTCCGGATCGTCCACGCCGCACACGGTCAGCTCCCCGCCGGGAAGGGACAGCACCTCACGGCTGCCCGCAAGCCGCGTGATCTCGTACCTTGAGAGACATTCCATCTTCTGCGGATACACGCCGTTCCAGTACTCGTGATTCCCCGTGACATAGTACACCGGGTACCGTCCGGAAATGCCGGCAAGAAAGGCCTCGGTGTTGTCATCATCCAGGACATCGTCGAAGATGTCCCCGCCGAGCAGCACGGCATCCGGCGCCTGTGCATCGAGCGCATCGAGGAGCGTTTTCTCCCCCTCCCCGTACCGGCACGAATGCAGATCCGTCACCAGCGCCAGGCGCACGGGCTGTGTCAGCACGCCCGTTTCCACGGTGTACTCCCGGACGCGCAGACGTGCGTCAAGTCCCGGCACGATGAGCAGCGCCAGCACCGCCGGCAGGATCCGGCGCCACCGGCGTTTTTTTCCGGCCTCCTGTCCCCGCTTTTCCATCGGGATCCCCCCTTCCTGTCATTTCATTATAACATAGTATTCTGAAGAATGCAAGCCTTCCCTTCCGGCATTATCTCCAAAACCGCCTCCCAAGTATGCAGGGGCTCTGCACATTTCTACAAAATTCACGCGAAATGCGGTGCAGGGCTTGCATTTGCAGGCAGCATGTGCTACAATATAGTTAGCGGTAACTAACCGCTTTTCAGACATAAAACATTTGAATACATGAGCAAATGTCGAATAATAAGGAGGATACTATGTTTCTTGAGATCAGCAACATCCGCAAGAGCTACGGCGAGGGAGAAAGCCGCACGGAGGTCCTCAAGGGGATCGACCTGTCGATCGAAAAGGGGGAGATCTGCGTGCTGCTCGGGCCGTCAGGCTCGGGCAAATCGACACTTCTGAACATCATCGGCGGCATTGACGGTGCGGACGACGGGTACATTGCCATTAACGGCGAAAAGACCGCCGACATGAAGGAGCGGGCCCTCACCCGCTACCGCCGCAAGCACCTGGGGTACATCTTCCAGATGTACAACCTCATCCCGAATCTCAACATCAAGGAGAATGTCGAGGTGGGTGCGTACCTCTCGGACAAGCCGCTCGACACCGATGAGATCCTGCGCACGCTCGGCCTGTACGAGCACCGCCACAAGCTGCCCAGCCAGCTCTCGGGCGGTCAGCAGCAGCGAACTGCCATCGGGCGTGCCATCGTCAAGAATCCCGACATTCTTCTGTGCGATGAGCCGACCGGTGCGCTCGACTATACGACCTCCAAGGAGATCCTGACGCTCATTGAGGACGTCAACCGCAAGTACGGCAGCACCATCATCATGGTCACCCACAATGCCGCCTTCGCGGATATGGCGGACCGTGTGGTCAAGCTGCGCGACGGGCAGATCCGGAAGAACACGGTGAACACCGTGAAGAAGTCCGCTGCCGAGCTCGACTGGTAAGGAGGGAGCCATGCGAAATCCATTGCACAAGCGTCTGCCCCGGGAGCTTTTGCACGAGGGCGGCAAATATGCGGTGATCTTCCTGTTCTTAGCCGGGATGATCGCCTTTGTATCGGGCTTTCTTGTGGCGTCGGACAGTATGATCGTTGCCTATAACGACAGCTTTGAGAAATACAACATCGAGGACGGCAATCTCGAATTTTCCGCCTCTCCCGACAGCACCGTGCTCCGGGAGCTCGAGGAGGCGGGGGCGCTCACCCTCTATCCGAATCCCTACAAGGAGGAGGACACCGCCGAGGTGGACAGCACCCTGCGCATCTTCCCCGACCGCAGTGAGATCGACCTTGTGTGCCTCATGGAGGGGGCGATCCCGGCGGCGGACGGAGAGATCGCCATCGACCGCATGTATGCGGACAACAATGACCTGCATGTCGGGGACACGCTCACGCTGAACAAGACCGCCTACACGGTCACGGGGCTTGTGGCGCTGTCGGATTACTCCGCGCTGTACCAGAGCCCGACGGATATGATGTTCGATGCGGTGAAGTTCGGTGTTGCGGTTGTGACACCGGAACAGTTCAAGAAGATCCGGGATACGCATCTGCACTACAGCTACGGATGGATCTACGATACAGCGCCCGGCAGCGATGCGGCGGCCAAGGACCGTGCGGATGATTTCCTCGAGGACATCAAGGACATCCTCACAAAGCGTGCCGAAGCGCAGGCCAAGGAGGCCGAGGAGGAGATCACGGCGATGGTCATGCGCGGTGAGGATCCGTCCGGGTATGAGATGCCGGAGATCCTCACCATCGAGAACTACATCCCCGCCTACTCCAACCAGGCCATCGTCTTTACCGGGGAGGACCTCGGGGACGACCAGACGATGTTCGTGGTCTTTCTCTACATCATCGTGGCCATCATCGCCTTTGTCTTTGCGGTCACAACGGCCAATACCCTGGTGAAGGAGTCCGGTGTCATCGGCACGCTGCGTGCCTCCGGCTACACCCGCGGGGAGCTCGTGCGGCATTACATGACCGTGCCGGTCGCTGTCACGCTCTTAGCGGCGGCGCTCGGCAACATCATCGGCTATGCCTTCTTCGTTGAACCCATGGCGGGCATCTATTACAAGAGCTATTCCCTGACGACCTATGTCACGCTCTGGAATGCGGGGGCCTTCCTCAAAACGACGGTCGTGCCGGTCATTCTGATGATCCTCATCAATTTCCTGGTGCTCCAGTCAAAGATGAAGATCTCGCCCATGGACTTCATGCGCGGGAACCTCACCCCCAACCGGAAGAAGAAGTCCTTCCGGCTGCACACGGCCATCCCGATCCTGACGCGGTTCCGGCTGCGCATCATCTTCCAGAACATCCCCGGCTATATCACCATGGCCCTGGGCATCTTCCTGGGGAATTTCATCCTGCTGTTCGGCATGGCGCTCGGACCGTTCCTGACGCATTACGGGGACACCATCGCCGATCACATGATCGCCTCGCACCAGTATGTGCTCAAAACGCCGGAGGATACGAACAAGGAGACGGCCGAGCGCTACTGCATGACCTCGCTGAAAACGGTCAGCGACCTGCGCCAGCCCGAGAGCGCGACGATCTACGGCATCGAGAAGGACAGCCGGTATCTGACGATCAGCCCTTCCGAGGGACAGGTGACGATATCGAGCGCGTATGCACAGAAGTTCCGGCTTGCCGAGGGCGACACCGTGACGCTCAAAGAGCCCTACGGCGACAAGACCTACGACTTCACTGTCGGGGAGGTCCTCTACTACCCGGCCTCTATCGCCGTGTTCCTGCCGTCGGAGGACTTCCGCGAGGTCTTTGACTGGGAGGAGGACGCCTACACCGGGTACTTCTCCGAGGAGGAGCTGACGGACATCGACGATGACAGCATTGCCGCCGTCATCACGGCGGATGACCTGACCAAGACCTCCCGGCAGCTCCTGGTATCCATGGGGAGCGTGGCGACCATCTTCCAGATCTTCTCCGTGACGGTCTTTATCCTGATGATCTATCTGCTCTCGAAGATCATCATCGAGAAGAACAGCCAGGCCATTTCCATGACGAAGATCCTCGGCTACTCCGGGGCGGAGATCAGCGGTCTGTACATCGCGGCCACCTCCATCATCGCAGTGCTGGCCATGGTGGCGACGATCCCGCTGTGCAATACCTTGATGGGAACGGTCATGCAGGAGGCCATGGCGGCCTATCCGGGCTGGATCGAGTACTATGTGGACCCGATCATCTTTGTAAAGATGTTCCTGCTCGGCCTTGGCGCCTACCTCATCGTGGTACTGCTGCTGTGGATCAAGATCCGGCATGTGCCGATGGCGGATGCACTCAAAAACAGAGAATGATCCGTGCGCTGAACAATGCGCCCTGCTCTTGGGGGCTATAGAAGGATCACGCCATAGTATTTCTGATCGGAGGTCAGAGGTGCTATGGCGTTTCTATTGACAGCACTTCAGAGCTGTGCTATAATTGTTACTAACATAAATCGGAATTTAGAGGTGAAAAATATGGAATGGATATATCATATTGGAGAATGTCCAATATGTAGGGGATACGGGAGAATGGAATTAGATTATTACATTTCATCAGGTAAGATTTCCGCGATATGTGAGGAATGTGAGTTAGAGTTTGATTCAGTAGCAGATTATAAAAATAATTCAAATGGTCATAGAGATTTATACAAAAACGGCATTACTGCTCCGCTTATCAGACCTGCAACAATAGAGGAAATCGAAGACTCAGAATGGTGTCCGTATGTGATAGACAAATTCTGATTTAGCGTAGTAACCGAATCCACACAATGCCCCGAAGTGCTCTGAAACACTTCGGGGCAAAGCTTGTATAGGAGGATCCGTCCCCCTCTTGACAAAACGACCGATCGGTAGTATAATACCTAACAGAGAGTCGTGAAGGAGGGACCGGTATGACAAGAAAGGAAGAGATCCTATATGCCGCACTGGCACTTGCCTCGGAGCACGGAGCACAGGCGGTCTCCATGTCGCAGATCGCACAGCGGGTCGGGATCCGCAAGGCATCGCTGTACAGCCATTTCGCCTCAAAGGACGAGATATTCGCAGCGATGTACGAGCTGCTGCGGGAGCGTGCGGCAGGACAGCCCCATGCGGTCCGGGATTACGGAGCGCTCTTTGAGGGCAGGACCCTCGAGGAGATCCTGCTGACATGCTTTGCAGAGTATGCGCACTTTCTCCGGGACCCGGACATGCTGTGCTTTTTCCGGGTGCTGTACACACAGCGGAGCATCTCGCCGGCAGCCGCGCAGATCCTGCTCGAGGAATCGCAGCGCATGATCGCTGCCACAAGGGATCTGTTCTACGCGCTGGTCGTTCACGGCCGGATGCGCGGGGAGGACACGGACACGGCGGCGCTCAGCTATGCCATGACGGTCCACGGCCTTGTGGATCAGCAAATGGACCGCATGACAGCAGGCGTGCCGGAGGCTCCCGGTGATGGGGAGCTCCCGGCACAGATCAAGGACTATATCCGATGGTTCAGCAAGCAGATGGAGGTGGTTTCCCATGCGTAGACCGATGATACAATGGATGGGACTGACGGGGGTGCTGGCACTCCTCTCGTACACGGCAGCGGTGCTCTTCTCCCCGCTCGCCTACCCCGGCTATGATGCCCTGGCGCAGGCTGTGAGCGACCTGTCCGCACAGAATGCCCCGTCCGGCCAGCTTTGGAGACAGCTTGCCGCACTGTACGACATTTGCAGTGTGGTCTGCATGACGTGCGTGTCGCTCTTTGTCTCCCGGGAGCGCACGGGCACAAAGCTCCTGCGCACGGGACTCCACCTGTTCACAGCCATGAACTGGCTGTCCGCGGTGGGGTACAGGATGTTCCCGCTCGATGATGCGGGTAAGGAGATCCGCGGCTTTGAGGAGGTCATGCACATCCTTGTCACTGCGGGCGTTGTCCTCCTCTCCATTCTCTCGCTCGTGCTCCTGATCGTACAGGGCTTCCGGAGGAGTGGCCTGCGGGGACTTGGCATCTGGGCCATGCTCGCGCTGGGCATGATGTTTGCGGGTACTGCCGGACAGGGGATCGTGCCGCCGGCGTTCTTTGGCATCGCCGAGCGCCTCAGCCTCTTCTCCGCCGTGGGATTCGGGGCAGTACTCGGTGTGTACCTCTTCTGCGGGTTCAGTCGGGAGCGTTCTGCCGGCTGACTGCAATGGTGTAGCCGTCGAGCGTCAGGAGCTCGAAGAACTCGTTTTCCTCCGGGAGGTCCCCGTCACTGAGAAAGACCACGATCTCCCGCTTGGTGTTCTGTCCGCTGACAAAGCGGGCAAGCTCCTCCTCCGCATAGCTATGGATGCGCTCGAAATCCATGCGTGCAGCGGAAAAGCTGCTCAGAGTCATGTCATGGTCTGCGGCGTAGTTTGCAAATTCATAGTACAGCATCCATTGAGTCAGGTAATCCGGGCTGATCGGTACAAAGAGAAATTCATCGGCATCAGCACAGATCTCCTCCCACCGGGGATCGGACAGTCCAGACTGATAGTGCATTTCTCCCACACGCTTTGTGCGTATATAGCCGCTCAGGTCCGTCATCTGGAGCAGCAGGACGATGACTGCCAGCCCCGCTGCGGCTTTTTTATGCGGCAGTCTCCCAATGCCGGACAGGATCCAGGTCATGATCGGGTAGTAGGCAAGCCAGATAAAGCGGCCGGTGCAGCGGAAGATGACGGGCATGCTGCACAGAAAGGCGTTGTCATAGAGCACCCGGTCATTGAGCATCCCCCGCGGACTTGCGGCAGCGATCACACTGCCAACGATCAGCACGAGCGTCAGGACGGTCCTGATGCGCTGCTCCTTCGGGAGGGCATGGCAGAAGCTGCGCACGCCGCCGCTGTGCTTCACGCGCACGCAAAGCAGGACGATACACACGATCCCGGCCGCAAGGACGCCCAGTCCCAGATAGGCAGAGCCCTCATATTGTTCCGAGGTGCGCGGCAGTTCACGAAGAAAAATTGATTTGTCGATCGGATTGTAAAAAGTATTATAATTTGAGCTGTACATGCCAAGACCCTGTGAGGCATTGGAGCCCCTGTCATGGAAGGCGCCGAGCACATAGTAAACGATGCCGATGCCCGCCGTCATGGACAGGAAGGACAGCCCCGGCCGGAGGATGTCCCGGCGCATCAGGTAGTCCGTGACCGCATAGGCAAGCAGCAGCACATACACCATCGGCACGAGATACGGATGCATCCCCGCGACCAGCAGGCCAAGTCCCGTCCAGAGCAGGATGGGCATAGCGGGGTGCTTCCACGGGTGGTCCCGGTACAGCCACAGGAGCAGGCCGCCCAGGATGACCCACTGTCCGGCGAGCGCTTCATGTCCGTACATGCGCTGCAGCACCGTGGGGGCGGCGGCATAGATCGGCGTACACAGGAGCGCGAACACGGGCTTTCCCGTGAGACGGTACTGGAGCAGTGCTGCCGTCCCGCCCTGCATGGCAAAGGAGAACAGGCCCCACCATCCGAAATACTGGAAGGTCTCCGGGAGCAGCGGGGAGAGCAGCTTGAAAAAGACCGCGAACAGCGGGATGCAGTCAAGGTAGATGCAGGAGATCTTCTGGTCGGTGACAAGTCCCTCGATCAGGCCGACCGGGAACTGCCACGGGGTCTTTCGGTAATATTTCCAGCCGATGTAGTGCTGTGTGGAATCGGAATGCTCGCCCAGGAGCCAGTCGTCATAGGTCGGATCGAGCACCTCGGGGCCGTAGATGAGAACGAACACCACCGCGCCGATGAGTGCTCCGGCTAGGAGCGTCCAGAGCCAGCGGTGCCGGGAAGGGATCTTGATCTTCATTGCGTTTTTCTTTCCTTATGTGTCAGAATCGTCCTTTTGCAAGGGCATTCCTATTATAGCATAAAATGCACTCTGCGTCAATATACAAAAAAGAACGAAGCCGCCGGACTTCGTTCTTATCACTCCCTGTCAAGCATGCCGACCACAACAAGGCGCTGTGAGCCGTCATCCGTGCAGGTGATGAGCGTGATGCGGTCGTCGCCGAAGTCCCCGAGCACCCAGACCTCATTTGGCTCGACGATCATGGTCTGCGAGACGGTGTAGTGATAGCAGTGCTTCTCCACATCGTACAGCTCGATCTGCGTCCCCTCCTGCGCATCCTTCAGGCGGTTGAAATACTCCTTGTACAGAATGCTGCTGTGTGCGGCGATGCAGTAATTTCCGCTGCCCGTATCGCCCGTTCCCGGGAAATGCCCCGCTGCCTGTGAGAGCACGCTTTGCTCCGTTCCCTCCATGACCGGCGCCCTGATGCGCAGCTCCGGGATGGCAATGACTGCATTCTCCAGACACAGCCGGTGCTTCCGGTACTCCCGGTACAGCTTCCGGCCGCCGTAGAAGCCGAGGATGCCAAGCCCGATGAGCATGGCAAGGAGCCCTGCAATAAACATGCCCCAGTGTCTGCGCGGCGGTGCGGCAGGATCCGGCTGCTGTGTCCGTTCCTCCTCCTGCATGTGCTTTCCTCCCCCTTCCGGTGCGTCATGCCCCTGCTTTTCTCTATTGTACCACATTCCCATGGCGGAATCAATGACCGTCGCCGTTTTTGCTCCAACAATTGTGGACCATTCACGAATCCAAAGTATCCTTTTTGTGCATTGATACAAAAAATATAATTTTCGTAAGTGTTTACATGCACATCTGGCTGTTCTATGATATAATGGGATTATAAATTACGGGGACGGCTCTGGGCAAGCACCAACGACAGCGGCACTGCGGTCATGGAAAACGGTGCGTTCCGGCTGTACGGTAAGAGTGACGGACGGTCCTCCCCCTCCATCCGCTCCATTACGGAGGATGATGCCGGGAACATCTACCTTGGCACGACGCAGGGACTTGCCTGCGTTGCCCCGACGCAAGGCCGCGATGATCGACGATGCGCGGCTGAGCGGGGAATACATCCGCTGTATCTGCCGCTGTGAGGAGGCATGCTCTACGGCGTGACAATGCGCGGTGCAGTGTTCACCGTGCAGGACGGTGCGGTCACCAGCCTGTACGATGCGGTATCGATCGGCATTTCCGATCGGCTATGTCAACTCCATTGGATGTGTCGGGGACTCGGTCTGGGGCTGCACGGACAGCGGCATCGGCTTTATCCATGAGGGGACCTTCAAGACGGTCACGAACATCCCCATGAACCCCTCTGTGGAGGAAATGACGATCGACTACCAGCACGTCTCTGGTCCGCCTCCTCCAAGCAGGGCATCATGAAGATCGTGCCGAACCGGTTCACGGACCTGTTTGAGAAGTATGGCCTTGCCGGTGAGGCCGTGGAATCGACATGCGCATATGACGGGAGGCCGGCGCACGCGTATCCTGCAAAAGCGCACCGAGGAGCAGAACCAGTTCATCCGCGAGGTGATCGAGGCCTTTGCAAAGGTCATCGATATGAAGGATCCCTGCACCAACGGCCATTCCACAAGAGCGGCGGAATACACGGTGATGCTCAGCCGGGAGCACGGGCTCGATGAGGAGACCGTGGAGCGGTACTACCGCATCGCCCTCCTGCACGACATCGGCAAGGTCGGTATCCCGCCGGAGGTCCTAAACGCTCGGCTACCAGACCCTCAAGGACATCAGCATCATGCCGGAGCTGGCGGTCGGTGCGGGGGCCCACCACGAACGTCCGGACGGCAAGGGCTGTCCCAGGGGGGCAAGGGCGACGAGATCCCGCGTGTGGCACAGATCATCGCCGTGGCGGACACCTTCGACGCGATGTACTCCGACCGTCCGTACCGCAAGCGCATGAATTTTGAGAAGGCCGTCTCCATCATGAAGGAGGTGCGCGGCACGCAGCTCACCGAGGATGTCGACAACATCCACCGCAAGCAGAATGCCGCATCATCGGCAGGATCGTAATCCCAGCGCTGAAGTTTGGCGCATTACAATACACAAGGAGGTCACTATGAAAAACATCGTCATCTACAGCAGCAATGAGGACTGGATCATCCCGTTCGTGAAGGCACCGGGGGAATTCCAGGTACAGGTCACGGGGCATCCCGACTTCTCCGGCACCGCCGACTGCGTGCTGATCTCACAGAAGTACGCCGGGCAGGCCCTGCGGGAGACGATCGCGCATCTGCGGCAGTTCTGCATCCCGTGCGCGGTCATCACCGAGGACAACACCCTGGACAATCAGGAATATCTCCTGGGGCTCGGGGCCAATGAGGTCATCGTCCCGCCCATCTGTGCCGGACTGCTCAAGCGGCGTCTGCATGCGCTGACCGACACGCCCGTACATTCGGATGCGGAAATGAATTTCGCCGCCTTCGACCGCATCATGGAATCCAACCAGGGCAACGGCTCGTTCATCGTGGCCGAGCATGACTTTATGAACATATACCGCTTCGTGACCCGTCTGCTCGAGCGTCTCGACCAGAAGGCACAGCTCATCATCTTCAATTTCGCCACCGATCTCGGACCGATCATGGAGTCGGACTATGTGCTGAACTTCCTCAAGATCGTACAGACCAGCATGCGCCGGGGCGACATCACCTCCGTCTACGGCCGGCAGCTGCTCGTCATCCTGATGGGCGCGGACGAGACGGGCGGCAAGTCCGTTGTGGACCGCGTCATCAGCACCTTCAATGCCCATTATAACATGGATGAGGAATGCGAGGTCTCCTACGAGATGCGGGAGATCAGCAGGTCCACAAGCTTCCATCCGGCAGAAAAGTAACACAGAAAATGCCCCTCAGGATCTCTCCCTGAGGGGCATTTGTATCAGGATCATTTTCCGGAGGAGCGCTTCTGTTTGCTGCATCCTGTGCAGCCGTCACATCCGCAGCCGCAGCCCTTGCGTTTCCGGCGGATACAGCCGATGACGGCCAGCACCACAGCGGCTGCAACTGCAAGGAGCAGCAGAATATCCGTAAGGTTCATCACATCACCCCCAGCAGCATGCCGATCACACGCACCAGCAGGGCGGCCAGCCACGCGATCACGCACTGTCCGACTGCCACAAAGACGGCCCATCTGCCCCCCAGCTCACGTCTGACGGAGGCGATCGCTGCCACGCAGGGCGTGTACAGCAGCGAGAACACCAGCATCGAGGCGGCCGTCAGGGGCGTCAGGACGGTCTCCACGCCCTCGCTGAACAGCACCTCCATCGTCGAGACCACGCTTTCCTTGGCCATAAAGCCGCTGACCAGCGAGACAATGATGCGCCAGTCCCCCAGTCCCACCGGCTGCATGACCGGCACGAGGATGCCGGCGGCGGCGGCAAGGATGCTCTGTCCTGGATCGTCCACCAGGTCCAGATGCAGATCAAAGCTTTGCAGGAACCACACGACCACGGTCGCGATGAGGATGACGGAGAAGGCACGCTGCAAAAAGTCCTTCGCCTTCTCCCAGAGGAGCTGCGCGACATTGCGAAGCCCCGGCAGCCGGTAGTTCGGCAGCTCCATCACAAACGGCACCGCCTCGCCCCGGAACAGCGTCCCCTTGTAGAGCAGCGCCACGAGGATGCCCGTCAGGATCCCGCCCAGATAGAGCGCGACCATGATGAGTCCGCCGCGCTTCGGGAAGAAGGCGCTGACAAAGAACGCATAGATCGGAAGCTTTGCCGTACAGCTCATGAAGGGTGTGAGCAGGATGGTCATTTTGCGGTCCCGCTCACTTGGCAGGGTGCGCGTTGCCATGACGGCCGGGACCGAGCAGCCAAAGCCGATGAGCATCGGGACGATGCTGCGCCCGGACAGGCCGATCCTGCGCAGGAGCTTATCCATAAAGAACGCCACGCGGGCGATGTAGCCGCTGTCCTCGAGCAGCGAGAGGAAGAAAAAGAGCGTCACGATGATGGGCAGGAAGCTGAGGACACTGCCCACACCGGCGAAGATGCCGTCGATGATGAGGCTGTGGATCGTCGCATTGACATGGGCATTCGTCAGTGCGCTGTCGCATACCTGTGTCAGGGCATCGATGCCCGTTTCGAGCAGGGTCTGGAGCCCTGCGCCGATGACGTTGAACGTCAGCCAGAACACGAGTGCCATGATCCCGATGAAGGCGGGGATCGCGGTGTACTTGCCGGTCAGGAAGGTATCGAGCCTCTCCGAGCGGCGACGCTCCCGACTCTCGACCGGCTTTGTGACGGACTCCCCGCACAGCTTCAGGATGAAGGAAAAGCGCATATCCGCAATGGCGGCGCTCCGGTCAAGACCGCGCTCACGCTCCATCTGCGTGACGATGTGCTCCATCATCTCCTGCTCGTTCTGCTCGAGCGAGAGCTGCTGCGTGATGAGGGTGTCCCCCTCGACGATCTTGCTTGCCGCAAAACGCAGGGGCAGTCCCGCACTGTCCGCATGGTCCTCGATGAGGTGGCAGATGCCGTGCAGGCATCTGTGTACCGCACCGCCGTTCGCGCTCTTGTCGCAGAAATCCTGCCGCAGCGGCTTTTCCTGGTATTTGGCGATATGGACCGCATGCTCAACGAGCTCGTCGATGCCCTCACCCTTGGCCGCTGAGATCGGCACGACCGGCACACCCAGCAGCTTTTCCATCGCATTGACATCGATGCTGCCGCCGTTTGCCGTGAGCTCATCCATCATGTTCAGCGCGACGACGACGGGGGTGTCCATCTCGAGCAGCTGCATCGTCAGGTACAGATTGCGCTCGATATTGGTCGCATCCACGATGTTGATGATGCAGTGCGGCTTTTCCTGGAGCACGAAATTGCGCGACACGATCTCCTCACTGCTGTACGGGGACATCGAATAGATGCCCGGAAGGTCCGTGATGAGTGTCTCCGGATATCCCTTGATGGCCCCGTCCTTGCGGTCCACGGTCACGCCGGGAAAATTCCCGACATGCTGCTTTGAGCCGGTCAGGCGGTTGAACAGCGTGGTCTTGCCGCTGTTCTGGTTGCCCACCAAGGCAAATGTGAGCTGCGTCCCCTCCGGGAGCGGCGTAACGCTGCCCTTGGGATGGAACCTGCCGCCCTCACCGAGTCCCGGATGCTCCGTGCGGCGGTATGCTTTTGTCTTTTTTTCCGCCTGCGCACCGGCAGGCACGGGACAGACTTCGATCTGCCCGGCATCCGCGAGCCTGAGTGTCAGCTCATATCCATGCAGCCGAAGCTCCATGGGGTCGCCCATGGGCGCATATTTGACGACCGTGAGCTGTGTGCCCGGTATCACGCCCATATCCAGAAAATGCTGCCGCAGGGCGCCCTCGCCGTGCAGCGCCTCGACCCTGGCGGCCTCGCCGATCCTGATCTCCCTGAGTGTCATGAGTGCCTCCTGTTGTTTTATCGTTCCCTGAACAGCGTCATGATCGCTTCCTCAAGCGCTGCCTGTGCATCCTTCCCCGGTTCGGCTGTGACGGTCCGCTCGAGTCCCTGCGCGGCCTGCGGGTAGTCCTTCAGCAGCGTCTGTGTACTTTCCGAGAGCGCCACGACCGTGACGGCTGTCAGATCCACAAGTGCTGCCAGATTCCCGCAGACGGCAAGTGCATAGCGATGCCCGGTCCGCATCCTTTGTACCGCCTCCACATGGGCGGGAACGGCTGTCTCCTCCGGCAGCTCCACCCGCGCCGCTGTTCCCGGTACGGCCCGGCAGGCAAGCCGCCAGCCGTCCGCAAGCTCCGCCTGCGTCAGGAAGGTGCGGTCCGCCGGGGTGACGGGGACCTCTCCTTCCGTGATGCGCACCCGGCAGCGCCCGCAGATGCCCTTGCCGCCGCAGAATGCCGGGGTCGTCCCATCCAGGTGCTCGAGTGCCCGGAGCACCTGCACGCCGGCCGGGACTGTCATAGACCGCATCGCGCTCCCCTCCCTGCATCGGTCGTCACTGCGTCATGCTCCGGTACTGGACCGCGGTCACACCGGTCTCCTGCTGGAACTGCCGCATGAAGTATTTGGTGTCATGATAGCCGCAGGCCTGTGCGATCTCGGCGAGCCCGAGCACGGTCAGTGCCAGCAGGCAGCGTGCCCTGGCCATGCGTGCGGCGGTGCAGTCATCGTGCAGCGTAAAGCCGTAGCAGTTCTTGTAGATCTGCCGGAGATACCCCTTGCTGCCGCCGAACAGCGCATAGACGGCCTCGGTATCGAAGGTCATGGCCGGATCCCGGTAGATCGTCCCGCGCATCCGGCTCAGCTCCCGGTAGTGGGGACTGCACCGGCGCTGTGAGAGCACGGCGATGTGCGCATCCAGTGCCTGTGTACAGGCACTGACGCAGTCCTCATACGATGCATCCGCGCAGGGCACGGCACAGCAGACGAAGGAATCGAGTCCGAGCTTTTCCGTATAGCCCCTGTGCTGACAGAGGAGGGCCGCAAGGTGCCCTTCCAGGAACGGTGCGCCGTAGTCACAGCGCACGAGGCACAGGAAGGTATCGTCACTGACTCTGCCGCACACATCATGATTGCCGCACAGCTGCCGGACGGCCTCAGCTGCATCGAGCGTGGCATAGGCAAGCTCCTGCGCGCTGTCGTGCCCGGAGGAGAACAGGCCGATGCGCAGGGCAACGGCATGGAGCTGCGTGCGGTCGGCTGCCGTGAAGGCGTTGTACAGTCCGCGTGCGTTGTACATTCCCGTGAGGGTATCGCGCTGTGCGGAGAGGTTCTGGCATTCGGTGAGG
Source organism: Oscillospiraceae bacterium (assembly GCA_017460955.1). Taxonomy (GTDB): domain Bacteria; phylum Bacillota; class Clostridia; order Oscillospirales; family Ruminococcaceae; genus UBA3855. The sequence continues at coordinate 110,340 of JAFTZY010000038.1, forward strand.
TAGCGGATGTCGTTTTTCATGCGCAGGAATTCCAGGCCGTTGGAGATGGATTTGAGCCAGTTGCGGAAGATATGGTCAAAGGTATCCGGATGGTCAAAGCGCAGCACCACATACCCGAGCTCCCTGTCGGAGAAGAACAGCGGGCAGAAATAGTACGGCGCCGCTGCGTCCCGGAACAGGCAGGAAAAGCTGTTTTTCCGGAAGATGAAGGGCTCGGCCTCGTACAGAAGATCGTAGCACACCATCGACCCCGAGGTGGATGCCCCCTCATACCAGTGCTCATACAGGCACAGAAAGAGCCGGTCCGCGCCGCGGATCATGAAGCGGAAATCCCGGCAGCAGGCGGCAAATTCCTCGATGCTGCGGCATTCCGTCAGCCGGTGCTCGAGCTGACTGTACAGATTGAGCAGATCATAGTTCGCCCGCGTCTGCATCGCCCACAGCTCCCTGCGGGTATCCTCCGGCCTTGCGCCGCACCCGCAGGTGTCCCCGGGGATGAGCTCCCCGTGTGTGGAGGAAAAGCTTCCGAAGACGCCGGTGTCCAGCTTCTCACAGAGCAGCCGGACGGCCGCCTCGCCGAGCTCCCGGCGGCTGCGCCGGTAGGACGTCAGGAGGGGGGTATGGCTCCGGCGCTCCCGGACGTATTCGTAGCCGATGACGGCGGTGCGTTCCGGGATCGGCACGCCCTGCTCCATGCACTCGTCAAGAAAGCCGTAGGCCATGTAGTCGTTGCAGCAGATGAGCGCCTGCGGGAAGTCCGCCTCACCGGACAGGTAGCGCTGTGCCTGTGCCTTGCCGGTATCGAGCCAGAAATCGCCGTAGAAGATCGTCTCCTCCCGGCAGGGGATGCCGTGGGCCTGGAGCGCCCTGCGGTAGCCGTCCACGCGCTTGCGGGAGGCGTCCAGGTGTGCAGGACCCGTCAGGATATGCAGATCCGTCATGCCGTGTGCCTCGATCAGGTGGGTCGTGATGTCCTCCAGGTCGTCCTCGTCGCTCGTGTTGATACAGTGGAATCCGGGGAGCGAAAAGCCCGGGATCGGTGCGCCCGCGGCGACGACCGGGACCTCGCTGCGCTCCTTGAGAAGCGCGAGGATCCGCGCCTGCACGTCGGGATTGAGGATGGATTCGGTGATGAGGATCAGTCCGTCGAATTCCTCCGATGCGATCAGATCGTAGATGCCGTTTTCCGCCCGGAGCACCTCGGCGGTCTCGGGCGGATTGTAGATATTGGAGATGACCGCGATGTCGATCCCGTCCGCCTGTGCTCTGGCGATGATGCCGCAGAGGATCTCGCGCTGCTCGATGTCGGCTACATTTGCGGTGATGACCCCGAAAATGCGCCTGCCGTTCTCATGCATGGAATGCGCCCCCTTCCCTTCTCTTTGTACTGCTCCTACTATTATACCGGAAAAATATGTAGAAGTCAAGCAATCATAAAAACCGCCGGAGATCCGGCGGTTTTATGACTTCTATTGTTTTTCCGTGCGGAAGGCCCAGAATTTGTTGATGAGGAAATTCAGCGGCACGCTGATGACGATGTTGCAGAGCGGTGCGATGAGCTTCGGGACACCAAGCACCCGGATCCAGAGCACGGACAGGAGATTGTTGAGGACTATGCCCGTAAAGCCGTAGGAAACGTAGGTCTTGAGCAGCGCCCGGACCGTGCTGCGGCGCTCCTCCTCCCCCGCGGTAAAGACGTACTTGTTGTTCCAGTAGAAGGACCACAGGACACTGAGCAGAAAGGAGACCACATTGCCGGCGATATAGTCCCAGGCGATCGAAAACGGCCGCATCAGAAGGAGCGTTGCCGCATTGAGCGCATAGCTGATCACGGTATTGCTCACGCCGATGAGTCCGAATTTCACAAACTGCACAAGTGCCTTCTGCTGATCGGAGGACAGCTCCAGATGCAGCATTCTGCACCCCCATCCAACGGCACGGTCGATAAACGGCTCCTGTTTTTTCATGCTCTGTCACGCTCCTTACCGGTTTTTCACGTCTTTGCCAAACGACTCTATTATACCCGATGGGAGGGAAAATGTCAAGACAACGGCTGATTTCCTGCAAAAAGCCCTTGCATTCCGGTGAAAAATATGGTATAATATCTTATGCCCATGCAGCCGAGCCGGAACCGGCACGCCCCGCATGGGCAGGATTCCGTATTGTGTGACGGGATCCCTGAGGTGATGTACGAGTCCGCAGACCGTGCAGCCTGCATCCATCCGCAATGGAGGCGCTTTGCATGAAAACACGGAAAACAAGCGGGCTGTCCGCTTTGCAGAATATCCTCCTGACCGTTGTCATCATCCTCTTCTTCCTGGGGATCATCACGGTCTACTATGTGATGCTCTACTCCGAGACCAGGGAGAATATCATCCGCAGCGGTGAGATCAATGCTATCAGCTCCTCGAACCGCATCAACAGATACCTGTCCACCGGTGTCGATGCCATCAAGCTGACAGCCTATACCCTTGACAATATGATCCGCGACGGGCGCTCCCAGGAGGAGTTCCAGGTCTACCTGGAAAACCAGTCCGTTGCCACTTCCAACATCGTTTCCGGGCAGTCCAACGGCATCTACGCCTATATCGGCGGCGAATACCTCGACGGTGAGAACTGGGTCCCCGATGAGGGGTATGAGCCCACACAGCGTCCGTGGTACCGCGATGCCATCGGAAATACCGGCAAGGTCGTGGTCGTGGACCCCTACCTCGATGCGCAGACCGGCATGACCATGATCACCCTTGCCAAGACGCTCTGCGATGCCAAGAGCGTAGTGGCCATGGACATTTCCATGGAGCAGCTCCAGGAGATCACGGAGGACATTGCCGCCGACGGCCATTCGGAGATGGAGATCGTCCTTGACCGCAGCTACGCGGTCGTGGCGCACTCGGACCGCACGGAGCTCGGCAAGCACTACACTGCCACCAGCGGCTCGCTGGAGAATGTCCTTGCAGCAAGACTCCGGGAGCTCGGCGAGGGACAGAACTATTTCTCCCTCCAGTACGGCAGCAAGGTATACATCGTGTATGTCATGACCATTGAGAACGACTGGACCTGTCTGTCCGTGATCGATGCCACCGAGGCGTTCAGCCGGCTGAAAACACCGCTCATACTGATGATCGTCGCTTCGGTGCTGATCATTGCTGTTCTCCTGTCCGTCATGATCTATTCTCAGCGCAGAAATGCGTTTGCCAGCGAGATGCAGCAGCTTGCCGAACGGCAGACGGCCTATGCCTACTATGACCAGCTGACCGGTCTGAAAAACCGCCGCGCCTATTCGGAGGCGGCCGAGCAGCTCTCGAAGGGGATCCCCAAGGACTGGTGCCTGATCCTGTTCGATGTCAACGGCCTCAAGACGGTCAACGACACCCGGGGCCACAAGGCCGGCGACGAGCTCCTGTGTGCGGCGGCGCAGTGCATCCGCAGGGCCTTCGACGGGACCGATGCCGTCTACCGGCTCGGCGGCGATGAATTCTGCGTCATGCTCAGCGACCCGGACGGCCGCGCCGAGGATGCGCTCGGGCGGCTCGACCGGATGACCGCGGACTGGCAGGGACAGCAGATCGGCAGCTTTACCATCTCCTACGGGATGGCCACCGGCCGCGAAAGCACCGACTGGGATGCCATGGTCAGGGCAGCGGACCTGAAAATGTATGCCCATAAGGAGCAGTACTACCGCACGCTGCACGGACAGGCTGCGGTGTCAGAAGCCTGGAAGTAGGAGGCCGCCCCGGAAGGATGGTCCTCACTTCGACCGCGCTCCCTCCCCGATCCCGTGCCCTGGGATCGGGGAGGGACTTTTTGCGTGATGTGTGTAAAATATATGAACAAAGCAAAAAATGCAACAAACGTGAAAGGATTCATCATTGCAACGAAGTGAGAGTTATGCTATCATAAAATCACCGATAGAAATATGACACAGGAGGGGTTATTCATGAAAAAACGAGATCACAGACTGCTGTCCGCGCTGGCCGCGGCCGCAGTGCTTCTGACGGGGCAGGTCTGGCTGCCGTCGGAGACGCTCCGCGCCGATGCCGCACAGAGCTATCCGGTGCAGGAATTCCGTTTCGGGATCGGTGACACGGACCGGAGCATTGCCGTTTCCGCACAGGAGAGCGGCGCCTACGCAAGCTCCGTCACACCGGACGGGGGCTACACACGCGATGCCAAGTGGTCACTCAATTTCATCAGCACCGGAGTATACGAGATCGTGAACTCCGCCACCGGAATGGTGCTGACCAATGACGGCGGCACGGCGGTCATCGCGCCGGATACGGACGCGGCGTCCCAGCGCTGGAAGATCACCGGAACCCAGAAGGATGCCGAGGGGTACATGCTCTACTACACGGTCACGGCCGACGACGGCAATGTCCTGACCTTTGATCCGGACAGCAATGCGCTCCTCACGCAGGAGAATACCGGGGATATCCTCCAGAAATTCAAGCTCAACCTGGACGGTCTGCAGGGGTATGCTGCGAACTGCGTGGTGGACGGACAGGAGAAGGCCGGCACGATCGGCGGCCTTCTGGGCGAGACGGTCTTTGTCTCCACGCCGGACGAGATGAAAACGGCCATGTCCCGCGAGGAACCTCTGACCATCGTCATGACGAAGGACATGGAATTTCACCCCTACGGGCAGGTGGAGATCAAATCCAACAAGACGCTGACGAGCTATTACGGTGCAACGCTCAAGGACTGCCAGCTGCGCACGGCTCCGACGGACACGAACCAGGCGCCGTATGACAATCTGGTGTTCCGGAACCTCAAGCTCCTTGCCAAGGATTCCACGAACTGCATGCTCTTCAACATCTACTCCTCCCGTCAGATCTGGATCGACCACTGCGCCTTCGTCAGCCAGCTCGGCCGCACGGTGGACGAGGTCGGCAAGTTCATCTGGTGCAATTCCGCCTTTGACGGCGCCTACAAATCCCGCGCAACGGACTTTATCACGCTGTCCTACTGCTCGTTCTACAACCGCTACTGGACGACGCTCTTCGCCTCTGTTTCCTACGAGGTACCGAGCAATGAGAAGATCCGCTGCCGCATTTCCCTGCTCTACTGCTTCTATGACCAGTGCATCCGCCGCTGCCCGCAGCTCGGCAGCGCCTACGGCCATATCGTCTCGGGCTTCTGGCGCGGGATCGGTGCCAGCAATTCCGACGGCGTGGACCAGATCATCGGCGGCGGCCAGACAGATGTGGTATCGCAGAACTGCCGCTTTGAGGCGGTCGCCTCCGGCCATGAGCTGTGCGCCGGCGGCGGCAGCGAGCCGTACCGCGATGACAATTCCTACACGGCGGCCACTGCTGGTACCACGCCCACGAGGATCGTCTTTTCCCCGAAGGTGACGAGCACCCGCCATCCGGAGACGGAGAACTACGGCTACTCCCTCATCGATCCCGTCGGCACCTGGAATACCAAGGATTTCTGCCTGCAATATGCGGGCGCGGGGGCAAGCTATGATGACATCCGCTATATCACGGATGCTTCCATGCAGGACTGGGTCCAGACCTGCTACCCGGATTTCTTCCTGCGGCAGATCGAGTGCGGCAACGAGCCCGTCAAGGGCGGTGCGAAGCTCGACACGGCCTATGACTATGCCTTCCGGAATGTCGGCAGCGGCCTGTATCTCGAGCTCTCCGGGAGCAATGCCCAGCAGAGCAATGAAGGCGGCCACCTCTGGACGCTCACTGCCGATGAGGAGGGCTGGTACACGCTCTGCTACAAGGCGGACGGCAGCTTCCTGAGCATTGCCGGTGACAGCGCGGACAACGGTGCGAATGTCGGTGCGGGGCCCGCTACCGGCACGGACGGACAGCGCTTCAAATTCGTGAAGAACGCAGACGGTGCCTACACGATCGTGACCAAGCCCACCGAGGGGAAAAGTGCAGTCGGCATTGCCGGCGGCTCGACCGAATCCGGTGCCAATGCCATGCAGTGGGTGCGTGACGGCTCCGACAACCAGAAATGGGTCCTCGAAATGACCGTCCCCGTCCTGAGCGGCCGGCTCATCCGGGAGCTGAACGTGACGGACGACACCTGGCGGGACTGGCACATCAGCGAGAGCACGGCGGTCGGTGACCTCGTGTTCGGCGACCGCGAGGTGACATACACCGCGCTTCCGGAGGTGCTCCTTGGCGCGGAGCGGATCGTGACCGCATGCGATGCCAAGAACAGCACCGGCACGCTTGCAAGCTTCACCGCCGGTGCGGACATGACGGTGTATGCCGCATTTGATGAGCGCGTTGCGGCCGCGCCCGCATGGCGGAGCACCTGGAGTGCGACCGGCCTGACAGCGGAAAACGACAAGGGTGTGACCTTTGCGCTCTACAGTCTCTCCGTCAAGGCGGGTGAAACCGTGACGCTCGGCGAGAACGGGCAGTCCTCCGGCTGCGTGGGCTACACGGTATTTGCCGTTTCAGAAGAAGCCGCGGTAATGGGCGATGCAAACGATGACGGCAGCTTCTCGGTCCTCGATGTCGTGACGCTGCAAAAGTGGCTCCTGCGTGCAGGTCAGCACCCGTCCGGTGAGAACGCCGACATGAACGGCGACGGACGCATCAACGTGATCGACCTTGCCCTTATGAAGCGTGCCCTGACAGCCGCTTGATTGCAGCACAGAAGCTTTGCCCCGAGGCAGTGTCTCGGGGCATTTTTTTGCGACAGTGATTCTATTGACATTATGCCTGTTTGGGTGTATAATTTTACTAATACCAATCCCCAAAAACCGATAGACAACCTGTTCGGCGATTGGTATAAAGAAATCAGAATTCATAGGAGTGAATCATGCATCATTTTCAAGACGATTTTTTGAAAGCGATAAAAAACATTCAAGCGTCCTGTGTAGGGATTGCCATGTGCGGTCATACTGTATTCAACTCCAAAGAGGAAGAACTATATTCTGTGACTTACGATGTGATTTACCGTATCATGGAGTTATTGGACGGATATGGTGATGACAAGGTCGGAAGCATCGATATTGTGAAAAGAAGCACCGGAGAATCATTAACAGAACCCCCCCATATCGAACTTCATGATGCAATTGCCTCATATATAAAAGGGGGCCATTTTGATGGATAAAGTCAAACCATACTGTGACAGGAGGGATCCCCATGCTGTTCAATGAGCTTGACAAGCTCAAACGCAGTGCCATTATGACGACCATTGTCCTGATGTTCATCGGCCACATCCTGCTTGTGATCCCGGAGAGCTATATCCCGGTCATCGGCGGCGCACTCGGCTTCGGGCTGCTCGTCACGGCCTGCATCGTGCTGTTCCATTTTATCGGCAGCAAAAAAGCGCTCATCCACTATATTGAGCTCACGCTCGGAATGTTCGCGAGGCTGCTCGGTGTGCTCATCTATGTGTTTGACGACCTCATCCTCCGGATGCTCTCGGTCCTGGTCACGGTCGTTCCGATCCTCTTCGGCCTCTCCGGTATCTACCACGCCTTGCCTTTGCAAGGCACTCCGGACGGCGCGGCTGGTGGATCCTCATTCTCCTGTCCGCTGCGCTCACGGCATTCGGCAGCTTCAACTTCCTCCACCCCTGGATGGACAGCCCCCATGCCGTGATGCAGGTGATGGGCGGTACGCTCATGTACTCCGCCTTCGTCAGCGCCCTGCGTCTTGTCTGACTCTGGCCGATCCGTGAGGAGAAGGAGGAGAGCGTATGAGCCGGGAGCCCTCCCGTGAGGAGGAAATGAACGCGCTCAGTCAGCACCGGGGCGTGGAGATCTTCGGAGTCTTTGCCAAGCACAATTTCTTTTCCGGGGGGTTTACGCCGGAGGAGCTGCGAACAACGCTCGAAGACCTCAGGCCTACCTATGTGAAGATCGGACAGATCATGTCGAGCCGCACGGACATCCTCCCGGAGCGCTACTGCAAGGAGCTCGAAAAGCTCAGAAGCAATGTCAAGCCCCTGGATGCAGCGGTCGCCCGCCGTGTCATCGAGCAGGAGACCGGAAGGCGTATCGAGGACATCTACTCCGAATTCCGGGACGAGCCCCTGGGCTCCGCGTCCATCGCGCAGGCGCACTACGGTGTCCTCAAGGACGGGACCCGGGTCGTCACCAAGGTACAGCGCCCGTACATCGCCGATATGGTCAGGAAGGATTTCGTGCTGCTCAAGCGGCTGGCGGCCATGGTGAATGTCGCCGTACAGGCGGACGAGGGCGGCGCGATGGTCGATCTCAAATCCGTGATCGCACAGCTCGAGCAGGTCACGGAGGAGGAGCTGGATTTCCGCATCGAGGCGGAAAACACGAGACTCTTCCGGGCAAACTGCATCGAGGACGAGCGGCGTATCTCATGCCCGAGCGTCATCGATTCGCTCACCACGCAGCGTATCATGACGCAGACCTTTGTGGATGGGTATTCCATCGCCAGAAAGGACCGGATCGATGCCGACGGCGTGGACCGCATGGAGGTCGGCAAGGCCATCGTGGAAAACTAAGTGCATCAGGTGCTTGACGTCGGCATTTTCCACGGCGACCTGCACCAGGGCAACCTCATGATCTCGCACGGCATCCCCTACTGGATCGATTTCGGGATGATCGGGCATTTAAGTGAGCAGAACATCGGCATGATCCAGGAGATCGTCCTGAGCCTGCTGCAAAAGAACACCGAGCAGCTGGTGAACATCATCCTCTCGATGGGCGTCACGAACGGCACAGTGGACACGGCAAAGCTCATCGAGGATGCGGATGTCCTGGTGGACCGGTACATGTCCATGAAGGACCTATCGCGGATCGATATGGGGCAGATCATGACGGACATGACGGGCATCATGACCGCACATCACATCAAAATGCCGTCGGAATTCACGATGCTCGCCCGCAGTCTCGTAACTATCGAGGGTGTGCTCGAGGCCTTCTGTCCGGACCTGAACCTGTTCGATTTCCTGACCAGGAAGATGACCGAGCGCATCCGGGAGACCATCAACATCCGCTCCAAGGTCAAGGACCTGCTGCGTGATGCGGCCTCCGTCGGCATGGAGGCGGCGCAGGTGCCGGGGGCCGTGTTCACGCTGCTGAAAAACCTGAGCAAAGGCCGTATGAAGCTGAACATCGAGCTGACCGGCTATGAACGGCTGCTCGATGAGCTCGAAACGATCGTCAAGTATGTGGTGCTTGCCATCTTCTCGTGCGTTCTGTTCTCCGGATCGTGCGTCCTGTGTACCACGAACATCGAGCCGAAGATGAACGGCATCCCCTTTGTGGCGCTGGTCGGCTTCGTGGTATCCGTGGCGCTGGCCATCTATACGATCATCCGCATGGTCAGAAGGCGGTGACCGTCCAGGAGCGCTTGTCGGATGCAGGTCCTGACCGGTTTGCTGCAATGAAAGGTACGCCCCGATCCTGTACGGCAGGATCGGGGCGTGTGCATTTGCCCATTGGCTTCTTTCTTCCTAATATTGTATAATATTTATAAGCCCATACAGAACCTACCATAACACTTTACGGACAATGAAAAAGTGCGATAAACAGACGATTTTGCTATAATATGAGAAACGACTACGCTCTCTATCCATATTGAGAGCATAGTCGTTTTCTTTTCAGATGATAATACTTCTTGAAATCCACTACAATAAATGCTATAATAGTAAAAAAGCAACGAGGTGAGCCTATGCCGAACATACTGATTATAGATGACGATGCCCATATCAACGATATTGTTTCCAAAGCACTGCAAGCGGAAGGATACGAAATTTTCAAAGCCTATTCGGGAACAGAAGCATTGATGTTGTTAGCACAGAGTAAACCCGATCTGATACTCCTTGACCTGATGCTCCCCGGATTATCAGGTGAGGAGTTGCTGCCGCAAATCAAGGATATACCCGTGATCGTGGTAAGTGCCAAAGCCGATGTGACGGACAAGGTCGAGCTGCTGGTCGGCGGTGCTGTTGATTATGTTACCAAGCCGTTCGATATGAAGGAATTGCTTGCAAGGATCATGGTTCAACTGCGAAAGAATGAAAAATCTGCCGACAAGGCGCTCCTTACTTATCAGGAGATCACACTCAATACAGATAAGCATACCCTCTCTGCAAACGGCAAGGAACAAAAGCTCACAAGAACAGAATTTGCCATCATAAAGCTGCTGATATGTAATCCCGAACAAGTCGTTGCAAAGCTGACGATATTAGACCGTATCAGCTTTGATACACCGGATTGTACCGAAGATTCGCTGAAAAGCCATATTTATAATCTGCGTAAGAAGCTGAAAGCCCTGACAGGTAAGGAGTATATTTCATCAGTATGGGGCATAGGCTTTATGCTGACTGAAAAATCTTGACTTTTTCTTCACTATTTTCTTTACTGTTTTCTTCACTTTTTCGTTGTATACTGTTTTCAGAAAGGAAAGGTGATAGCCTTATGGAGTATGTTCTGAAAACAAATTCACTCTGCAAAACATACCGCAAGTTCAGTGCCTTGAACGGTTTGACAATGAATGTCCCCCAAGGTGCGATCTACGGCTTTGTCGGCAGAAACGGTGCGGGAAAAACAACGCTGATTCGTCTAATTTGCGGGCTGCAAGACCCGACCGGCGGAGATCTCACGCTCTACGGCACAAAACACACGGACAAGAAAATCGCAAAAGCTCGCCGTCACATGGGAGCAGTCGTGGAAACGCCTGCATATTACGGTGATATGAACGCAGCCGAAAACCTGAAAATGCAGTATGCTATGCTCGGACTGCCCTCTTATGACGGGATTGATGATCTGCTGAGGCTGGTTCGGCTTGACGATACGGGCAAGAAAAAGGCGAAAGACTATTCACTTGGAATGAAGCAGCGGCTCGGTATTGCACTGGCACTCTGCGGAAATCCTGATTTTCTGATACTGGACGAGCCGATCAACGGACTTGACCCGCAAGGCATTGTGGAGATTCGAGAGCTGATTCTCCGTTTGAACCATGAAAGGGATATTACGGTACTGATCTCATCGCATATACTTGATGAACTGTCAAGGCTTGCTACGCACTACGGCTTTATTGATAAAGGAAAAATCGTGCAGGAGATCAATGCGGAGGAGCTTGAACAGAAATGCAGAAAATATCTTCATGTGAAGGTCACAAACACGGCTGCATTCGCTCATGTTATGGACAAGATGGGTGCAGAATACAGTATCATCTCTGATACCGAAGCTGATCTGTACGGTGAATATAAAGTCTCGGATATATCGGCAGCACTTGCAGCGGAGCATTGCGAATTGCTCTCTCTCACAGAACATGAAGAAAGCCTTGAAAACTACTTTCTCAATCTGGTTGGCAGTGACGGAGGTGATCGGAAGTGAGGAATCTATTTCGCATTCATTTTAAGCGCTTTTTGTTCAGATGGGAAGCAATTGCCGTATCTCTCATCAACATCTTTCTCGGCATTTTCTCCGCAATATTTATCCCAGAAATGTATACAGATGCTTTTAGCGGTTCGGAGTATTTCTATCCGGCACTTTACCTCACTTCACTAAGTGTAACTATGTCATCGGTTATTATGATGGAATCCAATTCACTGAACAATGGTACGATCAGAAACCAATTGATTGCTGGATATACCAAACTACAGGTTTATCTGAGCAAATATATAACAGATTTTATATATGGAATTATGCAGGGTATTCTCATGATGTGGATGCTGCCCTTTTCTGGTATAGCCGACAATTGCTCACTTCTATTTGCAGTATCGCTGATTTTGGTCTATGGTGCTGTTTCCTGTATTGTAATGACATTCTGTATACTTAGTGACAGAAGAGCTACTTCCGTATTGATCTGTATCGCTTGCCTTTTTACGCTTATGCTGGGTGGAATCAATATTGCCAAGCGATTAGATACACAAAAATATATATATGAATCTTCCAGAGATCATGAAACTGTCGTAAAAACAGAAAATCTGTTTTATATTGATTCCCCGATTAGAGATGTGTTTGAGCAAGCGGTTCGATTGAATCCCATGCAGCCTATATACGAATATATACTCTGGTATTTACCTCGTGATGAGTTTTACTATACCCCTAATGTAACGAGGATGGATTATGATCCGGTGTATAATCTCCAATGGACACAAATTGAAGCGGAGTATCAACGGCATATTGGCAGACTCAATGTATTCCCTATTTATCAAATCTGCTTTATTGTTGCAGTTTGTACTGTTGGAGTAACGATTTTCCGAAAACGAGATTTGAAATAATCAGAGGTGATATGTGTGTTGCCGTGGATATTGACTGTTGCTTTGGCAATCGGAATGCTGTTTGCGATGATACGGAACCGGCTTATGAAATTAGACTTGCGTGACCTGACAGAGCAAATTGAGAAGAAACTGAACAGTGATACCAATGTTTCGCTTTATGTATCTGGCAGGGACAAACAGCTTTGCACCATGACCGACAAGCTGAATAAACAGCTCGATTTGCTCCGCAAGCAGCAGCTTCAATATCAGCACGGCAACACCGAATTGAAAACAGCCGTCACGAATATCTCTCACGATTTGCGTACTCCGCTGACCGCAATTGCCGGCAATCTCTATATGATTGGGAAAACCAACGATCTATCCGAGATCAGGGAGTATATCGCTGTAATAGAGGAACGCACGGAAACGATGAAGCAGCTCACAGAGGAATTATTCAGATATTCCATGATTGTTTCCAATGAGAGCAAAGAGGGTACAGAGGAAGTGTTTGTTAATCAGGTGCTTGCGGAGAGTATCAGCAGCTTTTATCCTGTGCTGACCGAAAAAGGCATTACACCGCAGATACACATTACCGATGCCCGTATCGTACGGAATATAAGCAAATCCGATCTAACGAGAGTGTTTTCCAATCTTTTGAAGGCTCTACGAAAAAATCTCTGTAAAATCAAAAACTGTGATAAAAACGTTATGATGGAGTGGCTTAAAAATTAGCCACTCCAATTTATTTACAGTATACAATGAATACTGCAATTTGTCAAGGTTATTTGGATATCAG
>JAFTZY010000039.1 GCA_017460955.1 Oscillospiraceae bacterium
GGAAGTACGGCGCAGGTACGGGCCGCGGACAGGGGCACGGGGGATGTGAACGGGGACGGCGCCTTCACGCTCACGGATGTCATCACCTTCCAGAAATGGCTGACTGCCGTTCCGGGAACGGTGCTTGCCGACCGGGAGGCCGCCGATCTCTATGCGGACGGCAGACTTAACATTCTCGATCTTTGCATGATGAAAACGGCGCTGTTCGAGCAGCTCCGGACAGCCCTGCAAACGATGACGAAGGAGGAGGCACGGGAGCTTATTAAGCGTGCGGATACGCTCACTTGGGAGGATTTCAGAGGCTTTGCGGGCGAGCCTGCCGGCTCCGGGCTCTACATAATGGAATACCCCATCGAGGGGTCGGATTCGGTATTCTTCCGTGTGGGCGGCGGCTCCATGGAGGGTGAGCCGCTGTACATCGAGCTCGTCGATACGGACCATGACTTTTCCATGGACATCCGAAGTGACGAATTCAAGGCCTATATGGAGGAGCTGTCCGTGCATCTGGCCCGCTTCGGCGCGGTAAGCTACACGCAGGAGGATGCCGAGGCTGCCGGGACAGTCGGCGCCTATGCACTCGGGATGCTGAAGGACGGCGCATACACGGCCGATACCTGGATCACCCGCACAGAATGCGGGGAGCTGATGAGCGAGGAAATGGCAGATCTCTTTTCGGACTACAATTACGGGCTGTTCTGCTCCCTGTCCTTCCTCGATGAACACACGGTCATCATCACGCTCGATGCGGGGCTCCAGATCGTGTACGGGTATCTGGTCACGGACGGCACAGTGACCTACGAGACCGGCGGGACCGTCAGCGTTCCGGGCCGCGGTTACGACGGCGATGTGGTCACCATCGATACGGCCGACGGGAATGTGTATTTCTTCCACGCCGGACTGTAAAGCAAGCAGCAAACGCACTGAGGTTTCCCTCAGTGCGTTTTTTCGTCAGAATCCACAAGACAGCCATTCAGTTTTTGTGCATTCCTGCACTTGCAGTTCCCCTTAAAATGTGTTATAATATGAACAAGTTCACATTTTATTCCAAAACAGCATAGAAATCTTTAAGGGGGAAACCAACATGAAAGCCTTCCGGAAGCTTGTCTCTCTGGCGCTTGCCGCCGTGATGACCGTACCCTGCGTGCAGGGGCTGCGCCTGCCCGCGGATGCCGCACAGACCGTGACCGTCTCTCCGCTGTCCGCCTACCAGATCAACGACGGCGTATTCGAGGGATGGGGCACCTCCCTGTGCTGGTGGGCCAACCGTCTGGGATACTCGGACAGTCTGGCACAGCAGGCAGCCGATGCCTTCTACGGGGACAACGGCCTGCGGCTGAACATCGCCCGCTTCAATATCGGCGGCGGTGACGACCCTACGCACACGCACATCACCCGCACCGATTCCAATATGCCGGGCTACACGGTGTACTCGAACGGAAAAGTGACCTACGACTGGTCCAAGGATGCCAACCAGCGCAATGTACTCCAGCGCTGCATCAAGGCGGCGGGCGATGACATGATCGTGGAGATGTTCTCCAATTCCCCGCCCTACTACATGACCAATTCCGGCTGCTCCTCGGGTGCGGTCAATGCGAGCGACAACAATCTCAGGGACGACTGCTATGACGATTTTGCGCAGTACCTGGCCGAGGTCTGTGCGCATTACGAGAACGAATGGGGCGTGGACATCCAGAGCATCGACCCCATGAACGAGCCGTACACCAACTACTGGGGCGCGAACAGCAACAAGCAGGAGGGCTGCCATTTCGATCAGGGGGATTCCGAATCCCGCATCATCACCGAGCTGCAGTCGGCGCTTGCCGCCAAGGGGCTCGGGGACATTATGATCTCCGGCACGGACGAGACCTCCATCGACACGCAGATCACCTCCTACAACAAGCTCTCCGATCAGGCCAAAGGGGCCATTTCCCGCATCGACACACACACCTATTCCGGCAGCAACCGAACGGGGCTGCGGGACACGGCTCTGGCGGCGGGGAAGAACCTGTGGATGAGTGAGGTGGACGGCGGCAGCACCGCCGGGACGAACGCCGGGGAGATGGGCGCTGCCCTGTGGCTCTCCGAGCGCATCACCACGGATCTCAACGGTCTGAATGCCTCCGCATGGATCCTCTGGCAGGTCATCGACAGCCACATCTCCTCCGTGGGTATGAACGGCAACAAGGACGGCGGCATGGTCAACACCTCCGGCGGCTACTGGGGCACGGCCGTGGCCGACCACGACAAGGACACCATCATCCTCACCAAGAAATACTACGCCTTCGGGCAGTACTCCCGCTACATCCGCCCGGGCATGACGATGCTGAATGCCGGCGGCTCCACGCTTGCCGCCTATGATCCGGACAGCGGCCGGGTCGTGATCGTCACCTACAACACCTCGGGCTCCGCAGCCGACGTCACCTATGATCTGTCGGGCTTCACCTCCGTGGGTGCTACCGCACAGGCCATCCGCACGAGCAATTCGGAGAACTGGAAGGACATCGGCACGACTGCCCTGTCCGGCGATCAGCTGCATGTCTCCCTTGCGGCCAATTCCGTCACGACCTTCCTCATTGACGGCTGCAGCGGCAGTGCGGTACTCGAAAACCCCATCACCCTGACGGCCGGGCAGCTCTCCGGTACGGATTCCTGGAAGAGCCAGGGCTCCACGGACTACACCAAGGTCTTTGACGGGAACACGAGCACCTATTTCGACGGTCTGGGCGCCGGCTGGGTCCAGGCGGATCTGGGGCGCGTGTATGACCTGAGCGCTGTCGGCTACTGCCCGAGAAACGGCTATGAATACCGCATGACGGACGGGTATTTCGAGCTGTCCGAGGACGGCGTGAACTGGCATACGGCCTACACGATCTCCGGAAAGCCCGATTTCTCGATGCATTACATCACCCGCCTTGCCGGCGGCAGCACGGCACGCTATGTCCGCTATGCCGTACCGGAGGGGACGCCCTCCAACAGCTATAACACGGATGATGTCTACTGCTGCAACATCGCGGAGATCGAGCTGTACGGCACGCCCGTTCCTTCCGAGCTCTACGACACCCTCACCCCTGTCTCGACCACCGGCACTGCCTCCTGGAAGAGCCAGGGCTCCACGGACCAGGCCAAGGCCTTTGACGGGGATCTGTCCACCTATTTCGACGGCGTCGGCGGCGGCTGGGTCCAGGCGGATTTCGGCAGTGTGCAGGAGCTGTGCGCCATTGGCTACTGCCCGAGAAAGGGGTACGAATACCGGATGCCGGATTCCTACTTTGAGGTCTCCGCGGACGGTGAGCACTGGGAAACGGTCTACACCGTCACAAAGCTCCCGGATTACGGCATGCAGTACGTCACGCTTGATACGCCCGCGGCTGCACGCTATGTGCGCTACGCCGTGCCGGAGGGTGCGCCCTCCAACGGCTGGAACCAGGATGACGTGTACTGCTGCAACGTGGCAGAGCTTGCCTTCTACGGCACGCAGGCCGTTCCGGTGCGGGGCGACCTGAACGGCGACGGTACCCTTGGTGTACTCGATGCCGTCGTGCTCCAGAAGTACCTCGTGCGTGCGGGGGAGCTCCCGGAGGGCGCGGATGCGGACCTGAACACAGACGGTGCCGTGAACGTACTGGATCTGACCGTGCTCAAGCAGATGCTGCTTGCATGACCCGCCTTGCAAAATCAAAATCCGGAACCGGTGATGTGCCGGTTCCGGATTTTTTTGATGGGAGCTTTGCTTATGCCTTGGGCAGGAAGGCGCCGTTCTCATCGGTCAGGCGGCTGAATTCCTGCTCGACCTGACGGACGGCCTCCTCCGCGCCGACGAAGGCATCGACGATCAGGGGATCGAAGTGGCTGCCCGAGCCCTCCTTGATGATCTGCATCGCCTTCTCGAACGTGAAGGGCTGCTTATAGCTGCGCTTGGACACAAGGGCATCGAACACATCCGCCACGGCCATGACACGGGCGGACAGCGGGATGTCCTCCCCGGCAATACCGTAGGGGTAGCCGGAGCCGTTCCATTTCTCATGATGGTAGGCGGCAAGGTTCCGAGCCTCGTCAAGATAGCCGGAATTCGGCACCAGTCCGATTGCCTGGGAAATGATGTCCCGTCCGGCGGTGGTATGCGTTTTCATGATGGCAAACTCCTCGTCGGTGAGCTTGCCGGGCTTGTTGAGGATCGCATCGGGGACTTGTATCTTGCCCACATCATGCAGCGGCGCGGAATTGACCACGTCGGAGATGTACTCATCGGTGAGTCTGTCGGCATAGTACCCCTTGCGGCGCATCTCATGCAGGATGATCTCCGCATAGGCCGCGGTCTTGCGGACATGGGCACCCGTGCTCCTGTCACGGCTCTCGACGATGTCGGCGAGCACGAGGATCAGGGCGTTCTGCATCTGGGCGAGCTCCTCGGTCTTTTTCTGGACATCCGCAACATAGCGCATGCTGTCGTCCGAGGTCTTGGTGATGGCGTGGTAGAGGTTCTCCACCTCGTCACCCGTATGGATGTGCAGGTCGTGGATGCGCTCGATACTGTCCTCACGGGCGGACTCGCTGTCATAGGCGAAGGTGCTCGTGCTCATGGCGATGGAGTTGACCGGCAGGATGATATGGTACTCGATGAGCCAGTGGACGAACACGAAGATCATCACGAAGAAGCCCAGGAACAGGGAGATCATCTCCACGAAGAAGTTGCGGCCGATAGCGCCGATCTGGTCCATGGACACATCCGCTGCCGCATAGCACACGCAGCTGCCGTCCTTGTCATAGACCGGCTCATAGGCGGTCAGCAGCCAGCCGTAGGCATCATCGGTGATGATGGGGTTGATGGCCTTGCCCGCTAAAAGATCCGGCACGAGCGGCAGGAAGCCCTCGTCAAAGGGGATGATCTCCCCGGGGGGCGAGCCCTCCAGCTCCTCCGTATCGAGATCGAACACGACATGGCAGCCGTCCTCCTCGATGCGGTACACATACAGATATTCCACATCGGCGGAACTGTCACGGATGGCATACAAAAGCTCCTGCGTGTCCAGGTAGCCCGGTGCGGCATCGCCGTCATGCAGGTACATCCCGACCTTGGCCGGGTCAATGGCACTCGCAGCGATGCGGGCCGCACCCTCGGCCATTTTGGTGTGGTCCTTGATGAGGGCATTGCGGTAGAGCACCACGCTGATGCCTGTGGCGGCGACGGATACGGCAATGAGGGATACGGAGAGCACGAGCAGGATCTTGGTGCGCAGGGACATGACGCGGAAGTTCGTTTTTTTGGCCGCAGCGGACTGCTCCTTGGAGAGGGGCTTCTGCATCCAGCCGGTGAAGGTGAAGTACTCCCGCACCTTCGGCGGCAGGAGCCGGACAATGAGCAGCACGAGCAGCACTGCCACGGCCTTGTCGAGCAGGTCCATCAGGAAATTGGCAATGATATGCGCCCAGGCCTGGTTGAACAATCCCGTGCCATACAGCACAGCACTGAAGGATTCACTGTCAAAGCTCACCCCGTCGAGGAACCAGGGGATGAACGTCCCCAGGCCGCCGCCGATGAGGGCAAAGCACACCATCGTGACCGGCACACGCAGAGGCCGGCTGAAAAAGCCGCGCCGGGAGAACCAGACGGATGCCAGGGCGATGAGCACATTGAGGATGCCGTAGTACAATGAGGAGACATCGGTGATACTCTTGAGCATATTGGTCGCAAATCCGACAAAAACGCCCGGCAGCGTACCGCCCATGATGGCCACGGCGATCGTTCCCACCGTATCCAGATACAGCGGAAGGCCGAGCCTGCCGGCGCCTTCCCCGAGCAGCAGATTGACAGCGATGCCCGCCAAACACATCAGGAAGGTGATGATATTCCGGTTGCACCGTTGCGCTGCTGCCGGGCTTAGGTTCTTGTGAAACATGGCATTCTCCTTATATTCAGATCCTATGGGACAGGATGCATTTGCATATACATAGCAATATTATAGCATATGGAGGCCCGAATGTCAAGAAAATGTAACACATTTTCCAAAAAAGCGCAAAAAAAGAGCGCCGGAGGTCATTCCGGTGCCCCTTCTCTGCGGTGCCAGACCGCTTCATTGACAAGGATGCTTGCGATCCCAAGTCCGATCCCCAGCAGCATCCCGGCCAGCACATCCGTCGGGAAATGGACGTACAGGTACAACCTCGAAAATGCCACGAGCACTGCCGCGACCATCGCCGGGATCCCAAGGCGCCTGTCATAGTACAAAAGCACGGTCGCTGCACAGAAGCTTGAGAGCGTATGGCACGAGGGGAAGGAATAATCCTGCGGGACCGCGATGAGCATCGGCACCTCCCGGAGCCAGCAGGGACGCGCCCGGCAGGCAAGATGCTTGAGGAGCCCGTTGCCCAGGAGCAGTCCGGCCAGCAGTCCGCCCGCCATGGCCGTGCCGCACCGTCTGCGTGCGGGCAGTGCCAGGCACAAGAGCGTCAGGGCGATCCAGAGGAGCCCCTTGTCCCCGAGCAGTGTGATCTTCGGCATCCACCAGTCCATCCCGTCACTGCCGAACACATTCCGGATCCACTGGAGCACCGAAAAATCCCATGCCTGTATCGTTTCCGCCATAAGCGCCCCCCTTCCCCATGCATGGATGTGCGGCATGGTGCATATGCTTTTCTTACTGATAATACGTCATATAGACATTGCCGCTCTTGAACCAGTAGAGCGTGCTGTAGACCCAGTCGCGCATGGCAACACAGGTTTCGGCACCGGTATTCTCATCGAGCAGGAAATCCGAGCAGCCCACGGCTACCACCGTGCAGTTGAGACGCTCATCGTCCCTTGCATAGACCATTTCCATAAGCTGGCCGCGGTAGGTCTCCGGGTCATCCTGGACGCCGCCGCAGGGCACACCCACGGCATCCTCCTGCGTCTCGAGCATGCTGTCCTGCTTGACCGAGCCGTAATGCTCCCCGTAGGTAAAGTGGAACGAGCGGGCATTGTGGAAATACACCGGCGTTCTGCTCGCCGCATGGTCGATGGCCGTCATGCCGCTGGCCGCGCCGATGATCTCCCCCGGGAGGTAGTCGTCCTCCCCGGTGCCTTCATAGCCGATACGGTCATAGTCGAGCACGATGCACAGCTCGTCGAGCATGCGCTCGATGTATTTAAAGCGCACGTCCGTATCCTGTGCCGGCATCAGCAGCAGGACATGGCCGCCCGCATTAAAATACTCGTCGATGCGCTGGAGCTCCTCGAGGGTGATATCCTCCGTGGGACTGTTGATGATGAGGGAATCCGCATCGAGCGGGAACTCCAGGAGCGCGCCCGTATCGACCGTGGTATCGTCCGCCTCGAGCTGTCCGAGGAAATCCGACAGCTGCGCCGGATCCTGCGTCCCGTGATCGGTCGCGTAGTACAGATGCATCGGCACGATGACCTCCGGAATGATGACATCGTCCCCGGATAATGCGTCGTCCCCGGGCGTGTCCGCCTGGGAGACTTCCGGCTCCGAGACGGCCGGAGCTGTGCTGTCC
This sequence comes from Oscillospiraceae bacterium, assembly GCA_017460955.1. Taxonomy (GTDB): domain Bacteria; phylum Bacillota; class Clostridia; order Oscillospirales; family Ruminococcaceae; genus UBA3855. The sequence goes on from JAFTZY010000039.1 coordinate 7,495, forward strand.
GCGTTGTCGGCGGAGGTGCTGCAGCCCGTGAGCAGGAGCAGCAGGCTCAGCAGCACGGGCAGGGTTTTCTTCTGGTCCATGACGGGTCCCTCCTGTAGTTTAGTGTGTCTGTGGTATGTCTGTAATGATTATAGCACATTCCCCTGTATTTTGCAAGAGGGAATGTGACGGGGCATTACCCCTGCGCCGGCCTGCCGCCCGTCCGGTTGACAAGGATGATCCCCGCGCTCACGAGCACGAGTGCGCATACGGTGCGCAGGCTGAAGGCGCCCGGCTCATGCAGCAAAAGTGCCGAGAGCAGCACGCCGCACACGGGATTGAGAAAGCCGAACACGGTCACCCGGGACACCGGATGGAATTTCAACAGCATCGACCAGAGCGTATAGGCCGCTGCCGACACAAAGGCCAGGTACACAAGGATCCCCCACCCCGCCGGGGTCAGATGGGGGAGCCTCCCGCCGCAGAGCAGTCCGAACAGCGCCATCACCGCACCGCCCGCAAGGAACTGCCAGCCGCTGAGCATCATGGGGCTCTCCGCGGCCGAATAGCGCTTCATGAACACCGAGGAAAAGCCGCTTGCGGCCGTACACAGCAAAATAAAGCCGTCACCGAGGAGGTTCAGCGGTCCTCCGAGTGCGCCGAGATGCACGGTCACCACACCTAAAAAGCCGATGAGGCACCCGGCAAGCTTGTTCACCGTCATGCGCTCGAGCCGGAACACGCAGGATGAGAGCAGGATGGCAAAGAACACATTGGCCGCCACGATGACTGCCGCCTTGACACCCGTGGTATGGGCAAGGCCGATGTAGTAGAAGAAGTATTGCAGCACGGTCTGGAACATACTCAGCACGGCGACCTTCGGAATGGCATGCCGTTTTGGATACAGAAAGTGCCGGGCCGTCACGCTCCCCAGGGCGATCACCATGCCGCCCGCGATCGCAAAGCGTGTCCCGGCAAAGACCATCTGTCCGGCCCAGTCCGCACTGTCAATGGCAAGGAGTCTGTACCCGATCTTCACGCCGGGAAAGGCGCTGCCCCAGAGCATACAGCACACCAGTGCGCCAAGTGCCAGCGCCCAGCCCCGTGTCAGCAGGGGCGTTTTTGTCTGCGGCATCGGATCCGCCTTCCTTTCATGGACAAATTTCCGGCAAACTTCACAAAATCTCTTGATTTTTGACAAGAATTATGCTATAATAAAAACATAGATCCACTACCCCAAGACCTTCAGGAGGGAATATGTATATGCGCATCGAACTCAAAGAGATCAATACCCAAGTCACCGAACACCGGGATGATTATATCCGCACCACGAACGCCGCCTACAAGGAGAGCCTGGCGGCCATTGCCGGGGATATTGCCAAAAACCGCGAGGAGAAGCCGATCATCCTGCTGTCCGGGCCGTCCGGCTCCGGCAAGACGACCTCGGCGCTGATGATCGAGCAGATGCTCGATGACCAGGGCATCCAGACGCACACACTGTCGCTGGACAATTATTTCAGTCCCCTGACCGATTCGGAGAAGGAACGCTTCGCACGCGGCGAGCTCGATCTGGAATCCCCCAACCGCATCGACAGCGATTTCCTGACCGATCAGCTCGACAGGATCTACCGCTGCGAGCCCGTGGAGCTGCCCATCTATGACTTCAAGGAGTCCACCCGCATCCAAAGCGGCAATATCCTGCACAGCAAGCCCGGTGAGCTGGTCATCCTTGAGGGCATCCACAGCCTCAATCCCGATGTGGTCGGGCTGCCCGATGAGCAGACGGCCAAGATCTATGTCAGCGTCCGCACCCGCATCACGCAGGACGGCGTGGAGCTGCATCCGTCCAAGATCCGGCTGATGCGCCGGCTCGTGCGGGATCTGCTGTTCCGCAAGCGCTCGTTCGCCGACACGCTGATGATGTTCACGAGTGTGGAGGAGGGCGAGAACAAGTACATCATGCCCTACAAGTACCGCTCCACCTACGATGTGGACACCCTGATGGCCTACGAGATCTGTGCCTACAAGGACTTTTTGCTCGACGCCCTGCGGGAGATGACGCAGATGCCGGTGGTGCGGGACATGATCGAATTTCTGGAAAATTCCGTCTGTCTCGATCCGGGCAGCATCACACCGGATTCCCTTGTGTGCGAATTCATCGGCGGCGGACAGTTCGGGAACTAAAAAGCCTCTTTTGGAGGCGAGTTCTCCCCACCCCCAAACCCCCGCCCCCAAGGGCGGGGGCTATATTGCGGGGCCTGCGGCCCCGCACCCCGCAGATATCAGGAGGCTCTGTAGAGCCTCCTGATTTTCTACAGTCCCTGCATGGAAAAGTCCGGGGTGTACTCCGTCCGGGCGGCGCTCACATCCTGGAGGTAGCCGTCAAAGCCGAGTGCCTGCGCGGTTTTCAGCACGCTTCCGTACTCCATCTTCGTCAGGCGCCGCCCAAGCACCGGATGGGAGGAGGGCGCAAATTCCGGCGTATACTGCGCCATCAGGCTCAGAAGGAAGCGGCCGGTCCCGAAGCGTCCGGCAAGCGCTTCGAGCAGCGCGATGGATTCGTGACGGCAGCCCGGCAGCACCAGATGCCGCACGATGCACCCGCGCTCCATCAGGCCCTGCGTGATGACGGGCGGTCCCGTCTGCCGGAGCATCTCTTCGAGCGCGGCAAATGCGACCTCGGGATAATCCGGTGCGTCCGCATAGCGTGCGGCCGTCTGCGGATCGAGGAATTTGAAGTCGGGCAGATAGATCTCCACGAGCCCGTTGAGCATTTGCAGCTGCTCCGGGGATTCATACCCACCGCAGTTGTAGACGACCGGAATGTGCAGCGACGGCTTGATGCGCTCGAGCACGGGTACGATCCACGGCAGGAAATGCCCCGCCGTGACCAGATTGATGTTGTGCGCTCCCTGCGCCTGGAGCGAAAGAAAGATCTCCCCGAGCCGCTCCTGTGAAACGGGCTTTCCCTTGCAGGCAGCGGAAATGACGGCATTCTGGCAAAAGCAGCAGTGCAGCGGGCATCCGGAGAAGAACACTGTCCCGGAGCCCCTCGTCCCGCTGATGCACGGCTCCTCCCAGGGGTGGAGCGCTGCCCGTGCGGCAAGAAGGGTGTCCCCTGCGCCGCACAGTCCCCTGCTGCGTGTGCGGTCCGCGCCGCATCTGCGGGGACACAGCCGGCAGCGCGCTGCGTCAAATGCCATTACTGCACCCGGATGGTGTAGGCGTAGCTGTACTCCTCCCCGGGTGCCAGGCGGATGGCATGGGCCTTCTCTTCAAGGTCCGGGGTATCGTCGTCGGCATAGACCGGCAGGGAGGTCCAGGGCTCGAGGCACACGAAGGCAGCGCGGTCATCGCCTGTGGGGGACCAAACGGCGATGCAGCCGGACTCCGGGAATTCCACGGTCACGCTGTGGGGGGACTTCTCCGAGCGCAGGGAGACCGCCTTGGAGCGCGGTGCATCGAGGATGATCGCATCGTGGTCGAAGAGACTGCGGGTCATGTCCAGGCAGTTTCCGTCCTCAAGGAGCGTGACGAGCTTCCCGTCGATGCGCTGGGTGATGTGCTCGGACTGCGCATATTCCACATAGTAATCCTCGAAGCGCTCCCCCGGCAGGAGCGGACAGTTGAATGCCGGATGGCCCCCGATGTAGAAGAACATCGGCGCCTTCCCCGGATTGTACACAGTATGCGAGACCTTCACGCCGTCGGGCAGGAGCGTATAGCGCACGGTAAAGCGGAAGGGATAGGGGTACTGTGCCAGGGTATCCGGTGTATCCTTCAGTTCAAAGGTCAGGCTGTCCGGTGTCTGTTCAAGGAGCGTAAACATGAGGTCGCGGGCAAAGCCGTGATTGGCACGCATGGTATAGGTATCGCCGAAGGCACGGTAGCGGTTCTCCATCGGCGAGCAGATGAAGGGGAAGAGGATGGGCGCATGGCGCTTCCAGGCATCCCCTGCCTGCCAGAGATATTCCCGGCCCTCCCGGCACAGGGAATGCAGCTCCGCACCGAAGGGATCGGCAGTGATGGTCATCTGTTCGTTGTGCAGCTCATACAGCATGGTGAATTCCTCCTGATCGTGTCAATTTGCAGCACAGCCGCCCCGGACCCGGAGCGGCTGCATGGGTGTATGGGTGGTGGATGGGCGTTACTGCGCCGTCCCCTTCTCCAGGTTCTTGACTGCCTGGATCATGATGGCACACTCCACACGCTTCTTCTCGAGCTCACACGAGAGGGTATGCGCGGTGCGGATGTCGCCTTCGTACTGATAGTTGTTGGCATTGCAGCCGCCGCTGCAATAGAATCTGGCCCAGCAGTCATGGCACCGGGGCTTGTTGTAGATATGCGCCTGTGCAAAGTCCTGCTGCATGTCCAGATCAAAGGTCCCGTCCTCGAGGCTGCCCATCTTGTACTCCTCCATCCCCACGAACTGATGGCAGGGATAGATGTCGCCGTCGGGCGTGACAGCCACATACTCGTTGCCGCAGCCGCAGCCGCGCAGGCGCTTGATGGCGCAAGGCCCCTGGTCGAGGTCGATCATAAAGTGGAAGAAATTAAAGTGCTCCCCCTTCCGGTCCTGCTCGAGGAGACGCTGCGAGAGCTTCTCATACTCGGCAAATACCGCCGGGAGCTCGGCCTCGGTGAGGGCATAGTCGTACTTGTCCTCACAGACCACGGGTTCCACGGAGATCTGGTCAAAGCCCGCCTCATAGAGGCTGAACACATCCTCGGAGAAATCGAGGTTGTACTTGGTGAAGGTGCCGCGGACATAGTAATCCAGGGACTTGTCACGGGCATCGACGAGCTTTTTGAACTTGGGGAGGATGACGTCGTAGCTGCCCTTACCGCCGGCGGTCGGGCGCATCCGGTCATTGGTGCTCTGCCTGCCGTCGATGGACAGGACGACATTGGACATCTCCTTGTTGATGAAGTCGATCTTGTCGTCGTCGAGCAGCATGCCGTTGGTTGTGATGGTGAAGCGGAAGTGCTTGCCGTATTCCTTCTCACGCGCCCTTGCGTAGGCCACGACCTCCTTGACGGCACCGAAATTCATCAGCGGCTCGCCGCCGAAGAAATCGAGCTCAAGGTTCTTGCGGTCACCGGAGCGCTCGAGCAGAAAGTCGATCGCCTTCTTGGCCGTTTCCACGGGCATGAGCTTTCTGCCCGTGCCGAAATCACCCGTGGAGGCAAAGCAGTACTTGCACCGCAGATTGCAGTCATGGGAGATATGCAGGCACATGGCCTTGATGGGGCCGGCAGTGGCAAACTGCGCGTACTTCTCGTATTCATCCGCCGAAAACAGGATCCTCTGCTCATGGAGCTCACGCAGCTCCGCATAGCAGTCGGCAAGCTCGGACGGATCATATTTGTCCCCGAGCGCCCGCAGGATCTCCTCCGGACATTCCTGCGCAAAGGGGGGCTGTGCATAGTCGAGCAGCTCGTAGGTCATCTCATCGACGATGTGGACACCGCCGCTGTTGACATCGAGCACGATGTACAGGCCGCCAAGATAATATTTATGTATCATGTGTTTTCATCCTTTATTGATCGCAGCGGCAGGGAATGCCGCAGATTCCAAACAAACAGAATGCCCTGCACCTGCGTGCAGGGTCATTCCCAGTGACAGATCCCGGCGCATAGAACCTGTCTTCACAAGATGCCGCGGCAGCTTTTTGGCATCTTTGCACCGTGTCTTTGTCCAAAATCCTTGCAATACATACAGTATTCCTGCGGATTTCGGACTTTGACACGGCACAAATCTGCTCAAAAATATGCTCGTGTCCCTTGTGCAGACAGGTTCTTTACTTCTCGTCGCGCTCGCACTTCTGGTTGGCAACCGTGCAGGAAGTCTTGCATGCGGACTGGCAGGATGCCTGGCAGTTGCCGCAGCCGCCCTTCTTGGCGCTCTCAGCAAGCTTTGCCTTGTTGATGGTCATGATGTGCTTCATATGTTTTCCCTCCGTTCCGGGATCCGGGACACCGGACCCTTTTTGTCATTATACCACATTTTCCTCCGGATTGCAAGAGGAAAATGGGATTTTTTTAGAAATCAGTCCGGTGAGCGTTTCAGCTTCCGGTTCACGCCCCGGATCCCCCCGGCAGCGCCGGCAAGGAGCATCACGGCAAGGCGCACCGGCAGTGTCCTGCCGCTCCCCTGTGTGAGCACGCAGCCGCACAGCAGCAAAAGCCACAGAGATCCTGCGCAGACACAGCCCATAAGGATGCCGCGGTGCCTTCCGTGATAGCCGCAGCGCCTTCCCGCGGCATATGCGGACACTCCCGCCAGGAGCGTGAGCAGCAGACGCACGGCCTGTGCGGACACGTCCCCGCACAGCCGCAGTGCGGCAAGGCTCACACAGCCGGCCGCCATCCAGGCGACCCCCTCCAGGCAGGCAAGCAGACAGCGCAGTACCGGTGATCTCCAGATCCGTATGCGGCGCACGATACCATCCCCTTCCTTCGGTCATGGTACATCCTATGCCGCTCCCGTTCGGATCTATGCAGACTTATTCGTCCTTGGGCTTGCCCAGGCTGATGCCGGAGGACTTCTTCTTCTCCTTGGCGGCCTTCTCGGCCTCGGCGGCCTCACGGGCAGTGACGTTCTCCTTGATGGCGTCCTGCATCATGCGGATCTTCAGACGGTCGCTCCCCGTCTCGAGGATGACCGTATTGGTGCTCTCCTCGACACGCAGCACGATGCCCACGATGCCGCCGATGGTCACGACCTCATCGCCGACCTGGAGGTTCTTCTGCATCTCGCGGGTCTCCTTGTCCTGCTTCTGCTGCGGCCGGATCATGATGAAATACAGGAAGATCAGCAGCAGCACCGGCAGTGCAAATGTGGAAATGATCGTCCCCCACCCGGCAGCTGCCGCATCATCGGATGCGGCATCGGCCGCAAAGGCATGCAGGCTCCCGGCCGTGTACATGGCAAGTGTTCCCGTCAGGGCGGACAGCCCCTTGAGCAGCTTCATTTTGTTCATAAATCCATCTCTCCTTAAATCAATCTTTTTTCTGCATATATTCGTCCATCGCCCTGGCAGCGGCCTTGCCGGCTCCCATCGCCAGAATGACGGTGGCAGCACCGGTCACGGCATCGCCGCCGGCGTAAACGCCTTCCTTGGTGGTCATCATCGCCTCGTCCACGATCAGGCAGCCGCGCTTGTTGGCTTCAAGGCCGGGTGTGGTCGTGCGGATGAGGGGATTGGGGGAGGTACCGATGGCCATGATGACCGTATCCACCGGCAGCTCGTATTCCGAGCCCTCCACCGGGACGGGCGAGCGTCTGCCGCTCTCGTCGGGCTCACCGAGCTCCATCTTCTGCACCACGGCCGCACACACTCTGCCGCTGTCATCGCCGATGAGCCGCAGGGGATTGTTGAGCGTGAGGAACTCCACGCCCTCCTCCTTGGCATGCAGCACCTCCTCGCGGCGTGCAGGCATTTCCGCCTCGGAGCGGCGGTAGATGATGTAGACATGCTCCGCGCCCATGCGCAGCGCACTGCGGGCTGCATCCATCGCCACATTGCCGCCGCCGACCACGGCAACGGACTTCGAGCGCAGAACCGGCGTATCATAGCCCTCCTTGTAGCCCTTCATGAGGTTGATGCGCGTGAGGTATTCGTTGGCCGAGCACACGCCGACCAGGCCCTCGCCCTCGATCCCCATAAAGCGCGGCAGTCCCGCACCGGAGCCGACAAACACGGCTTCGTTGCCCTCCGCCATGATCTCGTCAATGGACAGCACCTTGCCGATGACCATATTGGTCATGATCTTTACACCCAGACGGCGCAGACCGTCCACCTCACGCTGCACGATGTCCTTGGGCAGGCGGAATTCCGGGATGCCGTACATCAGCACGCCCCCGGCAGTATGGAAGGCCTCGTACACCGTGACCTCGTAGCCGAGTCTGGCTAAGTCCCCGGCACAGGTCAGACCTGCCGGCCCCGCCCCGACGATGGCGGCCTTGTGGCCGTTCTTCGGCGGCAGCTGCACATCCTCCGTGCCGTTTTGCATATGATGATCGGCAGCAAAGCGCTCGAGTCTGCCGATGCCGACCGGCTCGCCCTTGATGCCGCGCACGCACTTGCTCTCGCACTGGCGCTCCTGCGGACAGACTCTGCCGCACACCGCCGGAAGGCTGCTGGTCTCACGGATGATGCTGTAGGCACCCTCGAAATTGCCCCCTGCGATCTCACGGATGAAATCCGGGATCTGCACGCTCACCGGGCACCCGGTCATGCACGGGCGGTTCTTGCAGTTCAGGCACCGTGTGGCCTCCTCCACGGCCATTTCCGCCGTGTAGCCGCTGGTGACCTCCTCAAAATTGTGTGCGCGCACCTTCGGATCCTGCTCGGGGCTGGGCACCTTGGTATTGGACATGTTCGGCATCGTTGTGTCACCTCCTGTTCGCTGCCTGCTCGGCAGCCCGCATCATACGGCACTCGGCCTCCCGCTCACGGAAGGTGTTGTTGCGCCGCATCAGCTCGTCAAAATCCACCAGATGGCCGTCAAAGTCCGGCCCCTCCACACAGGCATAGCGCACCCTGCCGTCCACCGTGACACGGCAGCCGCCGCACATGCCGGTGCCGTCCACCATAATGGGGTTGAGGGAGACGATCGTGGGGATGCCGTATTCCTTCGTCAGAAGGCAGACGAACTTCATCATCGGGATCGGCCCGATGGCGATCACGGCATCGTATTGGATACCGCTTTCGATGCGTGCCTTGAGTGCATCGGTCACAAAGCCCTTCTGCCCGTAGCTGCCGTCGTCCGTGCAGAGGATGAGCTCGCTGCTGTGGCTGCGGAATTCCTCCTCAAGGATCACGATGTCCTTGCTGCGGAAGCCTGCGATCACATCCACATGCAGCCCCTGCGCGTGGAACGCCTTGGCCTGCGGATAGGCAATGGCACAGCCCACACCGCCGCCGATGACGCAGATGCGCTTTACGCTCTCCGGAAGGGTCGTCGGCAGGCCGAGCGGTCCGACCAGATCAAGGATGCTCTCGCCCTCCTCCCGCGCGGCAAGCTTCTGCGTGGAACGCCCGACGAGCTGAAAGATCAGCGTGACCGTCCCCTTCTCCGGGTCGCATCCGGCAAGCGTGAGCGGCACACGCTCCCCCTGCTCGTCCACACGGAAGATCACGAACTGTCCCGGCTTTGCCTTGGCGGCGATGTAGGGCGCCTCCAGCTCCATGAGCGTCACGCTCGGATTCAATTCCTTCTTTCTGACAATACGAAACACGTTTTTTCCTCCTCATGCACCGCAGGACGCCTGTGTCCCGCAGCCGCTGTCCGAGCCTGCCCGCACCTTTATAAGGAGCATGCCCGCGGAATAGACTTACTCGGAAACTGGAGAAGTGCCAGATTCCGCAGGATTTTTTTTCGTATGGCAAAGAGATTCGACTGCAGCAATACTTGCTGTATTGCAAGGGAGAAGCGCAAAGCCAGACGGAAAAAAGACAAGGAAGATGGTACTTCGGAAGATTTCGAGGAAGTCAATATACCTATTCATTATACCACAAAATACCCTGCTCGTCAATGGATTTTTTCAACAATTCCGGATTTTTCCGATCCTCAGGTCTTTACTGCTTTCAAAACGTAAAAAATATTTACATTTTGACAAAACCCATTGACAAATGATAGACATCGTGCTATAATAGGGACATACAGCAGGCAGCAAGCCTGCATGGCATCCGGAGGGACCGGATGGTCAATGAGATTTACAAGCAACTGGAAAGGAGCGGATCATGCAGACCTGGATGATCATCTGGGGCATCCTCTTTGCGGTGACGATCATCGCTGAGCTTGCCACCCTGCAGCTTGTGAGCATCTGGTTTTCCGCCGGTGCGCTGGCTGCGTTCTTCTGCGCTCTGGCCGGTGTGCCGCCGCTGATACAGGCGATCGTATTCGCCGCGGTTTCGGCGCTGCTTCTGTGCATCACCAGACCGCTTCTGCGGAAGATCCGGGTGAAGGATGTCCTGCCCACCAATGCCGACGGTGAGGTCGGCAAGCTGGCCGTTGTGACCGAGGAGATCGACAATCTCCGGGACACCGGGCGTGTCCGGATCAGCGGCATCCACTGGAAGGCCCGTTCGGAGGACGGCAGCGTCATCCCGGAGGGTGCCTCCGTCCGCGTCGGCCGCATCGAAGGGACGACGGCGTTCGTCTCCTCCATCGGCTGAATCCCCTATTCCCCGCCGGTCATCCCGGCACACATGTAAGGAGGCTGTTATGCAATTTCTTGGCTGGATCGTGATCGCACTCGCTGTATTCCTGCTGCTCATCCTCATTCGCTGCATCTGCATCGTACCGCAGGCACACATCTATGTGGTCGAGCGTCTGGGGACCTTCCGCACGGAATGGACCACCGGGCCCCATGTGCTCATGCCGTTCTTTGACCGGGTGGCAAGGAAGGTATCGCTCAAGGAGCGCGTGGTGGATTTCAAGCCGCAGCAGGTCATCACCAAGGACAATGTCACCATGCAGATCGACACGGTGGTATTCTTCCAGGTGACCGATGCCAAGCGCTATACCTACGGCATCGAAAATCCCATGATGGCGATCGAGAATTTCACGGCAACGACCCTGCGAAACATCATCGGTGAGCTGGAGCTCGACTCCACGCTGACCTCGCGTGATACGATCAACAACAAGATCACGGCCATCCTCGATGAGGAGACCGACCGCTGGGGCATCAAGGTGATCCGTGTGGAGCTCAAAAACATCCTGCCGCCCCGTGAGATCCAGGAGTCCATGGAGAAGCAGATGAAGGCCGAGCGTGAGCGCCGCGAGAAGATCCTTCAGGCAGAGGGTGAGAAGAAGGCGCAGGTGCTCGTGGCAGAGGCGGAGAAGGAGTCGAAGATCCTGCGTGCCGAGGCCGAAAAGCAGTCCGAGATCCTGAAGGCCGAGGCCGAGAAGGAGGCCTTGATCCTGCGTGCCGAGGCCGTCAAGGAGCAGAAGATCCGCGAGGCTGACGGTGAGGCCAAGGCCATTGAGATGGTCCAGCAGGCGCTGGCCGAATCGCTCAAGAAGCTCAATGATGCCAACCCCAACGAGGCAGTCCTCACGCTCAAGGCCTACGAGGCATTCGCCAAGGCCGCTGACGGCAAGGCGACCAAGATCATTATCCCGAGTGAGATCCAGGGACTGGCGGGCCTGGCTGCCGGCATCAAGTCCGCTGCGGAAAGAGAGCGCACCTGATGCGCCGGGGCTGGATAGCCGCTGCCGCACTGGCGGCCGTGCTCCTGACCGGGTGCGGCGAGGACGGTCCGCAGGTCGTGCGCACCTACAAGGCCTCGGAAAGCAATGTCGTGCGCGGCTATTCCGAGATGGATGACGGCACCTGGCGTGTCGGCGAGGTGTACTATCAGTACCGTCTGGAGCTGTCGGGGAAGTTCGGCACCTCCGGCGGCACGGTGACGGTCACCGTACTGACCAACCAGCCGGATCTCCGGTATGAGGATGTGTCGGGCTCCCTTGTGAGCTTCGACGCCGGCGGTGCGCCGGATCCGGACGGCTATGTGGTCGTGGAGATGCGATGATAAAAGAGATAAGCCCCTGCTTTTTCAGAGCAGGGGCTTATCTTACCTCTCATACCAATTCTCGTTCAAACGATTGATCACATCAATCGTTTGATAGCCGCCGCAGGCGGCGTCGAGAATGGCATGGGACGGATCTTGTGACGCTTTGCGTCACAAGATAGCGGGCGCATAAGCGCACGCTTCTAATCAAGCTATTTCAATAGCTTGATTAGAAATTAGTATCACTACTTACTTTTAAATCGCATAACGCTCGATCCACGTTTCAATGGCGTCGCCGGCTTCAAGTCCGGCAAGGAGCATAAGGGCGGGATTTGTCAGCTGCTGTACCCGCGCGTACAGCGGAGCAAGATAGCCCTCCTCCCCGAAGCCGCGGCGGGTAAGCCCCTTCTCGGCAAGCTTCAGGATGGCCTCGAGCTGACGGGACAGCGCCGTGCGGTCCACAAAGCCGGGCAGCTCCCGGTACGTCATCAGCTCCCGGAGCTCCGCCGCATCGAAGCCCTGGTGATAGAGCACCGTGTCCGCATCGAGGAGCGCCCCGAGCTCGTCAAGGCACTCGGCCAGTCCGGCGTGGAAGGCGGCATGGGTGAAGGCCTCCTGCATCGGCTGCTCACAGGCGCTGCGGTATTCGATCGTCCCACGGTAGGTCAGGTCCGCGAATTTGAACGTGCGATGGTGCGCAAGATCCTCCACATCCGGGCGGAAGGTATGGGTATGCCAGTCACCGTCCGCATAATACGTCCCCGTGACGGCATCGCGCGTCACATAGTCATACAGCGGGACCGGCTTGAAATGCAGGTACTTGTCCTCCTTCTGCACGCAGTAAATGCTCTGGCTCTTCACATAGCCGACGTACTCCCCGAGGGTCTCCGGGACCCGGCGGTACATGCCCAGGTTATGGGGATTGTAGCCCTGTGTGCTGTAGCCCCACAGATAGTCCCGGGCGAGGGAGAGCGCGGGCAGCTCGTCATAAAAGGAGTTGGCAAACAGGATCGCCTTGTAGGGCTCGAGCCGGTTACAGACGTCCAGCGTTTGCAGGATGACGCCCTCCTCCACATCGAGCTGCACCTGCGAGGCAGCGGCCATCATCCCGAACTGCGGCACATGATGGAAGAAGCCGCCCCATTCCTTGTAGGCGCACAGATGGTGATAGAGCATCCGGTAGCGGTCATTGCGGATGGGCTCATACTCGTTGTAACGGTAATAGGGGTGGATGCCAAGGCCCGTGAGGAGATGCCCGCATGCACGCAGCCCTTCCTGCAATGCTCCGGCATACTGCCGGTAGCGGCGGTCGAGCTCGGTGATGCGCTCCTCCTTGCCGAAGGAGAATTCAAGGGTGTTGTAGCTGCAGTCGAAGGACACATTGTCCCCGGTCGCAGGCTCGGTCATGGAGTACAGGTTCCCGCCGTCATCGGTCCGCTGCTCTGTAAAGCCAAAGCGCTCCGCAAAGTCCCGCACTACGGTCTGCACGGCCGGTACATCCACCGGACGGCGGCGGAGATTGACGAGCGGAAATTCCAGCTCCACGCCCACATACCGCCCCGCCGGCCGCTGTGTGGGTACAATGTATTTCTGATAGATCGCCTCTTCAAGTGTCATGCCGATCTGCTCCTTTGTGTCAGTCTTCTGTTTATATCATACCACGGATGGTGGATCCTGTCCAATTCTGCTTTTTTAGTACAGGCTATCGAAAATATCTATGGAAAAAATGTCCTCCCGTCTGTCACGGGAGGACATCGGATCTGCGTGCGGCAGGGACTCAGTCTCTGCGGAAAATATCGCGGGTATAGACCTTCTCCTGCACATCATCCAGGCAGGCATCATAGCGGTTGGCAATGATGGCATCGCTCTGCTGCTTGAAGGTGTCGAGATCCCCGATCACGCGGCTGCCGAAGAAGGTGCTCCCGTCCTCGAGCGTCGGCTCGTAGATGATGACCTTCGCGCCCTTGGCCTTGATGCGCTTCATGACACCCTGGATGGAGGACTGCCGGAAATTGTCGGAATTCGACTTCATCGTCAGGCGGTACACACCGATGGTGACCTCATGCTCGCGGGCGCTGTCGAAGAGGTTGTCCTCCCCATAGCCGTAGTAGCCCGCCATGCGCAGCACGCGGTCGGCAATGAAGTCCTTCCTCGTGCGGTTGGATTCCACGATGGCACGGATGAGATCCTCCGGGACGTCCTCATAATTGGCAAGCAGCTGCTTGGTATCCTTGGGCAGGCAGTAGCCGCCGTAGCCGAAGGAGGGGTTGTTGTAATGGCTGCCGATACGCGGATCCAGGCACACGCCGTCCAGGATCTGCCGGGTGTTCAGGCCCTTCATCTCGGCATAGGTGTCGAGCTCGTTGAAATAGCTCACGCGCAGGGCAAGGTAGGTGTTGGCAAAGAGCTTGACGGCCTCGGCCTCTGTAAAGCCCATGAAGAGCGTGTCGATGTCCTCCTTGATCGCCCCCTCCTGCAAAAGGGCCGCGAAGGTGTGGGCCGCCTGCGTCAGGCGCTCGTCCTCCATGTCCGTGCCGACGATGATGCGGGAGGGATAGAGATTGTCATAGAGTGCCTTGCTCTCGCGGAGGAATTCCGGGCTGAACAGGATGTTCCGGCTGCCGGTCTTTTCGCGGATGTGCTGTGTATACCCCACGGGAATGGTGGACTTGATGACCATGATCGCATCCGGGTTATACTGCATGACAAGGTCGATGACGGCCTCCACGGCGGAGGTATCAAAGAAATTCTTCTTGCTGTCATAATTGGTGGGGGCGGCGATGACCACAAAATCCGCATCGGAGTAGGCGGACTTCGCGTCGAGCGTGGCAGTCAGGTCCAGCTCCTTCTCGGCCAGATACTTCTCGATGTACTCGTCCTGGATGGGCGAGCGGTGTGCATTGATGAGCTGCACCTTCTCCTCCACGATGTCCACCGCAGTGACAGTGTGATGCTGGGCGAGCAGTGTGGCAATGGACAGGCCGACATACCCCGTGCCGGCAACAGCGATACGATAATGCTTCATAGGTAACTCCTCCTGAATCAATAGTCCTTGTGTGTTTGCAGATACCGGCGCAGCCAGGCGAAGGTGTACTCCTCCCCCTTCACGGCCAGCATGCGCAGGAGCCGCTCGAGGAAGGCAGAGGTCTCCGGATGGATCCGCCTTCTCTGCTTGCCTTTGAGAAAATACCGCAGCGGATCCGACTGCCGGTAGTGCCTGCCGTTGTAGATACGGCTGGCTGCCACCCGGTCACAGAACATCTCCGCCACATACCGAAGCGGCATCTTGACCGGCTCGAGCTGACGGGTCTCCGGGGAATAATCCGTCCAGTACTCAAAGTGGTGCTTGTTGCGCCCCTTGTGATGCATCCACGCCGCCGAATACCCCCGCTCCGTGCGCTCCTGCTCGTTCGGGCTGCGGTTGCCCTGGTAGTAGCGCACGCCGGGGAGGAACTCGGTGGGCGAGAATTTGGACAGGTCATGGCACAACCCCTGCAGCGGGATCCCGGCCTTGCAGCAGCCGCGGATGACTTCATGCCGGTGCCGTGTGACGGTCCTGAAATGCTTCCAGACATTTGCGAGCTTCATAGACGCCTCCCGTCAGCCGTTGGCACGCTCGACCGAGAGCACGCCGCGGATCTTGCGGATGCGGTCAAAGATCGCCGTGAGCTGGGATTTGTTGACGATCTTGATGCTGGCATCGAAAATGGCATTCCCATTCTTGAGGTTGCGGGACGAGGAATGGATGATCGGGATGCGTGCCTCCATGAGCACGGCGGTGATATCGTAGACCAGTCCCACGCGGTCCTGTGCAACGACCTCGATGCTCGTCTGCATGGCGGTCTCCTGCGAATCCGTCCACTGGATCTCGACCCAGCGCTCGCGCTCCTCGGGGATGTTCCGGGTGAGCATGGCGCGGTAGTTGACGCAGGATGTCGTATGCACGGAAATGCCGTGCCCCCTCGTGATAAAGCCGACGATCTCGTCACCGGGCAGCGGATTGCAGCACTGGGCGAATTTCACGGCAAGATCGTTCACGTCATCAAGGATGATGCGGCTGCGGGGCGAGGGTGCGGGCGAGATGATCGACGGCTCCGGCTCCTCCTTATCCCACATCTTGTGGTACAGATCCTTCCAGCGCGGAGCAAGCTTTTGCAGGCTCACGCCCCCGTAGCCGATCGAGGCGTAGAAGTCGTCGAGCGTCTGGCAGTTGTGGCGCTTCATGTCATCGCCAAGGAACTTCTCATACTCCGACTCGTCCAGACGGATATGGCAGTGCTTGAACTCCTTCTCGAGCATGGCACGGCCCGTCTGGATGTTCTCCTCCCGGCGCTCACGCTTGAACCAGGAGCGGATCTTGGAGCGTGCCTCGTTGGTCTTGGCGATGTTCAGCCATGCGCGGTTCGGGCCCTTCTCCGGATCCTTGCTGAGGATGATCTGGCAGATCTGCCCTGTTTGCAGCTCGTAGTCGAGCGGGACGATCTTGCCCTCGACCTTCGCACCCATCATCTTATGACCGATCTGGGTGTGGATGCGGTAGGCAAAGTCAATGACGGTCGCGCCCACGGGCAGTGTGATGGCATCGCCCTTGGGGGTCATGACCACGATGTCCTCCGGGGACAGGTCGTTCTTGATCATGCGCACGATCTCCTCGACATCGTCCGAGGTCTGCTGTGCTTCGATCATCTGGCGCACCCAGGCAAGGCGCTGCTCCATCTTATCCTTGCCCTGGATGCCCTCCTTGTATTTCCAGTGGGCGGCAATGCCGTATTCGGCCGTGGCATGCATATCCCATGTCCGGATCTGCACCTCGAAGGGGATGCCCTCCCGGCCGAGCACGGTGGTGTGCAGGGACTGGTACATGTTCGCCTTCGGGGTGGAGATATAGTCCTTGAAGCGGTTCTGTAAGGGACGGTACATATCGTGTACGACGCCGAGCACCGTATAGCACTCGGGCACGGTGGACACGATCACGCGCACGGCGTATTTGTCATAGATCTGGTCGATGTCCTTGTGCTGGACATAGACCTTCTTGTACATCCCGTAGATACTCTTGACGCGCCCCTCGATGGCGGGCGTTTTGAGGAACACCTCCGACCGCAGGCGCTCGGTCAGGCGGTCGATGATGGAGGCGATGAACTGCTCGCGCTCCTCCCGCTTAATGTTCATGAGCTGCTCGATGTCGGAATAGGCATAGGGGTCGAGGTAATGGAATGCCAGGTCCTCGAGCTCCTCCTGCACGGCCTTGATGCCAAGCCTGTGTGCGATGGGCGCATAGACATTCATGGTCTCGAGCGCCGTGGCACGCTGCTTGTGCTCCGGCCGGAAGCAGAGCGTGCGCATATTGTGCAGCCGGTCGCACAGCTTGATGATCATGACACGGATGTCCTGGGACATGGCCAGCATGATCTTGCGGATGTTCTCGGCCTGCTGCTGCTCCTTGTTGAAGATCGGGATCTTGGTCAGCTTGGTCACGCCCTCCACGAGCGCTGCCACGTCCCGTCCGAAGCGCTTTTGCAGCTCCTCGGAGGTGGCGGGGGTATCCTCCACCACATCATGCAAAAGCGCTGCACAGATCGTATCCGTATCCATGCCCAGATCCAGCAGGATCTCGGCCACGGCCAGCGGATGGATGATATAGGGCTGTCCGGAGGAACGGAACTGCCCCTCATGCGCCTTGGCAGCGAATTCATAGGCAGAGGTGATCTTGCTCAGATCGTACTGCTTTTCACTGCCCAGGATCTTCTCCACGATCATATCAAAGGTGACGACTCTGTCCTC
Organism: Oscillospiraceae bacterium; assembly: GCA_017460955.1. GTDB lineage: Bacteria > Bacillota > Clostridia > Oscillospirales > Ruminococcaceae > UBA3855. The sequence continues at coordinate 24,777 of JAFTZY010000039.1, forward strand.
CGTCATATGCTCTCTCCCTCCTTGATCCCGGCCTGCTGCCGAAGCTCCCGCAGCACGCGGGATGTACGCAGATCCGCTCGTTTATCCGTCCGAAGGCGTGTTGCCTCGGTCCCGGTGACTGTCAGCCGGATCAGTCCGAGCTCACAGAACGCATCGAGTGCGATGCGCATTTTGCAGTAATTGATGTCCTGTGCCGCCATGCGCTGCGTCAGCCGCTCCATGCGGATGCCGGACTCCGGCACGGCCTTGTAGACAGCGGTCAGTGCTGCACGGTCGGGGTACATGGCCCGGTAATAGGTCTGCGGCAGGGGCTCACCGCGCCGGTAGCTCTCATAGGTGCGCATCGCGCTCAGGAGCTTGCCCTGCTTGAGGCCGGAGCTGCGCAGCTCCTTGACCATCAGATCCACACGGGACACCCCGCGGTAGGTATTCACGCTCAGCCGCACCATCATATGACAGACATCCCCCGGTGCAAAGCCCACGCGCTCGGGTGCGGTCCCGAACATGAGCGCCTCGTACACCAGGTCCCCGACGAGCACGATGAGCTTGGTATGGACTCCGCCCGAGAGCGGTCTGAGCTCCCGTATCACGGCATTTTCGATCAGAAAGACGGGCTCGGGGTGATCCGCCCCGAACGGCTCGAGTGCGGAGAGGCTCGCGGCCGCCTCCACGGTGATCTGCATCGGCTCGAGCACGCACGCGGCATGCAGCTCCATCACGGGCATTTCCGGATGTGTCCGCTCCGCCCAGTCATAGAGCGCCTGCCGGAAGGCCGGGAGCGCGCCGGGCTTGAGCGTAAAGCCGCCGGCACCGGGATGCCCGCCGTATTTCTCCAGATGCGCCTCACACGCCTGCAATGCCTTGAAAACGGAGACCTCCCCGAAGCTGCGTGCCGAGCCGTGTCCTGCCCCGTCGCGCAGGCTGATGACAAAGCAGGGCTTTCCGAAGCGCTCCTGGAGCTTGGAGGCGACGATCCCGATCACGCCCTCATGCCAGTTCTCCCCGGCAAAGACCAGGATCCTCTGGTAGAGCAGGGCCGGGTCGGCGGCGATCTGTGCAAGCGCCTCCTGCACGATCTGTGCTTCACAGGTCTTGCGCTCGCCGTTGATCCGTCCGAGCTCCTCGGCAAGCTCCCGCGCCCTGGCGGGATCCTCCTCGAGGAGGAGCGATGCGGCAAGGGAGGCCGAGCGCATCCGTCCGGCGGCATTGATCCGGGGCGCGATGGAGAAGGCAACGTTCACGGAATTGAGCTCCCTGCCGTCCAGGCCGCTGACCTCACGCAGTGCCCGCAGGCCGGGATTCTCGGTATTCTCGAGGTATTGCAGTCCCATCTGGACAAGGTAGCGGTTCTCGCCGGTCAGTGACACGATATCGGCGATGGTCGCCACGGCTGCCAGATCGCCGAACTGCTCGAGCGCCATCTCGGTATCCCCGTCGTTCATGGCCGCCACGAGCAGCAGGGCGAGTCCTGCGCCGCAGTAGAGCCGGAAGGGGGAGAAATTGTCCTCCCGATGGGGATCGACGACCGCAAGCGCCTCGGGCAGCTCCTTGCCGGGCTGGTGATGATCGGTGACGATCAGGTCCATCCCCAGCTCCCGGATGCGTGCGGCCTCCGGAACAGCGGAGATGCCGTTATCGACGGTGACGATCAGCTCCACACCGGCCTCGTGCATCTCCTCGACGGCCTTAAGGTTCAGGCCGTAGCCTTCGGAGCGCTCCGGGATGCGCCAGGAGACATTGCCGCCCATCTGTGAGAGGTACGAATACAGGATCACAGTGGCCATCACGCCGTCGCAGTCATAGTCGCCGTACACGCAGATATGCCGGCCCGCATCGAGCGCATCGTTCAGCGCCCGGGCAGCCTCCTGCATGTCACAGATGAGGGAGGGATCGCTCAGCTCCTGACAGCCGATGCGCTCCCCCGCCTGCGTAAGGCTCTCGATGCCCTGGGAGGCAAGCACCCGGCAGCACAGCCAGGACAGGTCACTGCCCCGCTGCAATGCCGAAACGACGCCGGGATCCGGCTTTTCAATGATCCATTTTTTCATAGACTTCCCCCCGTTTTTATCAGCACCGATGTGCCATGCTTTGTTTCCCTGTGCTCACGCAAACCCACTGAGGACCTGCCGGGTCCGTCATTGTTCCGACCGCATCCGGTCCCGTGTACCGGCGCTCCGTGACTTCCTGCGTAACATTCAGATTCCTTAGCGATCCATGGGATGCGAAAAGGGATTCCTTTATATTATAGCATTTTTTCCCGTGGATTGCAATAAGGATGGGCACATTTTTTCATTTTTTTATTGTGGATGAATTTTTTGAAAAAAAGACTTGACAAAACTGTGCCCTCATGGTATAATAATAAAGCTGGTTCATGAACCGGAGAGATGTCCGAGTGGTTTAAGGAGCCAGTCTTGAAAACTGGTGATACGGAAACGTACCGTGGGTTCGAATCCCACTCTCTCCGCCATTTTTCATATATTCATGCGGAAGTACCCAAGTGGTGAAGGGGCTCCCCTGCTAAGGGAGTAGGTCGGGTAACCGGCGCGAGGGTTCAAATCCCTCCTTCCGCGCCAGTGGCGAAATGCCGCTTGCAGACGCGCTCCAGGCTTTCCTGGGGCGCGGTTTTCTTTACCCGCAAAAGAGGCGCGGGTACCGATGCTGCACAAAGTGACCCGGCGGTGCAAAATATCCTGTGATTTTAGTTGACAAAGCGGGCCGGGCATGTTATCATAATAGAGAGGGGTGTACCGGATGTACACCCATGGAGACATATACAAAAGACAAGGAGGATCACCATGACATTTTACGAACGCACCATCGCACTGTGCAAGGAGCGGTGCATCGCCCTGCCGGAGGTACTCGGGCAGCTTGGCATCAACCAGGATTACGCCTACCAGTGGAAGCGCATCAAGCGCTCTCCACGTCCCGTCTATCTTCAGAAGCTTGCCGACTATTTCGGCGTGGATCCCGCCTACTTCATCCAGGAGGAGGACCCCGTATTGGAGGATTTTTATGACTGCGATACCTGATGACAAGAAGCTCACTGCACAGGAGTATTTCAAGCTGACTGCGCAGCGTGAGGACCGTACCGAGCTGCTGTACGGACAGATCGTTGCCATGTCCTCGCCAAACCGCATGCATCAGCATATTGCGTATAATCTGTACAGTACGATCAGTGCCTTTATCCGGAACAACAACGGTCCATGCGAGGTCAACGGCGAGATCGATGTAAAGCTGGATGAGGAAAATGTGGTGGTTCCGGACATTTCTGTAACATGCGACCCTTCCAAGCTGGACGAGCACGGCTGCAACGGTGCGCCGGACTGGGTCGTGGAGGTGCTCTCCACCAACCGCCGCAACGACCTTGTTGAAAAACTCGGTCTGTACCAGAGCGCGGGCGTGCGTGAATACTGGATCGTGGATCCGAAGAACGAGAAAACGCTCGTATACTTTTTTGAAAAGAACGACCTGCCCGATATCTACACCTTCGACACCCCCATCCCCGTGCAGATCTATGACCGGGCACTCACCATCCGCATTGCGGATCTTGTGTAGCATCGTCTCCCCGCACCGGACAGGAGCTTCCTGGCCGGTGCTTTTTTGTTATGGCAGGATTGTCCTGTTGCCGTGTCCGATTTTTGCTAACGAAAACGTTTGAAATATGGTACAATGGTGACAGAAACAAAAGAGACCGTCAACCGGAAAACTGCTAAACTGAAAGGGAGGTCATTCCTATGAAGCGTCAATCATCCAGACTCGTTGCCTGCCTGCTCTCCTCTGCCATGTGCCTGGGCTCCACCGTGCCCCTGCTCACAGCAAATGCGGATACTGCTCCGCTCACGGTCACTGAGGCAGTCGAGACCTCCGGCGGCATCGCCATCAGCGCCGACAGGATCAGCACGAACAACTACAAGGACACCCGCTACAACAACCCCGTTTCGTCCGATTTCTTCTGCGCCGACCCCACGGCGGTGGAGTACAACGGCAGACTCTACCTCTTCGGCACGAACGACCACGAGCAGTTCGAGGCCGCAGGTCCCGATGTGGACAACACCTACGAGAAGATCAAGTCCATGCTCGTCTTCTCCACCGATGATATGGTCAACTGGGTGTACCACGGTGAGATCAACATCGGTCAGATCGCGCCCTGGATCGTCAATTCCTGGGCACCGACCGTGGTGTCCCGCGTGGAGGATGACGGCCTGACGCACTTCTACATGTACTTCTCCAACAACGGCCTGGGCGTGGGTGTCATCACCTCCACCGATCCCGTCACCGGCTGGACCGACCCCCTCGGCCATCCGCTGATCTCCTCGTCCACCCCCGGTCTGACCGACTGCCCGAACCCCTTTGACCCCGGTGCTGTCATCGACGACAACGGCGTGGGCTGGCTCTCCTTCGGTGCCGGCAAGGCGGCAGGCGGCTCGGACTTCATGCCCGGCTCGGCACGCATCGTCCGGCTCGGCGAGGATATGCTCTCGTTTGACAGCGACTTCGTGAAGATCCCGGCTGCCTACAACTTCGAGGCAAGCGAGCTCAACTACATCGGCGGCACCTATGTCTACACCTACTGCTCCGACTGGAGCGACCACAGTGAAAACTGGCCCTATGACTGCGATGCACCCGGAGGCTGCGGCATGGTCTACATGACCACCAAAACGCCCCTTGATCCCGACAGCTGGGAGATGCGGGGCGAATGCTTCGTCAACCCCGGCGTTTCGGGCTTTGACTACTCCAACAACCACACCCATATGCACAAGTTCAAGGACAAGTGGTACATGTTCTACCACACCTTGTCCCTCAAGCGCGGCATGGGCATCACGGGAAGCTACCGCAGCATGGGCGTGGACGAGATCGAGGTGGATGAGCAGAATGTGACCATCGCCCGCTCCGGCGGCACCAAGAAGGGTGCATCCGCCAACGGCAATGTCGATCCCTTCAAGGTCAATCTCGCCTCCGAGCTGTGCGGCACGGCCGACATCACCTATGATCTGACCGACCGGCATGCACCCGATGTGCAGTCCGCGGAGGAGGGCGCTTGGTTCAGTGTGCGCTCTGCGGAGTTTACCCCGGATGCCGGGAGCACCTGGGCGGCTGAGCTCTCCCGGATGAACATCTCCACCCTGCGCTACAACATCACGGTGCTCAGTGTCGGGAAGGACACGACTGTGACCATGTATCCTGCGACCAATTCCGGCAAGGACTGCCCCGGCACGGCCGAGATCACCGGCACCGGCAAGTACAGCATCACCTGCGATCTGGGCGGCGCCAAGGGCCTGATGAACATGGGCTACTTCCGTGCAGCGGATGACACCGCCATCACCTTCGTGATCGACAGCATCACGGTCAATGACAAGTACAGCGTGGACATCACGGCAGAGCTGACCAACACCCGGGAATGGGCGGACGGTCTGCGCAATATCTGGAACGGCTTCTCCGACGGCGACAATGTCTATGCGGACGAATACACCGCCTTCCGCTATGTGGGGGCCGATGATGCCATCGAATTCTTCGCATCCGATGCCGCAGTCCCCGGCGGCAGTGCAGCGCTTGTGGGATCGCCCCTGACCTTCCTGGCAAGCGTCAAGGGGAAGGGCCGCATCGAGGTACACCTTGACAGCCCGACGGGCGATCTGCTCACGAGCCTCGACTTTGATTCCCCGAACGCCTACACGGCGGTCTACAACGACGAGGTGGCCGCGGTCGGCGGTGTACGGGATCTGTACTTCGTCTTTTCCGATGCCGGCATCTCCATGCGCTCGTGGACCTTCGCTGCCGGTGAGGCAAGCGAGAAGGTGCGGGGCGATGTGAATGCGGACGGCAGCTTTACCGTCAGCGACATCGTGATGATGCAGAAATACCTCCTGCGCGCCGGGACGCTTAAGGCCGCGCAGAATGGTGATCTCTGTGAGGACGGTGTCCTCAATGTCCTGGATCTGACCGTGATGAAGCGTGAGCTTCTTAACGCATAACAGTTTCTCCCTTTTCATACAGCCCTGCACCTCCCCTGGTGCAGGGCTCCTCTTGCATTTCTCCGCTGTTTGTGGTATAATAATGATACATTTTGAGGGGAATACAGGGGGTGACGGGATGTTCCTCATGCCGCTTGAGCTGTTCACACAGGATGACAGCTTTCCGTTCGCCGTGCAGTACGGCGGACACGATAAGAATGTCTATATGCACGAGCATGACCGCTATTCGGAGCTTGTGATCGTCCTTGACGGCAGTGCCGATCATCTGGTGGACACCGACAGCTACCGGGTACGCCAGGGGGATGTGTTCGTCATCGGGGAAGGCACGGCCCACGGCTTTACGGAGCCCGAGCATTTTCGCATCTGCAACATCATGTTCCGCAAAAGCTTCCTGGATCTGCCCGACTTTGACATAGCCGAATCCCCCGGCTTTCAGGCGCTTTTCGTCCTCGAGCCACACTGCACGCAGCAAAGCCGTTTCCGAAGCCGCCTGCGGCTGTCGGGCGAGGAATTTGCCGAGGTCCGGGTGCTCATCGACCGGATGGTCACAGAATTCAAGGGGATGCAGCCTGGCTGGAAAACAATGGTGCGTGCGCAGTTTCTGCAGCTCGTCGGGATCCTCTCCCGGCTGTACCGCTTTGACACGCAGGAGCCGGAGGATGTCCTCGGTCTTGCCAGGGCCATTGCCTATATCGAGGCGCATGTCTCCGAGCCGATCACGGTCCCGCAGATCGCGGCGATCTCCCACTACTCCGAGCGGCAGTTCAACCGCCTCTTCCGGCAGACCTTCGAGTGCTCACCCGGTGTGTACATTGCCGATCTGCGCCTGCGCTCCGCCCGCTCCCTGCTGACCGCGACGGACCTGTCCGTCTCCGAGATCGCAGGGATGTGCGGGTACCCCGACAGCAGCTACTTCAGCCGCATCTTCAAAAAGCACCACCGGCTGACACCGACGCAATACCGTGCGATGCAAAAGCGCCCGTAAATGAGAAGGAGCCTCCCGGCGGGGGGCTCCTTCTATCTGCGGCGGCGCTTGCGTTCCTGTTCCCGGCGTGCATCCCGTTCCCGGATCAGGCGTGCGCGGACGGCAGGATCGATGATGTAATCGAACTCGTCATCCGGATAATCATATGCCTCATCCACAAACCAGACCTCCTCGTCCTCCTCCTTGCGTCTGCGGTGCCGCAGCCGGATCAGTCCCTCCGCATACGGCGCGTAGAACAATGGCGGTGCAGCCGCCGTGAGGATCCCGCCGAACAGGACCAGCGGCACCCGCCACATGGCCTGCCGCCGGTTCGCAAGCCGGATCTCCTCGAGCACGGTCTCCTGCGGCACCCCCGCTTCGAGCTCCTCCTCATGCTGCCAGAGCTGCTCCTCCGGGTCGCGTGTCACGGCACGGTATGCCTGCAGCCCGCTGCCGAACAGCAGCCACAGCCCTGCGATCAGCATCAGGATCCCCAGGATCTGTGAGAGCGTCAATGGGAATCGGATATAGGTCTCCTGTCGTTTCATACGATCACTCCTTCAAACTTTAAAAACATTTTATTAATAATATGTTAACAAAGTTTTGTGATCGTTTTGTGATAAAGTGACGATAATGTGAAGAAAATATGAATGAAATGTTAATATCAAATTCATATTCTACAGTTCGTATAAGAAAAATCTATACAGTTCTGAAAATGCCGCTCCCTCATTACAGATCGTTATAAAAGAAAGAAGCCGCATCCCGGGGGTGGGATGCGGCGGCGGGATCAGGTGATCCAGAAGCAGTACAGCTCATAATACAGCACGGCTGCCACGGTAAAGACATTGGCAAGCGAGTGCATGAGGCAGAGCGTGCGTCCGCGGCGGTTTTTCAGCAGCATCCCAAGTGCGCACACGGCGGTGACGGCGCACACGGCGATGCACAGGAGCTGGCCGATGCCGATGAAGAAGAACGCGGACTGCGTCAGGCCGCCCGTGCCGCGGCAGTACAGGAAGAAGGTCGTGAGGAAGAGCAGCACGGAGGCGATCCTTGCGATGCGCCCGGCATGCAGGAGGGCGGTCCCCTTCTGTGCGGGAACGGTATGGCGCAGCTTGAAGCGGATGCGCAGGAGGTAAACGCCTGCCACGGCGGCCATCATGTACAGCGTCAGCAAAAGCAGCTTTGCAATGAACCAGGGGTCCTCGATGAGGTCGCAGGAGGGCTGCTCGAGGATGTTCTGCCCGTCTGCACCCGTGCGGTGGCCGAGCAGGAGTGCCGCCTGCGGTTCGAGCGCTCCGGAAAACGGCAGCTGGTACACGCCGCTGCCGAGGTCCTGTACCTCGTAATCGAGCTGCATCGCCTCCATGTAGGGCATGAAGCGCAGCATCCCGCGGTAGGTCGCGCGTGCGGGGAGGAAGTAGCGTCCGCTCAGATCGACCGTGGGAGCGCTTTCCTTGCCGTAGGTCTGCGCGGACAGCTCCCCGAAGACGTAGTGCGGGGCATCACTGAGGAACCAGTTGCCGTTCTGGTCATTGACCATGACGACCAGTCCCGTGCGCGTGTGCGGGTCGAAGGCCATGAGGGCCTGGCCAAAAACGGTGGCGCCGTCATGTCCGTAGGTGCGCACAGCATACTCCGTACAGAAAAAGCCGTGACAGCATGCGGGAATGTCCGATCCCCCGTAGAACAGCGTTCCGGTGTACAGGAGCTCCTGCGTCTCCGGGTGCTCGAACAGCGGGGCGTCCGGATCCGAAAGCGCCTGTGCATAGGTCATCAGATCCCCGAGCGTTCCGGTGGCGGCACCGGCGGGATAGCATGCCACATATTGCAGCCTTGTGCCAAGGTCGGTCACGCCGTTTGTGGTGTTCGCGTAGCTGTGCATCCTCGAGCGCTGTGCATAGACCCAGGCATTGTCGGTATGGGCGGGACCGATGGCCGTGCGCTCCAGACCGAGGGGGTCTAAGATATGGGCATGGACGTAGTCACAGTAGTCCTCCCCGCTCACGCACTCCACGATATAGCCGGCAAGCGCGGCACCGAAGTTTGAGTAGGCGACGATCTCGCCGGGGCGGTGGATCTGCGTGGGCTCGACCTTATGCAGTGCATCGGCCAGGGACGGGATGGCATTCTCGTCCGATTCCCAGATCAACCGGGAGGTCTCCTGCCAGCCGGCATTGTGGTTCATGAGGTTGAGCATGGTGATGGGGTCGTCATAGGTCAGATGCCGCAGAAAGCCCTCGGGCAGATAGTCCCGGATATCGCGGTCAAGCTCGATGCGGCCCTGCTCGTAGAGCTGCATCACGCTCACCCAGACGAGCGTCTTGGAGATGCTGCCCCACTCATAGACGGAATCCTCATCGGCGGCAATGCCGTTGCTCACGTCCGTGTACCCGAAGTATTCCGTGTACAGGACCTCCTCCCCCTCGAACACCCCCACGGCAGCGGAGGCATAGCCCCGTGTGCCGTCACTGTAGGTGGCAGAGCCGTCGTAATTTTCGAGCTCCTGATGAAACTGCTTTACGGTCTTGCCGGAGGGAAGGCGGGTATCGTCGGCAGCGGCGGCGGGCAGTGTACTGCACAGGAGGAGCCCGGCACAGAGTATGGCTGTCAGCTTTGCAAGAAGTTTCATGTCGTTCCCCCCTTTATTTTACTTCCTTGGCACCGAATTCGAGCTGCGTGCAGATGTACTGGTACACGCATTCAAATCCGCCGATCGTCAGGATGACGGCACTGAGCATCATCCCGTCTGCGGCACCTGCCAGATGCATGATGAACATCGAGAGCAGGACACCGACGGGGCCGAGATCGATCACGCCCACGACAAACAGGAATATCAGTACCACCAATGCCAGCAGGAGCACGATCTGCACGATGAGCTTGCGGCGCTCCTTTTTGTTCTTGGAATGCATGCGCTCAAGGGTCATCTCGAACATCCGGCTGTCCCGGAAGAAATTGCGCAGCTGATTGGACATCAGGACCGCACTGAACGTCATGCAGACGCAGAAGAGGAGCGTGAGGAATCCTCCTTCCGTAAAATGCAGATCGGAATTTTCCAGCAGTGCCACGAGCATATGCACCACATCCACCTCATCGGGCGCCTCATCCGAATAGAGCAGCATATAGGGCTTGAACCGGTCGGATAGGAGAGCGATGATGTAGAAGCACAGATTGCTGGGGATGTACAGGAGCATCATGAGCAGGAAGCGTGCCTGCACGAGCTGCCGGCGGCTGACGGGCAGGACGAAGAACATCGGCTCACAGTGGGATTTTGCCTGGAGCTGGAAGAGCATCGGCACGGTCATGATGCCGATGAGCAGCGGTCCGTAGACCACGCCTACGATGGGCGTGACAAAGAGCGTACCGGCGAGCACGAGCGCTGCCATGAGCAGGGCAAGGCTGCGCACATTGTTCTTGCGGTTGTTGAGCATGATAAGATCCGACTTCATCAGGTGCTTGAGTATTTCCATTTGTCCCCTCCTTACAGCTCACGGACGGATACCCGGGCAGCGGTGATCCCGCCAAAGACCGCTACAATTGCCCCTGCCGCAAGATTGAGTCCCAGCCACAGCGGGATACGGAAGGCAAGCGTCGCGGGCAGCTCCGGGAGCCGGGGCTCGATCACGCCCAGATCGACCAGATGCAGGAATGCGAATGTCAGTGCCGTCAGCACGGCAAGTGTGATGAGGATGACCTTGAACTCGTTCTCACGGCCTAAGAGCTGCCCCATCATCTCCATGTAGGAAAATGCGATCACTATGATAAGGAAGGTCCCCACACAGGTCCCGACCGGCGTTGTGACCGGATCCTCGAAGGCCTTCCTTGCCATGACGATCATGGGGGAATCCTGCCCCGGCATATAGCGCACGAGCTGCAGCGCATGGGAGAGTGCCGCGATGAGGACCGAGTAAGCTTCGGTGGTCAGGCAGAGCAGGAAGATGTACAGAAACCTTGCCCGCGGGATGCTCTGCCTTGTCACGGGCAGGATGCCGTAGAGCTTGGAAAAGCCGTTCCTGTCCTCCGAGCCCATCAGCGGCACGATGAACATGGTCGCGACGATGGCCACCAGGTAACAGGCGGCATAGGGGGTCAGCAGCAGGCTGCCGAGCGTCAGGAGCAGCACGGCGGCGACAAGGACCGGCAGTGCGATCGAGCGCACGAGCATAAAATCAAACCGCATCAGTGTCAGCATGTCTTTCATTTCGGTCCTCCTTTGCGATGTAGACCAGGATCTCGTCGATGCTTGCCTTCTCCGGTTCGATGGATGAGGGCAGCCCTGCCAGCGCATCGGCCGGCAGCAGGGCATCAAAGCCGCTGCGGTAGGCGTGGTAGCCGATGCACTGCTTGCGGTACGCCTCCGGCAGGTCCTCCGGTGCGCCCTTGATGACCACATACTGCTCGGTCAGATCGTCCTTGAGGCCCGTATACCAGACCCTTCCTGCATGCAGGATGGTCACATAGTCGGCGATGCGCTCGACATCGGCGGTGATGTGGGTCGAGAACAGCACGCCCCGGTTCTCATCGCTCATGTACTCGGTGAGGATGTCGAGGAGCTCGTCGCGTGCCACCGGGTCCAGGCCGCTGGTCGGCTCATCGAGGATGATGAGCTCCGCCTTGTGGGACAAGGCAACAGCGATCATCAGCATCATCTTCATGCCCTTGGAAAAGTCCCCGATGCGCCGGTCATCGGGCAGATCGAACGCCTTGAGTCTCGAAAAGTACGCCTCCGAGGACCAGTCCTTGTAGAAGGGCCGCAGCTGCTGCTCGACCTGCCGGGCACTCAGATGCTGCGCCAGGTACAGGCTGTCGAACACCACGCCCAGACGCTGCTTGATGTTGATGGCATCCTTCACGCTGTCCAGTCCGAACACGCTGATGCTGCCGCTGTCGGGCTTGGCCATCCCCAGAAGGGAACGGATGGTCGTGGTCTTGCCCGAGCCGTTCTGCCCGACAAAGCCCATGATATAGCCCTTGGGAAGGGAGAAGCTCACGTCCCTCAGAGAAAAATCCCCATACGTCTTGTTCAGCCCCCTGATCTCCAGAATGTTTTCCATACTCAGCCCTCCATAAATTGCTTGAATGCGTCCAGTATCTCTTCATTGGAAAGCCCAGCATTGCGGCCGTTTTCGACAGCCCTGCCAAAGCCCTCCTCCATCTCGTAGAGCATCCGCTCGCGCAGAAGCTCGTTGTTGCGCGGCGCGACAAAATATCCCTTGCCCGCCATGGAAATGAGGAACCCCTCGTCGGACAGATCGTTGTAGACCCTCGTGATGGTGATGATGCTGATCTTCAGATCCCTTGCCAGCTGCCGGATGGACGGCAGCTGCTCGTTTTCTGTCAGCTCCCCGTCAAGGATCTGCGCCTTGAGCTGCTGCTCGATCTGTTCATAGATCGGAAGCTCCGATTTGTTTTTGATGATGAGTTTCATAAAGCGCTCCTTCTGCTATACTGTACTTATCGCTTTAGGTACAGTATAGCATGTAATGACAGTTATGTCAATAGGTTTTTGCAAATTTATCAAAAAAATTTTTGCCCTGCACAAACCATGCAGGGCAATGCGTGATTGCTACCCGATCAGGCGCCGGCGCAGGCAGCACAGATCCCGGACATCGAGCACGCCGTCGGGGTACAGATCGCCGGCGCGCCAGTCCGCAAGGGATGTCCCCGGCACGCGCACGAGCTGTTTTTGCAGCTGCACGGCATCGAGCACGCTGCACACACCGTCGGCATTCACATCCCCCGGGACGCCGGTGTACCAGCCGTCATCCGGGTACGATTCGTTCTGCGGGGTGTCCCCGCTCTCATGGAAGGGCGTGATGCGCAGATAGTCCACCTCGAATACGGTGCGCTCAAAATCCGGCGTCCCCGCCCAGTACCGCGGGAACCACAGACCCAGCCAGAGCCTCCCCGCATTCGTGGGGATGTATGCATCGGCCGTATAGAGCAGCTCCCCGTCGAAATAGTACTCCACGCGGGGCACCTCGGTGTCACTGCCGGTGTGCCAGTCGAAGCGGTAGGTGTGGAACTGCCCGTCCGCCTGGTCTCCGCAGGCGACCGAGCGTGTGCGGTAGTCCTCCTCCGTGACCCAGGTGGTACACAGCGCGTGGGACAGGCTGAATGCATCCCCGGCATCCCGTCCGGGGAACTCGATGTCGATCTCGTGATTGGTGACGCGCAGGCCGTCGGTGTAGTCCTCCTCATACTCAAAGGTCCACATCGCCGAGCAGCAGCCGAGCTCCGGTGCGATCCGGGCACGGATCTCGTAGCTGCCCGAGGCAAAATACGCCCTTGTGGCGACCGCACCGCCGCAGCGCCTTCCGTCCTCCCGGCGCGTGCCGTTCCGGCAGATCCCCCGCAGCGCACCCTCATATTCGTTGCCGTACCCGGTCAGCACGAGCATCCCGTCCCGGACAGCGACATTCTCATGGATCACGCCGCCGTTGTAATCGGCACTCACGCCGTTCTCCGTCACGGTGCCGCCCCAGTTCTTCTCGGCGATCAGCCATTTGTCCGGATCGAGCGTACTGCCCGAGAAGTCCTCGAAAAACACATCCTCCTGTGCAGCCCCCGTCACGGGAGCCCCGGCCGGCAGCAGCAGCATTGCACCGGCGGTCAGCGCCGCCGCCATTTCCCTGTGCATACGATCCCTCCTGTTTCCTTTTATGCTTCCATCATACCACAAATACGGCCCCTTGTCCACTGTTTTTGCCAGAGTATACAAAAAATCACCCAGAATTCTTTCACGATTCTCTTGATTTTTGGTCAGAACTATGGTATACTATATAAAGAATACATATATCTGGAAATCATCTTAATTTTAAATGGAGTACCTATGAATCTCGAATCAATTATCATCACCAACTGCATGGGGTGTGCGATCCTTCTGATCCTGCTCATCAGCAGTTATTTTGTCCGGCAGCGGCGCACGTCCGAGGACAAGATCTTTACCCTGATGATCTTCCTGACCATCAGCGCCTGCATGGGCGAGATGCTCACCTACATGATCGACGGCAGGGACCGGCCGTGGGTGTATCCATGCGCCCTGCTCGGCAATACCTGGCTGTACTTTGCCAATATCGCTGTCTCCTTCCTCTGGTGTCTCTACACAGACCTGAGACTCTACCGCAGCGAGGAACGCATCCGGCGCTATTATAAATGGATCGGTCTGCCGGCTGCGGTCTTTACCGTGGTGCTCCTGCTCAATCTGCGCATGCAGTTTTTATTCTGCATCGATGAGAACAATATCTACCACCGGCTGCCCGTGGGGTATCTGTACTACATCCCGACAGTCGGGTATCTGGCCTACAGCATCGTGCTTCGCTACCGCTACTATCTGCGCTGCCACCGGGACGAGTTTTTCCCGATCTGGATGTTCATGGCACCGGTACTGGTCGGGGCCACGGTGCAGGGACTGGTCTACGGTATTTCCGTGGCGTGGTGCTCGGTCGCGCTCGGGCTTGTGGGACTGTACATGTCCCTGCAGAACGAGCTGTCCTACCTTGATCCGCTCACCCGGCTCTACAACCGCAGCTACCTCGACCGCACATTGCAGGAGATGCGCAAGCGCGGACAGCACGTCGGCGGCCTTATGATCGACGTGGACTATTTCAAGTCCATCAACGACCGTTTCGGCCATACCGTAGGCGATCAGGCGCTGCTCGACGTTGCACAGATCCTGCGCAGTGCCATCCCGGCCAAGGCCATTCTCGTGCGCTTTGCAGGCGATGAGTTCGTGATCCTGCAAAGGGCAAGGGACAGCCGGGAGATCGAGCAGACGGTGCAAGCCGTCCGGGAGGCGCTCTCCTGCTTTAATCAGAGCGCAGGGCGGCCCTACGAGCTGTCGCTGTCCATCGGGACGGCACTCGAGGACCTCGGGCAGGTGTCGGCCGATGCCTTCCTGAGCGATATGGATGACCGGATGTACGAAATGAAGAATGCCACCCATCATCAAGCAGCAATATCATAAAAGCAGGCAGAGCCCCGGTGTCTTGCGGCATCGGTGCTCTGCTTGCCTGTACACAAGGAGGCAGCTATGAAAACGATCCTTATTACCAACGATGACGGCATCCGGGCGGACGGACTTGTGCGCCTGGCCGCGGCGGCACAGGATTTCGGTGAGGTCTGGGTCGTGGCACCGGACGGGCAGCGCAGTGCCGCATCCCACGGCATCACCCTGCACGGCACGGTCGAGGTGGTCCCCTGTGATTTCCCCGTGCCCGGCGTGCATGCCCATGCCTGCACCGGGACGCCCGCCGACTGTGTGCGCACCGGGAGCCTGTACGTCCTGCCGGGGCGGCCCGATGCGGTGCTCTCGGGGATCAACCGCGGCTACAATGTCGCATCGGACATCCAGTACTCCGGCACCTGCGGGGCTGCCTTCGAGGGCGCCTTTCAGGGGATCCCCTCGATCGCCCTGTCCGAGGCAGCCGGGGACTGTCATGCGGTCACGGACTACTACCTGCACGGACTTCTTGAAGAGCTGCTCGGGACGGATCCCGGGGACGGGCGGATCGTCAATGTGAACCTCCCCGGCTGTCCCCTCTCAGAGTGCCGCGGCATCCTCCGGGACCGTACGGTCTCCCGAGGGGCCTTCTACCGCGACCGCTACAGGGCGGTCGCCTCCCTTCCCAGAGGCGGCGTCCGGCTCGAGGTGGACGGGCTCTACAATGAGGACGCCGAGGAGGGAACGGATTTCAGGGCCGTTGTGGAGCATTACATCTCCGTCGGCATCGTGCAGAACATCGGCTCAAAAAGGGAGGGATCGTGATGATCTATACTGTGACGTTCAACCCGGCGGTGGACTATGTGGTGCAGACAGGCTCCCTGCAGCCGGGATGTGTGAACCGTGCCGTCTCCGAGACGATCCGCTTTGGCGGCAAGGGCATCAATGTCTCGCTGGTGCTTGCGGCACTGGACGTGCGCTCCGTGGCGCTCGGCTTTACAGCCGGCTTCACCGGGGAGGCCATCGAACGCGGTGTGCAGGAGATGGGGGTGGAAACGGACTTCGTCCATCTGAAGGCAGGCTTTTCCCGGATCAATGTCAAGCTCCGGGCCACAGAGGAGACCGAGATCAACGGACAGGGACCGGCCATTGACAGCGGAGCCCTCGCCGCACTCTTTGAAAAGCTCGATGCCCTGTCGGACGGGGATACCCTGGTCCTTGCCGGGAGCATCCCGAACACCCTGCCGCAGGACATCTACGAAACGATCCTCCGGCGCCTGTCCGGCAGGTCACTGACCGTGGCGGTGGACGCCACGGGGGAGCTTCTCCTGCGTGTGCTCCGGTACCGGCCCTTCCTCATCAAGCCGAATCACCATGAGCTCGGGGCGCTGTTCGGGAAGCAGCTGCATACGATCGATGAGATCCTCTGCTGCGCCCGTCAGCTCCAGGAGCAGGGGGCCCGCCATGTCCTTGTCTCCATGGCCGGGGAGGGTGCGGTCCTGCTCGATGAGGGGGGCGGTGTTCACCGCTGCGGTGCAGCAAAGGGGACGGTCCGAAATTCCGTCGGTGCGGGGGATTCCATGGTCGCAGGCTTCCTGGCCGGGTGTGCGGGGGGCGATCTGGAGCATGCACTCCGGCTCGGCACCGCCTGCGGAGGCGCGACGGCCTTCTCCGAGGGACTTGCCTCCCGCGGGGAGATCGAGGCACTGCTGCGGACATTGTGACAAGGAACGGAAAGGAGCATATCTATGGAGATCATCCGGGCTGCTACGACGGCCGAGCGTGCGGGAGCCTATTATGTGCGCATCCAGGCCATGGCCGTCAAGCATCATATCTCACTGTACCAGGAATTTGACGAGCACGACACCCCGGAGACGCGCTACATCGTCATCACGGACGATGTACTGCCCGTGGCGACGGGACGGCTCTACCCCATCGATGATACGAGCATGATGCTCGGGCGCATCGTGGTCCTGCCGGAATACCGCCGGCAGGGACTGGGCAGCCGTGTGATCCGGGAGGCGGAGTCCTGGGCGGCGCAGCTCGGGTTCAGACGGATCGTCCTCGAGAGCCGGGAGAACAAGGTCGGCTTCTATCAGAAGCTCGGCTATGTCCCGGACTTCTCCCGTGTCATCCGCGGCGATACCTTCACCTGCATTCATATGGAAAAGACACTCTGAAGCGAATAAGCGGACACTCCGGTGTCCGCTTTCTTTATTTGGCGAATCAAAGCGAATTTTTTGTGAAAAATGTAATTTTTTCATGATTTTACTTGAAACTATTCAATAAATGTGCTATAATGAAAACAGCACATCACGGCCCGCACGGATCATGTGCGGGCGGACAGCCTGGAATCCAACCGGAAAGACGGTGTACCATGAGAATCACATTTTCTATTATCTTTCTGCTGCTGATCCTTGCATTGGCAGCATGCTCCTATATCGCACACCATTCCCACAGAACGATCGGCAAAGCGGTCTCGCTCCTTGATGCGGCGCTGATCCCGCCCGTTCTTGGCAATCTGCTGATCATCGGCTCGAGCCGGAGCATCATTGCCATTGTGGGGTACTATATCTATTTCCTCGGCATGGATCTGGTCATGTATTCGCTCCTGACCTTTACCGTGGCATATTGCAGGGGCAGCGGGAAGGGACAGCGCTTCCCGAGGTTCGTCTATATCCTGCTCGGTGTGGATGCCGTACAGCTCCTGCTCAATCCCCTCACCGGCCATGCCTTTGCCACCGAAGCCATCGTGGTGGAGGGTACGGATTATTACCGGCTCGTGCCGATGGCAGGGCAGTTTTTCCACAGACTGGTCGATTATGGGATCTTTGCGGGCATTCTGCTGGTGTTCCTGGTCATCATCCTCCACACGACCCGCATCTATATGGAGAAATATTCCATCATCCTTGCGGCCATGATCGTGTTCGGCCTGTGGCAGACCTTCTACATCTTCTCGCGCAGCCCCATCGACCGCTCCATGGTCGGCTTCGGCGTGTTCGGCCTGCTGATCTTCTATTTCTCGCTGTATTACCGTCCGCTGCGGCTCCTGGACCGCATGCTCTCGGATATTGCCTCGGAAATGTCGGACGCTCTGTTCGTGTTCGACCCGAGCAGCCGGTGCATCTGGGTCAACGAGCAGGGCTTTGCGCTCACCTCGGTCAGTGACCGGGATCAGGAGGCAGCCGGAGAGCGCCTTGTGGCGCTCTTTGATGAGACGATCCTGGGCGGCACCGATCAGGTGGTCCGGCGTGTGGTCCACACGGGCGGCGAGACCGGCTACTACAGCATTGAGAGCAAGCAGGTGACGGATGACCGCCGGCGCACGGCGGGCTTCTACCTGCGCGTGCGGGACATCACACAGGAGCAGAGGCGCCTCAAGCAGGAAATGTACGACGCCACGCACGACCGTCTGACGGGGCTGTACACCCGGGAATACCTGTATACACAGATCGCGGAGACGCTCACCTCGCGTCCGTCCGTGCCCCATGTCATTATTTTCGTGGATGTCAAGAATTTCAAGGTGGTCAACGATGTGTTCGGCACACAGTTCGGCGACTATGCCATTTGCAGTATTGCCGACTGGATCCGGAAGCATGCCAAGGACGGCCACCTCTACGGACGTCTGGGCGGGGACACCTTCGGGATCTGCTGCCCGAAGGAGGCATTCGACCGGGAGATGATCGAGACGGAGCTCTCGCATTTCAAGATCCGCCGGGGTACGATGGAGCATACTGTGCTCATCCACCTCGGTATCTATGAGGTCGCCGAAGGGGATACGGACGTTTCCGTCATGTTCGACCGTGCCCATCTGTCGCTCTCGACGATCCGGGACGAGTACAATACACACATCGCCTATTATGACAACGAGATCCGCGGGCAGGTCCTCTGGGACCAGGAGATCTCCGCACAGCTGGAGAATGCCATCCGTGAGCGGCAGCTGCGGCCCTATCTGCAGCCCATCGCCGACGCGCAGGGACGGATCGTGGGGGCGGAGGCGCTTGTGCGCTGGCACCATCCCAAGCACGGCTTCCTTGCCCCGTACCGGTTCATCCCGATATTTGAGAAGAACGGCATGATCGTGCAGGTGGACCGGTACATGTGGCGCTGCGCCTGTGAGATCCTGGCACGCTGGCAGAAGGAGGGAAGGGAGCAGTTCATCTCGGTGAACATTTCCCCGAAGGACTTTTATTTCCTCGATGTGGTCACGGAGATCCGGGCACTTGTGGCGGAATACGGCATCGAGCCGTCCCGTCTGCGCATCGAGATCACGGAAACGGTGATGATGGACGATGCGGAGAACCGCATGCAGCTGCTCGATGCACTGCGGCGCAGCGGCTTTGTGGTGGAAATGGACGATTTCGGCAGCGGCTTTTCTTCGCTGAACATGCTCAAGGATATGCCGGTCGATGTGCTCAAGATCGATATGAAGTTCCTGGGCAAGTCCAGCAACGAGGCCAAATCCCGGACGATCGTGAAGAACATCATCCACCTGTCGAACGAGCTGGGGATCCTGGCGCTCACCGAGGGCGTGGAGACGCAGGTGCAATACGAGGTCCTCTCCGAGATGGGCTGCACCCTGTTCCAGGGGTACTATTTTGCAAAGCCCATGCCCGTACAGGAGTTCGAGGAAGCCTTGCATGCGGCATAGCAAAAGCTCTCCCTCCGATGGTACAGAGGGAGAGCTTTTCATACCGATCCCCGAAAGGGAAATAGACAAAATGACGAGATGAAATGCTGTCAGGCAAAGAGAACACCGCAAGGCGGGCTTGTCGCCCGGCGAGGATATTCGATGCAGCATGGCGGCATTTCAGCCGTCATCATTGTCTATCGGAGTTTCGGGGATCGGTATCAACGCAGGTGCAGCGGGCCGTTCTGTGCGGCGTTCTCCGCCTTGATCCGTGCCTTATCCGCATACATCCGGAAATCGGCCTGGCGGATCATCTCCTCCACGGTCCCCTCGCCTGACAGACCGAATGCGCACGAATAGCCGGCCTGTGTCACGTTCTGCCGCATGGATTCGATGAGCGCCTGCATCTCCTCATGGGAATGCCCGCGGCAGATCATGATGAACTCATCACCGCCGATGCGGTAGAGGCGGTCGCGTGCTCCGGCACTGCATCCGAGCTGTTCGGCGATCGCGGACAGTGCCTTGTCGCCGGCGGCATGGCCGAAGGTATCGTTGAGCCATTTGAGCTCGTTCATATCGATGGAAATGATGCCGGAGACCGTGCCGCGGCTCTTCTCGAGGTCCCCGAAGAAGGACTGGCGGTTGAACAGTCCCGTGAGCTGGTCGCGTTTGGTGAACTGCGCATAGACGTACAGATAGTACAGCAGCAGCTCGGCAGTAAAGAGCAGATTAATGATCTCATCATGGTCATATGCGGCAATGAGCATCGCAACCGATGCCGCAACGGCCAGAAACAGGACCACGCCCTCCTCCTCCCCGGAGCCCCTGGCCAGTCCCCGGATGGACACGATGTACAGCATCAGTACATAGAATGCCGTGACCACATAGGGCGTCATGCCGAGCGCACCGCGATAGAACTCGTTGCGCTCGCTGAAGCCGTAGGAGATGTCCGTGAAAAATGCCGAGAATGCGATCAGCATATTGAGGGCGGCGGGAATGCAGAACATCCTGGAGATGCTTTTGCGTGTAAGGAACACGAGCATCATGACGATGGCGGGCCGCAGGCTGTAGCACAGCGCGGAAAACAGCACCCGCCACAGCGTGAAGTGATCGAGCAGCCGGAGCCGGAGCTCAATATGATCGAAGATGACAAGTCCAAGGAGCATGAGCAGCGTACACCGGAGCTTGAAGATCTTGAAGCGGTCCAGGTACACATCGAATGACGTGAGCAGGTACATGCCTGTAAGCATGATGAGCAATACATAGTTCTGCACCAGAAAATCCAGCAGAATTGCCATGTAATGGGATCCCTTCCTTTCTTCTTGGATCTATGAACAGTATATCACAAACTGCTCCCCGCGTCAATCCCCGGCGCTCCTGAATCATGCAATCTGCACAGCGGGACTTGTCAAATCCATTTAAGTATGGTATAATATGAAATGACCCTCGCAGCTCCGTGCCATGAATGGCACTCCCTGCAGATCGGGCAATGATACCATATCACTTCGCTTTATGGTATCATATCATTATCATAAAACTCTTTTTTACGATCATGGAGGGATCTGTATGAAACGAAGGATTTCCCGTATACTTGCTGCGTGTGCCGCGCTTGTCCTGCCCATGGGGCTCCCGGCTGCGGCGGCCGATGACTATCCCGCGCTCGAGGGCACGCTCCTTGGCCGCATCACGATCCTGGACACGGATTATTACGACAGCTGGGCGGTCGATCCGTCGCTCGGACCCGGCGATGCGGTGTTCGGTGACCGCTCGGCAGAGCGCTGTGCGGTGGCCGCGTGTCCCGACTTCCTGACCGGGGCGGAGCTTCTGCTGACGCCGTGCGATGCGAAGAATTCCGATGCCGACCAGGCGGTCGTGACGGCTGCGCAGGACCTTGTGCTGTACGTCGGCCTGGACAGCCGCGTGGAGACGCCCCCCGCATGGCTTGGCGGCTGGACGCAGGACGCGCAGGTACTGACCACAACGAATGACGTCACCTTCGTGCTGTACGCTCTGCCGGTGGAGGCGGGGCGCAGCGTGACGCTCGGCACCAACGGCCAGGTCTCGGGGTGTATGAACTATATCGTCGCTGCGCTGCCCGACGGGACGCCAGAGCCCGCAGCGGGGGATGTGAACGGGGACGGTGTCTTTTCGCTCCTTGACGTGGTCAGGCTCCAGAAATGGCTCCTGCGCATCGACGGCACCCGCCTTGCCGACTGGCAGACGGCGGATCTGTGCCCGGATGAAAAGCTCGACACGATGGACCTGGTGCTCATGAAGCGCATGCTGCGCACCGGCGTTGTCCCCGGGATCGAGGCGCCCGCAGCGCTCCCGTGCTTTACTGTTGCCGACGGGCTCTTTGACCAGAGCAATACCGACACGCTCGGTCTGCGCGTCCCGGAGGGACTCGAGACCGTTACCGTCTGGAGGGCAGATGATGCGAGCGACCACTACTGCAACGGCGTGTGCCTTGCGGCATTCGGAGGGAAGCTCTACTGCCAGTGGCAAAGCTCCCAGACCGATGAGGATTCGGCGGATACGCATGTGATGTATGCCGTAAGCAGCGACGGCGGCAGGACGTGGAGCGACGCGAAGGTGCTCATTCAGAGCATCGGGGACGGCTACTGCACCTCCGGCGGCTGGCTCTCTGCCGGGGACCGGCTCATCGCCTACATCAATTTCTGGGACAACGGCCTGAGCGTCCGGGGCGGCTGGACCTACTACATGACCTCGGAGGACGGCGAGAACTGGTCCTCCCCGCAGCCGGTCACGATGGCGGACGGCACCCCCCTGAACGGCGTGTTCGAGCAGGATCCCCATGTGCTCGCAAACGGCCGGATCGTGAATGCGGCGCATTTCCAGGACGGTCTCTTCGTATGCCCCATCTACACCGACGATCCCACCGGCATTTCCGGCTGGAGGAAGGGGGCGTTCACGCCCTCCGGCAGCGGCACCTCCTCGACGGAGATGGAGCCGAGTCTGTTCGTGCAGCAGGACGGGACGCTCGTGATGATCTTCCGCGACCAGAGCAGCAGCTACCGCAAGCTTTGCGCGTACAGCCGCGACAACGGCGTGACGTGGAGCCGTGTGCAGAAGACCGACATGCCGGATGCGCGCACCAAGCAGAGCGCCGGCAACCTCTCGGACGGCACGGCCTTCCTTGCCGGATGCCCCGTGGAGAACAGCCTGCGCAGTCCCCTGGCGGTCACGCTCTCGGCGGACGGCAGGCACTTTGACAGGGCATACCTCCTGCGCAGCAATGAAAGTGACCCCGCACTCATGTACGAGGGCAAGGCCAAGCGGCTGGGCTTCCATTACTGCAAGAGCCTTGTGTACGACGGCAGCCTCTATGTGGGCTATGCGACCAACAAGGAGGCCGTGGAGATCTCCATCGTGCCGGAAGCTTCGCTGACATAACATGAGCCCTGCCCTACAAAGCAAGGCGTGCACCGAGTGACCAGAGGTCCCTGATAATAATGGCGGCACCGGGATATATTTCCGGTGCCGCGATTCTTTTTATGTGGGATCATTCCGTGCGCAGTGCCGTCACGGGGTCCTTCTTGGCGGCGGCCTTCGCAGGGATGAACCCGCCGATGAGCGTCAGGACCACGCTCAGGAGAATGAGCACGGCAGCGTCGAGCACCGGCAGTGCGGCATTGACCGTATCCGAGCCGATGAGCGCGTGGATGATGAGATTGCCCGGGATGAGCAGCAGGAGTGTCACGCCGATGCCGATGAGGCCGGAGCACAGTCCGATGATGAAGGTCTCGGCATTGAACACCTGCGAGATATTGTGCTTCGATGCGCCGATGGCACGCAGGATACCGATCTCCTTGGTGCGCTCGAGCACGGAGATGTAGGTGATGATGCCGATCATGATGGATGACACCACCAGGGACACGCCCACGAACGCGATGAGTACATAGGAGATGACGTTGATGATCGTCGTGATGGACGACATCAGGAGCGCCGTGTAGTCGGTGTAGGTGATCCGGTCCTCCTCATCGGCGTCATCATTGTAGGCCGAGATGCAGTCGGCAATGGCATCCTTCGATTCAAAGCTGTCCGCATAGATGGAGATGGACGCCGGTGTGTCCAGATCCACCACGCCGAAGGTCTTGAGGTTATCCTCGAGGTTCCCCGAGGCGAGGTAGCGGTCATAGATCTCAAGGAGCACGTCGTCGTCCGGATGCTCCATATAGCTGTCCATGAGCGAGGCAAGCTCCGCCTCGGACTTGCCGGACAGGGAGAAGAGCTTTTCATAATCCTCCGGCGAGAGCTCCAGACCGTCCATACCGCCCTGCTGTGCGGCATACAGTGCAGCCAGGTCCTCCTGGGAGAGGTTCGACAGATCCAGATCCGCAAACGCGGACAGGTCCATGCCCTCAGTGCTGGCGGTATTCCCGCCCTGCATGGCCGCATACATGGAGGCAAGGTCCTGGGAGGGCACGCTCGTGCCGGTGCCGCCCTGCATGGCCGCGTACATGGAGGCAAGATCCTGGGAAGGCACACTCGTCCCGGTGCCGCCCTGGAGCGCCGCATAGAGCGCTGCCATATCCTGCGTACTGCCGCCGGACGCGAGCCCCGTGCCGCCCTGTGTCCCCGAAGCGCCGTTCATGGCAGCATAGAGGGAGGCAAGCTCCTCCGGGGAGAGCTGCGAGACATCGGGGAGCACACCGGTACCGGACTGCGTGCCAAGTCCCTGCAGATACGAAGCGATCTGCTCCTGTGTCAGGCCGCCGGCTGCGGGGGCGTCATTGCCGGCAGAGGGCGCGTCATTGCCGGAGGCGGCCTGTGTGATCGCCTGGAGATAGGAGGCGATCTGCTCCTGGGTAAGTCCGCTGCCCGCACCGCCCTGGGCTGCCTGCCGGTAGGCCTCGATCTGCTCGGGTGTCAGATCCTCCGGCGGTGCAGCGGGTGCGGTGGGCGGCTGTGTGGGGGCGGGCGGATCGGTCGGTGCGGGCTGCGTCGGTGCGGGCTGTGTCGGCTCCGGTGCTGACGGCTGCACGACGAGCACATAGAGGAGTGTATTGCCGGTGACGGTCCGGCCGGACGCCTCATCCGTATAGCTCTTGATGACGGAAACGGGGTAAATGCCCTGCCGTGCCGTGTCAAAGAGGGAGGCATCGACGGAGTAGCCCTCGCCCGTCATCGGGGCATCGTTCTCGATGACCTGGGAGGTGCCGTCCGACCAGGTGAGCGTCAGGCGCTCATGCACGGTGCCGCCGCTCAGATCGATCGCATCGCCCGTATAATAGACGGTCCTGTCCGGCAGACGCGTCACGCTCAGAGAAAGCTGCATGTCCACAAGCTCGGCGTCGCTCGGTGCCTCGGACTCGGCGGCCGTCTCCGGCTCGGTGGGCTCCCCGTCCATCGGGAGCACGGCAAGCGGCTGCACGGCGGCAGTGCCTGCGAAGAAGGCAGTTCCCACGGCTTCGGCCTCGGTGGGCTCGGTGGCCGTCTCCTCGCTGACCTGTCCGGTCATCAGGAGCACCTGGTAGAGTGCCGCCTTTTCGCGCTCGTCCATGTCCTTCACATACTGACGGGCGGCGTCGATCTTGTCGGCCTTGCTGCTGCTCTCAAAGCGCAGGCCCGTGAGAAGGTCCGTGTCCGGGTCCCGTCTCTGGGCGCGGACAATGGAGCTGTCATCCGTGTATTCGATCAGATAGTCGGTCAGTGCCCTGGTGTAGGCGATGGGGCTCATGAAGAACATGGCGTCGTCATCGTCGTTCGGCTTCATGACGCCCGTGATCTTCAGCTCCACGGCATCCTGTGCAAGTGCCTCGATCTTCTTTTTGTTCTGGCTGATGTCGGAGAAGGTGCCGTCCTCGTTCTCCTCGTAGAGGTCGCACTGGGGAATGAGATAGTAGGTCTTTTTGCAGACCTCGGCATAGCTGACCTTCCGCTCGTCCAGATCGAGCTCCTCCTCGCCCCCGAGCTTGTCCTGGAGCTCCTCATATTCGGAAACGGGGAGCGCACCGATCTCATACAGATCGAGCAGGGAGAGGGTGTTGTTATAATTGAGCACCAGCATGATCTCGTCATAGGCCTCGGGGTAGCGTCCGTAGAGCAGGGTGTACTTGTCCTTGACTGCATTGCTGACGAGCTCGCCGTTCTTCCCGGGCAGGATCTCCTGCATATTCCCCGTATCGCCGAACATCATCGCCGGCATGGCGGCATAGGGGGAGGTGCTCTCAAGACCGCTGCCGTCGGTGTTCACGAACACATCCTCCGGGTCGTAGGTATAGATGTCGAACTTGGTGTCGTAGGAGTAGACGATGCCGTTGTCCCCCACATACTGCTGGAGCTCACAGTCGGCACGGTCGAGGTAGGACTTGAAGGCGGTGAGGTTATTCGTGGTCGTGCGCAGTGCGGCCTGGCGCTCGACCTCGAAATTGTCCGCATAGATCGCATCGGTGTCCCGCTCCTCGAGTATCTTCTCCTGGGCGCCCTGGGCCCTGTTCATCAGCGAGGCGATGTCGATGCTCTGCTCCTCGATCTCGATGGGATAGGAGAGCATGGCATCGCGCTGGATGTCGTCGATGTAGGTGTTCACGCCGTTGGAGAGCGACAGGATGAGTGCAATGCCGATGATGCCGATGGAGCCCGCAAAAGCCGTGAGGAGCGTGCGGCCCTTCTTTGTGCGCAGGTTGTTGAAGCTCAGCCCGAGCGCCGTCAGAACGGACATGGACGAGCGGCCCATGTTCTCGTGGTGGGCCGGCTGCGCGCCCTTGACCTCATAGGGGTTGGAGTCGTCGATGATCCGGCCGTCGCGTACCCTGACGATGCGGTTGGCATAGGCCTCGGCAAGCTCCGGGTTATGGGTGACCATGATGACGAGCCGGTCCTTGGCGACACGGGCCAGCATTTCCATGACCTGCACGCTCGTATCGGAATCGAGCGCACCGGTCGGCTCGTCGGCAAGGAGGATATCCGGATCGTTGACAAGGGCTCTGGCGATGGCAACACGCTGCATCTGGCCGCCGGACATCTGGTTCGGACGCTTGTGGACCTGGTTGCCCAGCCCCACCTGCTCGAGGGCTTCCCTTGCCCTGCGGCGGCGCTCCCCGCGGGAGATGCCCGAGATCGTCAGTGCCAGCTCCACATTCGCGAGCACCGACTGGTGCGGGATGAGGTTGTAGCTCTGGAACACGAAGCCGATGGTGTGGTTCCGGTAGGAATCCCAGTCCCGGTCCTTGTACTTCTTGGTCGAGATGCCGTTGATGATGAGGTCACCGGAATCATAGCGGTCAAGGCCCCCCACGATGTTGAGCAGGGTGGTCTTGCCCGAGCCGGACGGTCCTAAGATCGCCACGAACTCACTGTCCCGGAAATTCAGCGACACGCCGTCCAGTGCGGTCTGCCGGAGATCCCCCGTGATGTATTCCTTGCGTATGTCCTTGATCTGAAGCATACTCTATCCTCGCTTTCTGTTCGGGATCGATGTTGCTGACCCATGCATTCCGTCATATTTCGGCTGCATCCTTCTCACGGACCGTACTTTCCGTCCGCGACAAGGATGCAGCCGGAGCATTGCCCCGGCATGATCCGGTCATGTCATACAAAGGTAGACAAAATAGACTGCATAGCATACGAGCATGACCGCACCCGCTGCCCTGCCAAGGCGCTGCTTCGGCAGCACGGCAAGCAGCAGGAGCACTGCCGATGCGATCATGAACCCGCTGTCGATGAGAAATTTGGCGTCGAACGGCACTGCGACCAGCAGCGAGGTCGTCCCGACGACAAACAGGATGTTGAAAATGTTGCTCCCGACAATGTTACCGACAGCAATGTCCGCGTTCCCCTTCCTGGCGGCGATCACCGAGGTGAACAGCTCCGGCAGGGAGGTGCCCAGCGCGACGATGGTCAGGCCGATGCAGCGCTCACTGATGCCGATCGTCCTGGCAAGGCCCGAGGCGCCGGACACGGCAAGCTTACTGCCGATGACCAGCACGGCAAGGCCGCCTGCGATCATCAGAAGCTCCAGCCACAGCGCACGCTGCCGGGTCTCCTCCCCCTCCTTCGGGTGACGCTTTGCATTCACGAACAGGTACCCTAAGTACACAAGGAATGCCGCCCACAGCAGAAGGCCGTCCACAAGCGTGATGCGTCCATCCAGCCCGAGCACGAGCAGCAGTGCGGAGCACAGCAGCATGAACGGGAGTTCGATGCGCACGGTGCTTTTCTCCACATGGAGCGTGACAATGACGGAGGCGATCCCCAGGATGACGAACGTGTTCAGGATATTGCTCCCGACGATGTTGCCGATGGTGATATCCGCATTGCCTGCAAAGCCCGCAGCGATGCTCACCGCCGCCTCCGGAGCGCTTGTCCCCATGGCGACGATGGTCAGACCGATGATGAGGTCCGGGATCCGGAAGCGTACTGCCAGTCCGGAAGCGCCCTCCACAAAGAAGTCGGCCCCCTTGACCAGCATCACAAACCCCAGGATCAGGGACAGGATATACCATACCATCCGCCCGTCTCCTTACCGGACGGTCTCGAGCCGGATGGTGTTGGTATTGCCCGAGCGGCCGCTGGTCTGGCCCCCGGTCAGGATGATGTTGTCGCCGCTCTTGAGCGAGAAGATGCGCTTGGCGTGCTGCAGGGCATGGTAGAACATGACCTCCACGGAACCGAATTCCTCACTGAGCACGGGCGTCACGCCCCAGCTCAGGTTCAGCTTGCGCCAGGCCTTCTCCGAGGTCGTCATGCCGATGATGTCCACCGGCGGCCGGAAGCGGCTGACCATGCGCACCGTCACGCCCGACAGGGAGCTGATGACGATGCCGCATGCCTTGGTGTCGATCGCCATGGCGCAGGTCGCATGGGAGACGGCGTCGATGTCGTTCTGGATGGTGTATTCGGTCGTGGTCAGGCGCTTGGTGTAATCGATCGTGCGCTCGGTACACTCACAGATCTCCGCCATGCTCCGGACAGCCTCCACGGGATGCTTCCCCGAGGCCGTCTCCCCCGAGAGCATGACTGCCGACGAGCCGTCATAGACGGCATTGGCGACATCCGAGATCTCCGCTCTGGTCGGGCGGGGCTTTTCGATCATGGACTCGAGCATTTCGGTCGCTGTGATGACGCGCTTGCCCAGCAGCCGGCATTTCTTGATGAGATACTTCTGGATGGAGGGCACCTCGGCGAACGGGATCTCCACGCCCAGGTCCCCGCGTGCGACCATGATGCCGTCGGCGATCTCACAGATCTCTTCGATGTGCTCGACGCCCGAGCGGTTCTCGATCTTGGCGATGATGTCGATCTCCTCGCCGCCGTTCTCATTGAGGAAGGCGCGTACCTTCTCCACGTCCTGCTTGTTGGACACGAACGAGGCAGCGACGAAATCCACGTCGTTTTGGATGCCGAAGAGGATGTCCGCCTTGTCCTGCTCACTCAGATAATCCCCCGACAGAACATGGTTCGGGAAATTCATGCTCTTGCGGTCGGACATCTCACCGCCGACGACCACGTCACAGATGACATCGCTCCCGTCGATCTTCCTGACCTTGAAGATCAGCAGACCGTTGTTGACAAGGATGGTGTCCCCGACGGAGACCTCCGCGGCAAGGTGCTTGTAGCTGACCGAGACCTTCGTCCGGTCGCCGATGCAGTCATCGGCAGTAAAGGTAAAGGTGTCGCCGTCGCTCAGGACGACCTTGTGCTGTTCAAATGTCTGGATCCGGTACTCCGGGCCCTTGGTGTCGAGCATGATGGCAATGGGCAGGCCAAGCTCCTCGCGCACGGCCTTGATGCGGTCGATCTTGCGCTGGTGCTCCTCATGGGTGCCGTGGGAAAAATTGAGTCTGGCCACGTTCATGCCGGCCTGGCACATCTCCCGGAGCACCTCCGTGGATTCACTTGCCGGTCCGATCGTGCAGATGACCTTTGTCTTTCTCATGTGCTGCTTCCTCCTGTGTAGGTTGTGTTTCGTCCTTTTGATCCTCCCCGCCGTGGGTGATCAGCCAGTCAATCACAAACAATCCGATCACCATAAGAATGGAGACTGCGATGATGATTGGGATCCTCATATGTATTACCTCCGTTTCATAGATCTTCTCAAAAAACGGAGGCACCGTCCTTTTCCCCATCCTGATCGTGGATGTAGCGTATGATACAGGTCCGGCACAAGCACAGCGCCGTGCTATGCGGCAGCAGGCGTACTGCCGCGGCACACCGGAACGACGGACGATCCGGCAGTGCCCGGAAATACAGCGGGAAATGCCGGAGCGATCCGGGTCTGCGCCCGTTGTGGGGGCGATGGAGACGACCCATGCGCACCGGAAGGAACGCACCGCCCTCCAGCAGCTGCGAAGGGACCCGGAGCTCGGGATGCGATGCACTGACCGCCCGGGAAGGCTCCGGCTCCCAGGCCGTGCTGACGGACAGGAGCACCGGCAGGAAGGAGAGTGCAAGGCAGCAGACAAAGA
>JAFTZY010000002.1 GCA_017460955.1 Oscillospiraceae bacterium
GACAGGGTACCCCGCAAGTCTCCACAGGGGGTGCAGGGGGCGCAGCCCCTTGCTTTGCAGGAGTGCAGAGGGCGCAGCCCTCTGCTGCACGGAGTCCAGAGGGGCGGGCAATCGCCCCTCTGGTCGGGGGTGGCGGGTGCTCCTGCCGAAAGTGGGCGCAGGAGGGGGCCGAAGGCCCCCACAAGAGGTCTATCAAGTCTAAGCATCTAACCTCTTACCTCTCACCTCTAACCTCTAAAAGCCGCCGCCCCCCACGAGAGACCTCCCAATCTGCAGCCCCCCATTTTCAAAAAATTTCCGAAACCTATTGACTTTATACGGATTTTGTACTATAATAATTATAATTGTCGTGTTATACACGGCGTGAATGACGGTGCCGGGGGGCAGCGCCCCCCAGAGACACTGTACAGGAGGTTAGATTGTGAAGAAGAGAATCGGAAAACCAGTCTTTTTCATCGTCTTTGTTGTGATCCTATTGTTTGCGTATACTACGCTCTTCGGCATCGCCGGATACAAGGGTGACATCAAGACGACCTACGTCCACGGGATCGAGGACATCCGCCTGGGCATTGATATCCAGGGCGGTGTGGATGTGACCTTTGAGCCCGCCGACGGCGTGGATGCCACGGAGGACCAGATGGATGCGGCCATGCAGGTCATCAAGCTGCGTCTGACGACCCTGGGCATCAACGACAGTGAGACCTATGTGGACTATAACAATTCCCGCATCATCGTGCGCTTCCCGTGGCAGTCGGGCGAATCCGACTTCGACCCGGCAGCGGCCGTCGATGAGCTCGGCCAGATGTCGGAGCTGACCTTCCGCTACGGCACGGAGGTGGACGGCGACGTCATCCTCACCGGCTCGAGCGTGGACACTGCCACAACGGGCTATGACCAGGAAAATTCCAAGTGGGTCGTACAGCTCTCGCTGAATGATTCCGGCAAGGACGCCTTTGCGACTGCCACCGCCGCACAGGTCGCCTCCGGGGGCTACATCTCCATCTGGATGGACGATGTGTGCGTATCGAGTGCGACCGTCAACGAGGCCATCAACAACGGACAGGCCATCATCTCCGGTAACTTCACCGCAGAGACCGCCAAGGAGCTTGCCGACCAGATCACCTCCGGTGCGCTGCCCTTCTCGCTCCAGGCCACCAGCACCAAGACCCTGTCCCCGACCCTGGGCTCCGGTGCACTGTATGCCATGGTGCTCAGCGGCATCATTGCCCTGGCCTTCATCTGCCTGTACATGCTCGTGCTCTACCGCGTGCCCGGCTTCATTGCCGTGGTCGGCCTGATCGGCCAGGTCGCCGGTATGCTCGCTGCCGTGTCCGGCTGGTTCGGCTTCATGCCCAGCTCCACGCTGACCATCCCCGGTATTGCCGGTATCATCCTGTCCGTCGGCATGGGCGTTGACTGCAACATCATCACCGCCGAGCGTATCCGTGAGGAGCTTGCCCGCGGCAAGTCCGTGGAATCCTCCATCAAGGCCGGCTATTCCAACGCCTTCTCCGCCGTGCTCGACGGCAACCTGACGCTTGCGATCGTGGCTCTCGTGCTCATGGGCGCCTTCGGTACCAACACCAACCCCATCACACGGTTCCTCGATTCCACGATCTTCTTCCTGTTCGGTGCGACCACCGAGGGCTTTGTGTACTCCTTCGGCTTCAACCTGCTCGCCGGCGTCATCCTGAACTTCATCATGGGCGTGGGCGCAGCACAGCTGATGACCAACTCCCTGGCCCGCTTCAAGGCCTTCCAGAAGCCTGCACTGTTCGGCTATTCCGAGAAGTCCTACAGAGCGCCGGTCATCCGCAAGTTCAGCGAGACGAGAAAGACCTTCTTCATCATCTCCGCGTGCCTGATCGTGCTCTCGATCTGCACGAGCTTCCTGGGCGTGGAGGTCTCCATCGACTTCAAGGGCGGTACGATCGTATCCTACTCCTACAGCGGGGATCTGGATGAGAACGCCTGCAAATCCGAGATCGAAACGCTCCTTGGCACACCCGTGACGCTCCAGAAGGGCGAGAGCTTCGATGCGGACACGAACATCCTGACCGTTTCCTTCTCCTATGACGAGAGCCTGACGCTCGACCAGCAGGAGCAGATGGTCACGGTGATGCAGAACACCTACCCGGACAACAATGTGGAAATGCTCGAGAGCAACGAGGTCAGCCCGTCCTCCGGCCGTGAATTCTTCGGCAAGTGCATCGTGGCTGTCATCTTCGCGGCCATCCTGCTGATCATCTACATCGCCCTGCGGTTCAAGAAGATCTCCGGCTGGTCGGCAGGTGTGTTCACGATCGTGACCCTGCTGCACGACATCATCATTGCTTACGGCAGCTTCGTGCTGTTCGGCTTTGAGATCAACTCCAACTTCATGGCCGTGATCCTGACCATCTTCGGTTACTCGATCAACAATACGATCATCGTATACGACCGCATCCGTGAGAACCAGCGCCTGATGCCGAGAAAGACGACCATCGCAGAGCTGGTCAACCAGAGTGCGAGCCAGACGATGCGCCGTTCCATCCGCACCTCCATCACCACCGTTTCGACCATGGTCATCATCAGCGTGGTGGCGTATGTGTTCCATGTGAGCAGCATCCTGAGCTTCTCCGTTCCCATGACCTTCGGTCTGATCGCCGGTACCTACTCCTCCCAGTGCATTGCCCCGACCCTTTGGGTCTGGTGGAATGAAAGACGGGGGAACAAGACCATCGGGGATTATGCGAAGGCTGCAAAGTAACATCCAAAAAGCCGCCCGTGAGGGCGGCTTTTCTTGGCTTTTCAGGGGATTCCGGGGCGGGGCCCAGGTTTCCCCCGTCCTATTGACATCCCCCCATCTCTATGCTATAATATAACCAGATTCCCTGCGGATCCACATTCCCGACAAGGAGCCCATGACGATGAAAAAACCTGATTTTCAAAAACTAAAGCGATACCTTCCCTGGATCCTCGGCGCTGTCATGCTGCTGAGCGTGACACTGGTGCCCATGGCCATCCACGGGGCGGATTTCGGTGATTTTGCCGGAGACAACGACTACGGCGGAGGCGGTGGCGGCGGCAGCTGGGATGACGATGACGATGACGGCGGCGGTGCAGTCATCTGGTGGCTGTTCCGCGTCGTATACGAGCTGTTCGGTGTGCCGGGCGTGATCGTACTGCTCCTGATCTTCGTAGGGATCTACATTGCCCGGAAGAAGCTGAAGGGCTCCCGGAGCACGCCCGTCCAGACGCAGGTACAGCGCACGGACCGTGCCTCCCTCTCACCGATGCACAGCTATTACGGGCTCGACCCGCATTTTGACGAGGCGGCCTTCCGTGAGAAGCTCTCGAATCTGTATGTACAGTTCCAGAACGCCTGGCAGGCCAAGAACATGGAGAGCCTGCGTCCGTATATGACCGATGCGATGTACGGCCAGTATGACCGCCAGCTCGACGCCTACCGGCAGCGCGGTCAGACCAATCACATCGAGCGCATTGCCGTGCTGAGTGTGGAGCTTGCCGGCTGGCGTCAGGTCTCCGGCAAGGACATGATCGTGGCTGAGATCCGCACGCGCATTGTGGATTATGTGACCGATGACCGCACCGGCCAGATCGTCCGCGGCAGCAGCACCCAGGAGAAGTTCATGACCTATGAATGGACCCTTGTGCGCACCTCCGGCCAGCTCACCGGTCAGCAGTCCGGTACCACCGGCCAGACCTGCCCGTACTGCGGTGCCCATATCGACATCAACCACACGGCAGTCTGCGAATACTGCGGCGGTGTGCTCACCACCGATACCTTTGACTGGGTCGTTTCCGGGATCAAGGGTCTGTCGCAGCAAACAAGATAAGGGGAAGCGGCCTTTCTGGGGCCCGCCCCCAACCCCCTCCCTTCTCCCGCTGACGCGGGAGGGGAGGGGGCTTTCTTTTTTCTTTTGCGGGGGGCTGCCGTCCCCCGCACCCCCTGCTTTCAGGGGGGACGGAACCCCGGTCAGGCGGCGGACCCCCACACAAACAAAGAGCCACCCTGAATGGGTGACTCTCTGACGTCTCACTTCCTGCCTATCATTTCCAAAAGCCACAGTATCCCATAGATCACCGGCTGATGCACCACATAGATCTCCAGGGCATGGCGGCCGATGAAGTTCAGGGGGGCAAATCCCTTCCACGGGACGGCCATCACCTGCTTCCCGAACAGATGGTACGCATAGAATCCCGACAGGAACAGGAACACCCACGGCAGGAGGGCAAAATAATCCGTTGAGTAAAAGTCCGGCCCGGGAAAGCCGAACAGCGCTGTCAGATCGTTCCGATACAGCCACCCCGGCAGGGAAACGAGCGGCAGCCTCCACAGCCCCCAGTAGCCCGCCGCCGTGTGCCGCGTCATCCCGAAGAGCAAAACGCACAGCGGCAGTCCCGCCCATGCCGGGAGCTTTTGCAGATACCGGCGCAGAGCTCCTATGAGCAGCATCCCCGCGCCGATGAGCGTCAGCACGCCCCATTTTACCATGTCCTCCGGCATGAAAAGGATCGTCACGGCCATCACACCAAGCCCGATCCCCGATACGATCAGGCCCCGCTTCACCGGATGCCGGCTGAAGGCTGCACAGAACCCCGAGAGCGTGATGAACGTGCAGCAGATGCACTGCTGCCAGATGTAGGCCCCCGTCCCGTGGTACCACGGCCAGTCCTTCCCGAAAATATACACCAGGTCCCACGACGCATGGTAGGCGATCATGTTGAGGACCGTAAAGCCCCGCAAGCAGTCCAGCCATGCCGTGCGGGCCTTCCGGGGCGCATCAGGTCTTGGCGTTTGTGCCATGCTCATCCCTTCTTTCCAGGCTTTTTATGCACATTGCGGATCGTCCGGTGCTTCTCCGGACGGCCCTGCCTTCCCGTATTCCCCGCGTTTGCGGACCTTCCGGCATTTCCCGTATTGCCGGGTCTGCCCGCACTCTGGCGGTTTCCGGATGCACGCTCCCTGCCGCTCTCGGGCGGCACAAGGCAGCCGGGGGCAGTCCCGATGAGGTCCCGTCTGCCCGCCCGCAAGAGCGCCTTGCGGATGCGGGCATGGTTCTCCGGCTTGAAATACTGCAAAAGCGCACGCTGTCCGGCCTTCTCCTCAGCCGTGCGCGGCACATAGACCGGCTGCATCGTGTACGGGTCGAGTCCCGTCCAGAACATGCACGTCGAGATCGTTCCCGGCGTGGGGTAGAAATCCTGCACCTGCTCCGGCCGGATGCCCTCGGATTTCAGGAACAGCGCGAGCTCAATGGCATCGTTCATCGTACTGCCCGGGTGGCTGCTCATGAGGTACGGCACGAGGTACTGCTCCTTGCCCATGGAGCGCGTCAGCTCGTAAAAGCGCTTCTGAAAGGCGCGGTAGGCCTCGATATGGGGCTTGCCCATGAGGTCGAGCACATGGTTCGAGCAGTGCTCCGGGGCGACCTTGAGCTGTCCGCTGACATGGTGGCGCACGAGCTCCCGGAAGAAGGTCTCATCCTTGTCCTCCAAAAGATAATCATACCGGATCCCCGAGCGGATGAACACCCGCTTGACCCTCGGGAGTGCGCGGAGCTTGCGCAGGAGCGAGAGATACTCCGTATGATCGACATGCAGGTTGCGGCAGGGGGTGGGTGCTAAGCACTTGCGGCCCCTGCACAGGCCCTGCGTGAGCTGCTTTTCACAGGAGGGGTGGCGGAAATTCGCCGTCGGTCCCCCCACATCATGCAGATAGCCCTTGAAATCGGGATACTGCGTGAGCATCCTGGCCTCCTCGATGACGGAGTCCTCACTGCGCACGGTCATGCGCCGGCCCTGGTGCAGGGCGATGGAGCAGAAATTGCAAAAGCCGAAGCACCCGCGGTTGTGCGTGATGGAAAAGCGCACCTCCCGGATGGCGGGCACACCGCCCATCGGCTCATACATGGGGTGGTAGGTGCGCTGGAAGGGCAGGGTGTAGAGCGCGTCGAACTCCTCCTGCGTCAGGGAGAGCGCGGGGGGATTCTGCACGAGCATCCGCCCGCCGTGGCGCTGGAGGATGCGCTTGCCGTAGACCTCATCCTGCTGGTCGTACTGGATGCGGCAGGCCCTGGCATACTGCTCCTTGGAGCGCTGCACCTGCTCGAAGGAGGGACATTCCGCGCAGCCGTAGGGGGTGTGCTCGGGGTCGGTGAGATAGCAGGTGCCGCGCACCTCGGTGATCTCACACACGGGCGTCCCGTCCCGGAGGAGGGCGGCGATCTCAAGAATGCTGTGCTCCCCCATGCCGTACATCAGAAGATCCGCCCCGCTCTCGGCGAGGATGGACGGGCGCACGGCATCGTCCCAGTAGTCGTAATGCGCAAAACGGCGCAGGGAGGCCTCAAGTCCCCCGATGAGGAGGGGGACCTCCTTCCCGAAGAGCTCGCGGATGCGTCTGCAATAGGTGAGCACGGCCCGGTCGGGGCGGTACCCGGCCTTCCCCCCGGGGGAATAGGCATCGTCGCTGCGTTTCTTGCGGGCGGCGGTATAGTGGGCGACCATGCTGTCGATGTTGCCGCCGGTGACAAGAAAGCCGAGCCGGGGCGTGCCAAAGCGCAGGAAATCGGCATCATGCCGCCAGTCGGGCTGGGGGAGCATGGCGACGCTGTAGCCGGCGTTTTCGAGCACCCGGGAGATGATGGCCGCACCGAAGCTGGGGTGATCGACGTAGGCATCCCCGAGGATATAGACAAAATCGGGCCGGGTGATCCCGGCAGCAGACAGCTCCTCCGGGGTCACGGGCAGGAATCCGGACATGGGACCACTCCTTTCGGTATCACAGACAGTGCAGGCGATACCTTAACTGTTCATGATTCACTGTTGCTGTCATGTATTCTGCATCAAAAACAAAATCGACACAGTTCTTTCAAACTGTGTCGATCTGGAGCTGATGACCGGATTCGAACCGGTGACCTACGCCTTACCAAGGCGTTGCGCTACCACCTGTGCCACATCAGCGACCTTGTATAGTATACCACATCCGAAGGGATTTGTCAAGTGTTTTTTCAAAAAAATTTGTGGGGAGCGGGAGGGCTCCCCATCGGACAGCTCAGGAGGCCGTACCCAGCAGCTGCCGCAGCTGCTCGACGAGTGCCAGGTCCTCCTCGGACACCCGGATATTGGTCACGGTCTTTTTGCCGTCGGGGGCAGTCACGCTGATCTCCAGCACGCTCCCTTCCTTCATATCCTTCCCGGCATAGCCAAAAAACTGCACGAACCTCGGATGCCGCTCCCGGAATGCCTCGAACAGGGGCCGAAGCTGCATCAGTGCCATCGGATTGAGCATCGCGCCTTCCTCCCTCCTTGTTTCGTTTTTAGTATTATACCACAGAATGCAGAAAAATGCAAGACCCCCGGTATGCGGCCGCAAGGCTTGACAAATCCACAGATCCTTGCTATAATAGAAGCAGCCCCCTTTGGGGAATATCACGTAAGGAGGGACGTTTATGGAACAGAAATCCAAGCTGACAGCCGGTCTGCTGGGTATTTTCCTGGGCGGCTGGGGTATCCACAGATTCTATCTGGGATATACGACCATGGGCATCATCCAGATCGTAGTCACGCTGGTGACCTGCGGTATCGGGTCGATCTGGGGCCTGGTTGAGGGCATCCTCATCCTGTGCGGCAAGACGATCACCACCGATGCCAACGGCAACCCGCTCGGCGATTGATTCAAACACCGCTTCTCCCGGCGATCCGGGGGGAGCGGTGATCTCTTTATCATGTGCCGATATGGGGCAGATGCACGGAATGCGTCACCGTCTGCGTGTACGGTACGGGGTCGCGCCGTGCGGCATCCATGCGCCGGCAAAGCAGCTCGGGCGATGCCAGAAAGCTCCGGTGATCGCGCACGGCAACACGGAAATGCGCTCCCGGGATCATCAGATGCAGTGTGACGCCCGTTGTGATCAGGTTCGTCTTGTGGACCTCGGCGCGGACTGCGTGCAGCTCGTGATAGGCGATGAGGAGCCCGTCCTCCGGGAAGAAGAGATGCGCCCTGAGACAATGGAGCGTCCCGAACAGGAGCGGCGCATTTTGCAGCTGTGCTTCGAGCTGCAAAAAGTCCTCCGCTGTGAGCTGCCGGAACCGGTATTCCAGCAGCCGGTAACGCCGGAGGCTGTCCCGTGCCAGAAACGGGATGCAGATGAGAAAGACCAGTCCTGCAAAGAGCATCCCGAAGCCCGTGTCGGGGGAGGTCCTTGTCACCAGCATCACCGTCCCGATGCTGCAAAGCACGAGTGCAAAGAGAGAAAGCCCCAGGGGGAGCGCTGCCGTGCGCAGCCGCCGGGGGCGCAGCTTCTCATAGACGGTGAGATGCCGGAGCAGTGTCTCCACGGCTTACTTCTGGAGCGTGCCGTGGGAGAGGGATTTGAGGTAGGCATGGATGAAGCCGTCGAGGTCCCCGTCCATCACGGCGGTGATGTTGCCGACCTCAAAGCCCGTGCGCAGATCCTTGACGAGCGTGTAGGGCATAAAGACGTAGGAGCGGATCTGGGCACCCCAGCCGATCTCCTTCTGCACGCCCTTGATGTCGGAGATCTTCTCGAGGTGCTCACGCTCCTTGATCTCGACGAGCTTCGAGCGCAGCATCTTCATGGCGTAGTCACGGTTCTGGTACTGGCTGCGCTGGGTCTGGCAGGAGACCACGATGCCCGTGGGCTTGTGGATGAGACGCACGGCGGAGCTGGTCTTGTTGACCTTCTGGCCGCCGGCACCGGAGGAGCGGTACACCTCCATTTCGAGGTCCTCCGGACGGATGTCCACCTCGATGGTGTCGTCGATCTCGGGCATGACCTCCACAGCGGCAAACGAGGTCTGCCGTCTGCCGGAGGAATCGAAGGGCGACACGCGCACCAGGCGGTGTACGCCGGCCTCGGATTTGAGATAGCCGTAGGCATTCTCACCCTCGACCATGAGCGAGGCGCTTTTCAGGCCTGCCTCATCGCCGTCGAGGTAGTCGAGCAGCTGCACCTTGAAATTGTGGCGCTCAGCCCAGCGGTTATACATTCTGTAGAGCATTTCGGCCCAGTCCTGTGCCTCGGTGCCGCCGGCGCCGGGGTGGAAGGTCAGGATGGCATTGCGGCCGTCGTATTCGCCCGACAGAAGGGTCTCGAGGTTCTTGTTCTCGAGGTCCTGCTTGAAGGAGGCCATTTCGGTGACGATCTCATTCTGCATTTCCTCGTCCTCTTCCTCCATGCACAGCTCGATCATGGTCTGGATGTCCTCGAGCCGCTCCTCCATCTTTTCAAATCCTGCGATCTTATTTTCGAGCTGCTTGGTCTTTTGCAGCACCTTCTGGGAGTTTTCCAGGTCATCCCAGAAGCCCTCGGCAGCCGCCTGCTCCTGGAGCTGCGCGACCTCCTCGCGTGCGGGCGCGATGCGCAGGACCTCGCCGAGCTCCTCGAGCTCCTTGCGGTAGGTGTTCATTTCGACTTTCAGTTCATCCAGTAAAATCATAATGTTTTCTCCTATACTCGGTTCGTGAATGGGATGCATCTACTATTATACACCTTTTTATAGGCAATTGCAAGGGGTTTGTGCAAAATTGGCGGGAATGGGGGCGCAGACTTGATAGGGCCTGTCAAGTTTAGCCGCTGACTTCTGAAATCTCCACCTTTTCTGAATATTGTGGGTTGCGTCCCATTATGTCACTATTGTATAATAGTAATATCAGATAACAAAATCACGAACCGTATATTTTTCAAGGTAAGGGGGACACATCTTATGAAACACAGATTCATCCGCAGATTGCTCTCAGCCGCCGCCGCAGGCGCCCTGCTCCTGACGGGGATCCCGGCCGTTCCGGCATCCGTTCCGATGGAGGCACAGGCTGCCACGCTCTGCACGATCGACACCACCAAGACCTACCAGTCCGTGCGGGGCTTCGGCGGCATCAACCTGCCCGAGTGGATCTCGCAGGGCGACATGACCGATGCACAGGTGCAGAAGGCCTTCGGCAACGGCGAGGACGAGCTGGGTCTGACGATCCTGCGCATCTACGTCAGCGACGACAGCAATTCCTGGCGTATCGCCGTACCCACCGCCAAGCGTGCGCAGGCCCTGGGTGCCACGGTCTTTGCAACGCCGTGGAATCCGCCCGCCTCCATCCGCAAGAACGGAAACGGCGATATCTACTCGGGCAAGTACCAGCTCGATCTTTCCAAGCAGAAGGAATATGCACAGCACCTCAACAGCTATGTCAAGTACATGGAGGGGCAGGGCATCGACCTGTATGCCATCTCCGTGCAGAACGAGCCCGATTACGCAGCAGAATGGACCTACTGGTCCGCCAATGACCTGGCAAGCTTCATCGCCAATTACGGCAAGGACGTCACCGCCGGGACCAATGCCAAGCTCATGAGCCCGGAGAGCTTCCAGTACCGTAAGGACATCTACACCCCCATCCTGAACAATGCCCAGGCCTTCGCCAACACCGACCTGTTCGGTACGCATTTCTACGGCACACAGCGCTCCCAGATGGATTATCCGGCGCTGGAGAATTCCGGCAAGGAGATCTGGATGACCGAGGTCTATGTGCCCAATTCCGAGGCCGATTCCGCCAACCGCTGGCCCGAGGCCGTGAGCGTGGCCGAGAACATCCACAACGGTCTGGTCGTCGGCAACCTCAATGCCTATGTATGGTGGTACATCCGCCGCAGCTACGGCCTTCTGACCGAGGACGGCAAGATCTCCAAGCGCGGCTACTGCATGGCACAGTACTCCAAGTTCGTCCGCCCCGGCAGTGTGCGTCTGGACGTGACCGAGCAGCCCGAATCCGGTGTCTATGTATCCGCCTACCGCACGCCCTCCAATCAGGTGGCAGTCGTTGCGGTCAACAACAGCGATAACGGCTATGCACAGCAGTTCTCCATCAACGGTCAGATCTCGAACGTGGACCGCTGGCGCACCACGGGCGATGAGAACCTTGCCAAGACCCTGGACCTCGAGCACGAGAGCTCCACCTTCTGGGCACAGCTCCCCGCCCGCAGCGTTTCCACCTTCGTCATCACCCTTGACGGCGATGTGGTCATTGAACCGACCCAGCCCACCGAGCCCGGTCCGGATGACAACGGCTTCTATTTCCACGATACCTTTGAGGACAGTGTGGATTCCTGGGAGGGCCACGGCGCAGCCGATGTCACCCAGAGCGGCCGCACCCCCATGGAGGGGACCAATGCCCTGCTGGCCCAGAACCGCACCGGTACCTGGAACGGCGCACAGAAGGTCCTCGATACCCGCACCTTCAAGGCCGGCACCGCCTACAGCTTCAGCGCCTGCGCCTGCTTCCTTGAGGGCGGCATCCACCAGGATTTCAAGCTGACGATGCAGTACACGGATGCAAACGGTGAGACCAAATTTGCCGGCATCGATGAGCAGACAGCCCTGCGCGGGCAGTACGTCCAGCTTTCCAACGAGCGCTTCACCATCCCC
The DNA here is from genome assembly GCA_017460955.1 of Oscillospiraceae bacterium. Taxonomy (GTDB): domain Bacteria; phylum Bacillota; class Clostridia; order Oscillospirales; family Ruminococcaceae; genus UBA3855. The sequence continues at coordinate 11,443 of JAFTZY010000002.1, forward strand.
GAGGGGGCAAGCGACGTGATGATCTACGTCGAGAACCCCTCCGGCACCGGCAATTTCTACATCGACGAGGTCTACGGTGCCGTTGCAGGCACGGCCATCGAGGGCCCGGCTGCACAGACGTGGTTAAAGGGTGACCTCAACCGTGACGGTGTCATCAATGTCATCGACCTTGCCCTTGCCAAGCGCGGGCTGACCACGGGCTTTGGCAACATCCTGACAGAAGCAGCCCTTGACGTGAACGACTCGAACGAGGCAACGCTCACCGATGCCATCGCCCTGCAGAAATTCATCATCCGTGAGATCGACGCATTTGAGGCCGGCGAGGACACGGTCACCGATACCCCCGTACAGAGCGGGGACCAGAACCAGGAGGACACGCCCGTGACCGCCATGAGCATGTCGGAATTCACCGCACAGTGCGCACCGAAGGTCATCGAGTCCGAGCCGTATGATTCCCACAACGAGGTCGCAGGCCGTGCCTACGGTACGATCCAGAGCGGCACCTATTATTCCACGACCTGCGGCAGGGAAAAGCCCTACAACATCCTGCTCCCGGCGGGCTACACCGAGTCCAAGCAGTATCCGGTCCTGTATGTGATGCACGGCTACTGGGAGAACCAGGACCGCATGATCATCCAGGGCAACGGCACGATGTACACCCGGCAGATCATCGGCAATGCCATTGCCGAGGGGGCTGCCAAGGACATGATCGTGGTATTCCCGTACATCTACTCGAGCGCCACGCAGCCGGACTGCACGGCGATGGATGATGCGAACAATGCGGCCTATGACAACTTCATCAACGATCTGACAAAGGATCTGATGCCCCATATCGAATCGACCTACAGTGTCAAGACGGGCCGTGAAAACACCGCCATCACGGGCTTTTCGATGGGCGGCAGAGAGTCCCTGCTCATCGGCATGCAGCGCAGTGATCTGTTCGGCTATGTCGGTGCGATCTGCCCGGCACCGGGCGTGACGGGCGCATTCAAGTGGGAGAGCGGCAAGGAGCCGTACCTGCTGATGATCACCGCCGGCAGCAATGACACGGTCGTATACAACAACCCGGAGAATTATCACAACAGCTTCACGCAGAACGGAGTACCGCATATCTGGCACTATGTCAACGGCGGCTACCATGGGGATAATTCCATCCAGGCACATCTGTACAACTTCTGCCGGTTCGCTTTCCAGGCAGCCTAAGCGGGGAGCCCCCGCTGGCGACCGACATCGAGTCAGGATACTGTCCGAGATGGAGCAGTCCCGGTAATGGATATAAAACCGGGGCGACCGCCTCCCAATGCGCAGCATGCTGCGCAAAGGTCGGCGATTACTCTCCGAGAGTGTGCTTCTAACCTCTCACCTCTAACATCTGAAAGAGGGTCCCCGCTTTGCGGGGACTCTCTTTGTCAAAAAAACACAGGAAGGCCGGATCAGCCTTCCTGTATGCGGGGGAGAATCCGCCTTATTCCTCAGTAAGCGTATAGAAATGCTGGCGGAACGCAGTCTTCCCCCCGGGGGCGAGCTCCCGGTAGCCGGACAGGGCGGGCGGGATGTCGAGATTCGGGGCATCGATCATGGCGCTCATGGGCTCGGGGCAGAAATACCCGTTGAAGCCCTTGTCGTTCCAGAAGATCCAGAAGCGGTATTCCTCACCGACCTCATAGCAGATGCGTTTGCCGCTGTCGAGATCCTCCATCAGGATGCCGTAGAGGTCCTCTCCGTCCACACTCATGTGCTCGGCAAAATACATCTCATTGTCAATGTTCTGCAATACGGGACAACGGGCACCGCTGCGGTATTCCAGATCCTGCATCGTCAGCTCCGCCGTCTCCAGCGTCGGCAGACACCGGGCATTGAGCAGCCAGCGCTTGCCGATGGGCGCGGTGATGCGCTCATCCTTCTCACGGGCGCCCGTCACGAACGGGGAATTGATCGTCGTATGGGTGGCCACCGACACGGGCAGCTGCTTGTCCGCAGAGAGGTTCTCGAGCGTGAATTCGTATTCCAGTCCGCACGCCGAGAGCGTGAAGCGGAACCGCGCACGGAAGGAGACCGGCAGGTACTGGAAGAACGGATCGTGCTCGTCATACACATACTCCGTCACGCACCATGCGCAGTTGGCATCGGCTGCATGCTCCACGACCGTGTGGCTGCGCTTGTGCAGAAAGCCGTGGATGTGGTTGTTGTACGGTGCCTTCTCGTTCACCGGCAGATGATAGACGGCATCGCTCGTTTTCAGCACACCGTCCGCAAAGCGGTTGGGCAGGTACAGCGTCGGCAGGCCCCATACCTCCGCGGACTTGATGAGCTCCTCAAAGGTGTTGTCCTCCTTGAAACGGAAGAACTCGATCCCGTTTGTCTCATCCCGCAGACGGACCACATTCGATCCGAGATCCGGGGCGATCAGTGCCGTGTAGCCGCCGGCATCAAGCCGGACACAGGGCATATTGCCCCACTGCATCATTTGTGTCTGGTTCATGGAAATTGCTCCTCTCTGTTGCCGGTGCGTCCCGGCGTTTTCTTCATTATAAACCTTTTTGGCGCGTTTGTCCAGAGATTCCGGAAAATGTCCCCGATTTGCACAGACAGTCTCCTCGTATTTGTGCATTTTCACGAAAATCACCGCGTTCCTGCCATGTTCTTGCAAATACAGGGATTTCGTGATATAATAAGCAGTGGATTTCGCCGCACGCGGCGTGCATTATCATAGCTTTTCGGAGAGAAACGTGAGGAGGAAGCATTTACAATGTCAAAAAAGAAGCGTGCTGCGCTGAAGGAACAGCCGGCGCAGGAAGCGCATACAGAAAGCCGGCAGCACAGGCCCGATCTGCGTGGGATCGGCGCATTTGTGCGGAAACAGATCCTGGACAAGCGCTGGTACATCATCGCCTTCTGCCTGCCCGTCATTCTGCTGTACATCGCCTATGCCATCTTCGGACTCTACCCCTTCGGGGAGAAATCCGTGCTGGCACTGGACCTCAATGCGCAGTACGTCTACTATTTCGAGGCGCTGCGAGATGCCCTGCACGGGGACGGGAGCATCTTCTATAACTGGAGCCGCAACCTCTCGGGCGGCTTCATGGGGATCATCGGGTACTACCTGGCAAGTCCCTTCACCCTCATCGTCATGCTCCTGCCGGAGAAAATGCTCCTGACGAGCCTTCTGCTCATGATCCTGGCCAAGGTCGGCTCCGCGGGCGTGACGTTCAGCCTGTACCTGCAAAAGTCCAAGCACTTAGAGCCCTTCCATGCCACGATCTTTTCGCTCCTCTATGCGCTCATGGCCTACATGGTCATCCAGACCATCGACCCGATGTGGCTCGACGGCCTTGTGATGCTCCCGCTCATCGTGCGCGGTGTGGAGATCCTGGTCGATGACGGCAAAAAGCTCTATTTCATCATCCCGGCGGCGATCATGTTCATCGCCAATTTCTACATCGGGTATATGATCGGCATCTTCTCGGCGTTCTATTTCCTGTACTACCTCTGCTTCGGGACCGAAAAGCGCTTCGGGGAGCCGATGAACTACGTCTGGATCCTCTGCCGCTTCGCGGCATCCGCGATCACCGCCGTCATGCTCTGCGCGATCCTCGTGCTGCCGGTGGTGTATGCGCTCTCGCTCGGAAAGTTCCAGTTCTCCAAGCCCGATTATTCCTTCCGGCTGCAATTCGACCCGCTCGATGTCCTCGGGCAGCTCCTGACCTGTCAGTACGACTCGGTCAATGTCCAGGGCAGTCCGGAGCTCTACTGCGGCATCCTGACGGTGGTCCTGCTGCCGCTGTACTTCCTCTCGGAGCGCATCACCCTGCGCCGCAAGCTCGGATATGGCTTGCTGCTCATCGTGATGTATTTCAGCATGTACATCAAGCCCGTGGACATGCTCTGGCACGGCGGACAGGTCCCCAACTGGCTGCCCTTCCGCTATTCGTTCATCCTCTCCTTCCTGCTGCTGTGCATGGCAGCCACGGCCTTCCGGGAGCTCCCGCACATCCGCAAAAAGTGGCTGGGCGGCATCTTCTTCGGGCTCCTGGCCGGGATCCTCTTTCTGAGCACGCAGGGCTACGAGCATCTGGACATCATGAAGTCCATCTGGCTGTCCATCGGCCTTGCAGCCGTGTACCTCCTGCTCCTGTACGGGCAGTATCAGAAGCGCACCGCCGTGCTCTTCCCCCTGCTTTTGCTCCTGTCCTGCTCCGGAGAGCTCTTGTTCAACAGCGTGCAGACCATGAAGAGCGTGGACAAGGAGGTCATCTACTCCTCCGTGACGTCCTACCGCACCTTCATGCAGTCCGGCCGCGCTGCCACGCGCACGATGGAGCACTACGACGAGGCCCACGGTGACCACAAGCTCTACCATGCGGAAAAGACCTTCTCGCGCACGGTCAATGACGACATTGCCTTCGGTCTGAAGGGCCTGACGCATTCGAGCTCGGTCATGAACGAGCGGATCCTCGACTTCATCCAGGCGCTCGGCTACAATGCCAGGAGCTATTACTCGCGGTATGACGGCTCCACGGAGCTGACCGACTCGCTCCTTGGCATCCGCTATGTCCTCGACCGCGGGGACACCTACCAGCGCACGCTCCTCCATCCGGGGTATGTACGGGTGGCCGATTACAGCTATGAGGACCGGGATGACCGGGACGATGACGGGGATCCCAAGTCCAAGACCATCAGCGTCTACGAGAACCCGGATGCACTCTCGGTTGCCTACATGGTGGATGCCCAGATCCTGCGGGTCGATCATCTGGGCAATGACGATCCCTTCCGGAGCCAGAATGTCTTTATGAGCAGCATGATCGGGCAGGTGGATTTCGGAGAGGGTGCCGTCATCAACGGCGGCCTGCCGTTCTTCCGTCCCGTCACGGTGGACGAGCCGGTGCTGGGTGAGGTGACCGTGTCCGATGTGGACGAGCAGAAGCGCTACACCTCGACCGGTGCGGGCGACCCGACGATCGACTACTGCTTCACGGTCGAGAGCACCGACCGGATCTACGCCTTTCTCAAGACCAAGAGCGAGCAGAAGGCCAATCTGTGGCTGGGTGTATGGGATGAGGAGAAGGCAAAGTATGATTTCAAGGGCTTCGGCACCTATTTTGAGACACGCAATTACTGCATCCTGGACCTTGGCACCTACGAGCCGGGCACGCGGGTGGCACTGCGCGTGACGGTGGACAATGACGAGGGCTTTGTCACGATCAAGGCACCGCTGTTCTGCTATTTTGACGAGGCGCTCTTCCATGAGCAGCTCGAGCTGCTCAAGGCCGGACAGATGGAGGTCACGAAATTCCGCGACACCTATGTGGAGGGGACGGTGACGGCTGCTGAAAATCAGGTGCTCTTCACGAGCATTCCCGCCGAGCCCGGCTGGACCGTGCGCGTGGACGGCAAGGTCGTCGAGCCGAAAACCGCCCTCAAGGCGACCATGTGCGTGGAGCTCACCCCCGGTACGCATACGGTCAGCTTCTCGTACTTCCCGCCCGGACTCTTCCCCGGCATCCTCCTGTTCCTCGGCGGCATCGGCATGTGCGTAGTGTTCTGGCGAATGGACAGAAAGCGGGAAGCGTGAGATGACCTCCCCCTAAAAAACAAAACCCCCGGTCCATGCCGGGGGTTTGTATGTTTGTGGGGGAAGCTTATGCAACAGGCAGGGTCACGAGGTCTACGAGGGACTTCATGATGTTGACTGCATCGGCAAATGCCATGATACCGTTCTGGTCAACGTCAGCATTCTTGATGCCCTGTGCATCGAGCGTGTAGGAACCGAGCTGGTCCTTGTTCACGCAGATAACGTCGATGATGTCGCAGTCACCGTCATTGTCAGCGTCGCCCCAGATCGTTACCTGGAGTTCACCGGCAGAGGTCTCCTCCTGCGTGGGCGGCTCGGGCTCATCCGTTGCAGGCTCAGCGGTGGGCTCTTCCGTCGGTGCATCGGTCTCATCCTCGACCGGATCCGGGATCTCGAAGGTGTTCGGATCCACCCATACCGGGCTCTCGAATACCAGCGTCAGGTTCTCGTTCGGCGTCAGGGTCGGTGCAGTACCGTCACTGCCCACATACCAGGTCTCCAGCTTCAGATAGTCATAATCGAGCGTGAACGGAGCCTCATAGGGCGTGTCCACATTGTCCACAGCGTGGAACCACTCGGTCAGGTCATCCTCATAGTAGACCGGATCCTGTGCAATGGAGGTCTTGCGGTAGGACCACTGATACTTGGTGTTGCGCTGGTTATTCAGCTCCGTCTGTTCCTCATCCGTCAGCGTGCCGGCCTTCTCCTTGGCAAGCAGATCCTCATCGATCTCATAGGTGGTGTCCACCTGGTTTGCCTGGAAGGCTGCCAGACCATAGTAACCGTCCTCGGTCAGACCCTCGGCATCGAAGGACCAGCGTGCGGTCTTGAGTACGGCCTTGTCACGGAAGGGCTCGATGCTCCATACCATGGCATTGCCGTCCTTGGTGCCCTTGATGGTCACACGGTCGGTCAGGACCAGACCGTCCTCGTTGACATAGGTGCCGCCGGTGAGCTCCTTGAAGAACTCGCCGACCTCCGGATTGTTCCAGCTCTGGGAAGCTCTGTTGTAGTACTTCATGTCGCCGGCATCCCACAGGACCGGGCAAACACCGGTCATTTCATAGGCTGCGGAGGCAACGGTCTTGGTGAAGAGCACGCGGCTCGCTTCATCCTTGTTGTAGTTCTCCACACCGTACTCACCGATGATAACGCCGATGCCCTGATCGGTGAAGCGGCCCTTGAGAGCGGCAAAGTCATTCTTGACCTTGGCGATCTCGTCAGCGGAGCCCCAGCTGTTCTGCGGCTGGATGCCGCCGCCCCAGGGATCATCGTCGTCGGAATATACGGTGAACTGAGTCGGATCGTAGTAGTGGATGTCCACGGCCAGCATATTGGCGGAGTCCGTCGGGAGCTGATAGCTCGAGGACGTGGTCTTCTCATAATTAGTGTTGTTGCCCGGGATGAGCAGCAGACGCTTCTTGTTGTTGCCGCTCGAATCACGGATGGTGTCCACGAAGGCCTGTGCCATGGCAAGCTGTGTGGAATCGTCGAACGTGATCTCATTCCAGCCCTCGAATACGAGGTGACGGTCATAGCTCTTGAACTCCTCGGCGATCTGGAACCAGGCATTGGTGAAGCGGTCCTTCACAGCGGTGCCGCCGGTCAGCCAGTTGCTGCCGCCGTTCCAGGATGCGCCGTCATGGTGCATGTTCAGGATGACGTACAGGCCGTTGTCATAGGCATAGTCCACGACCTCCTTGACACGGGCCAGGTAGTCGGCATCGATGTTGCCGGAGCTGTCCATATGACCGTACCAGGTGACCGGGATACGGATGGTGTCGAAGCCGTAGAAGGCCACGGACTTGATGAGGGACTCGGTGGTGATGACCTCACCCCAGCCGCGCTCCTGCTCCTCGATGGACTTGTAGCCCCATGCGCCGCCGTTGGACGCATCGTTCCAGTAGCAGTCCAGGGAGTTACCAAGGTTCCAGCCGGCACCCATGTCCTCAACGAGCTCAACGGCCGTCATGGAGTCCAGATCTGCTGCATTGACAGTGCCAAAGAGTGACACGCTGCCCGCTGTCATGGACAGAGTCATCGCACTTGCCGTTACCGCAGAAATGAGTTTCTTGAAAGTACGCATTGCAATCAATCTCCTTTGATAAAATATTTGTAATTTAACTATACCACATTTGTCCCGGTTTGTCAAGAAGATTTGTGAAAAAGAATAGATATTTTTTGAACAGGTATACATATATAACTATTAGAGGTTAGAGGTGAGAGGTTAGATGCTCAGACTTGAGAGGTCTCTTGTGGGGGCCTTCGGCCCCCGGACAGGCTCTGATGGAGGGGTGGGCCCCTGCACCCCCGACCAGAGGGGGCGGCCTTGCCGCCGCCCCTCTGGACTCCCCGGGCAGCAGGGCTTGCAGCCCTGCACCTGCTTTAAAGCGTTCAGGGATAGCGAGTCCTTCGGTGCAAGGCATTCTTATGGCCACGTTTAGTAGCTAACTAAAACATAAGCGCATTCTCCGGAGGGATGCATACTTGACTTGTTACCGCAGTGCCAGGCGAACCAGGTGCGTATGCGCGGGAGGTCCGGGAAAAGGCAGAGGAAAACGCACACCCGAAACGCGCTCTCTCAAGAACGCACCTCACGCACCGAACGTGCATCACAACCTGGCGGCGGTTAGCCGCCAGATAGGGTACCCATCAAATCACCACAGGGGGTGCAGGGGGCGCAGCCCCTTGCTTTGCAGGAGTGCAGAGGGCGCAGCCCTTTGCCGTCCGGAGTCCAGAGGGGCGGACGAGCGCCCCTCTGGTCGGGGGTGCAGGGGTCCTCCCCTCCAAACAAAATCTCCCCGGGGGCCGAAGGCCCCCCACCAGGACCTCCCAGGTCTAAGCTCCCCACGTCCTCGATTTAACATGGATTTAACCCAAAGCATACTATGCATTTCATATTCCTGTGGTATGATGAAAAAAATACAAAAATCGACCGCTGCCGCAGGGATTCTCAATCTTATTTTAAGCTTTTGCGGGTATGATGAGGATGGAAGTGCAGCAGCGGAGCTTTGCTCCGGACGAAAGGCGGTATGCATCGTGGAGATCAAGGACATCATCTTAGCGTGTATCATGGTCATCGGCGGTCTGGCATTCTTCCTGTACGGCATGAGTGTCATGTCCTCGGGACTGGAAAAAATGGCGGGCGGCAAGATGGAACAGGCCCTCAAAAAGCTGACCTCGAACTGGCTGTACAGCCTCCTGCTCGGCACGGGCATCACCATCGTGCTGCAATCCTCCTCCTCCCTGACCGTCATGCTCGTCGGACTTGTCAACTGCGGTGTGATGGAGGTCAGTCAGACGGTCGTGGTCATCATCGGCGCGAACATCGGCAAGACCTTCACGACCTGGCTCCTGTGTCTTATGGGCGTGGATACCGAGGGCCCGCTGTGGCTGTCCCTGCTCAATCCCGAGTATTTCTCCCTGATCTTCGCACTCATCGGTGCGGTGCTCATGATGTCCAAATCCAGCCCCCGGCGCAAGGACATCGGCAGCATCCTTGTGGGCTTCGCCGTTTTGATGTACGGCATGGTGCTGATGAAGGATGCCGTCGAGCCGCTCAAGGACTCCCCGGACTTCCAGGCACTGCTGACCAAGTTTGACAACCCGCTGCTCGGCGTGCTCGTCGGCACCGTTGTGACCGGCGTCATCCAGAGCTCGGCTGCCTCCATCGGTATCCTCCAGACCCTTGCGGAAAATACCGGCACCATCACCTTCGGCATGGCCATCCCGATCATCATGGGCCAGAACATCGGCACCTGCGTGACCGCGCTCATCTCCGCCATCGGTGTCAACCGCCAGGCCAAGAAGGTCGGCGTCATCCACATCGCCTTCAACGTCATCGGTACGGTCATCTTCCTGACCGTGTACGAGCTCATTGATATGACCGTCGGCTTCCCGTTCTCGGGACTGGTCATCAATTCCGTGGGCATTGCCATCGTGCATACCGTGTTCAACGTGCTCACCACGATCCTGCTGCTGCCGTTCTCGAAGTGGCTGGTGTGGATCGCCGACCGGATCCTCCCGGACAAGGATGTCCCGGAGGGGGAGACGCCCCATGCGCTGCTCGACCCCCGCGTGCTGACCACACCGTCCGTGGCCGTGGCCGAGTGCGATGCCGCTTCCCGGAAAATGGCGGAGCTTGCGCGTGAGACGGTGCTTCTGAGCATCTCGCTCCTGACAAATTATGACGAAAAGACCGTGCGGAGGGTATCGAAGAACGAGGATGCGCTCGATGAATTCGAGGACCGCATCGGCACGACGCTCGTACAGCTCAATGCGCAGGCACTGTCCGAGCGTGACAGCCAGATCTCGAGCCGGGTGCTGCGTGCGATCGGAGATTTCGAGCGCCTGGGCGACCATGCGATCAATCTGTCGGACATTGCGACCGAGATTCATGACAAGCAGCTGCATTTTTCGGAGCATGCCACGGAGGAGATGCGTGTCATCACCGAGGCCATCCGGGAGATCTTGGAGAACACCTGCCGGGTCTATGAGACGGTGGATGAGAATGTCGCGGCGAACATCGAGCCGCTCGAGCAGGTGATCGACTACCTGACGCAGGACATCAAGGCCAACCATGTCAAGCGACTGCAAAAGGGCACCTGCACGATCGAAACGGGCTTTGTGCTCTCGGACATCCTGACCAATTACGAGCGTGTTTCGGACCACTGCTCCAACATCGCCGTTTCGGTCATCGAGACCTCGCATAACACCTTCGAGACACACAGCTATCTGAGCAAGGTCAAGTTCGGCAGCAAGAACTTCAACGACCTGTTCGAGCGCTTCTCCGAGAAGTACAAGATCCCCGGCACTGTATAATATTCAGCCAAAAGAGCCGTCCCTTGAGGGGCGGCTCTCAGCTTGTCGATATAAAAGCAGGGGGTGCGGGGGACTGCCGTCCCCCGCAAAAGAAAAAAAGAAAGCCCCCTCCCCTCCCGCTTCAGCGGGAGAAGGGAGGGGGGTTGGGGGTGGGCGCCCCCCTTTACAGCCTCTTCACCGTCTCCAGCGCAAGCTCCATCATGGCCGTAAAGCCCGTCTGGCGCTCATCGCTCGAGGTGTATTCCTGCCGCAGCGGGCAGTCCGATACCGTGCAGATGCACAGCGCTTCCTTGCCGGCGCGGGCAGCGTTCATGTACAGCGCCGCGGCCTCCATCTCAATGCCCAGCACATGCATGCGCTTCCATTCCGCCAGGGAATCGGCATCGTCATAGAACGTATCGCTCGACAACAGATTCCCCACATGCACCGGAAGTCCCTGCGCCGAGGCCGCTTCCGCAGCGGCTTTCAGCAGCCGGAAGGATGCCGTCGGGGCGTAGGTGCCCGGCAGCCGGTACTGCCTTGCAAAATCGGAATTCGTGCAGGCGCCCATCCCCAGGATCACGTCCCGGAGCTTCACACGCTCGTCGATGCCCCCCGCCGTGCCGATGCGCAGGATGCTCTGTACGCCGAAGAAATGGTACAGCTCATAGGAATAAATGCCGATCGACGGCATCCCCATGCCGCTGCCCTGTACGGAGACCGGGATGCCCTGATAGGTCCCCGTGTAGCCGAGCATCCCCCGGACCTCGTTGACAAGCCGGGGTGATTCCAGATAGGTCTCGGCAATGAATTTCGCCCGGAGCGGGTCGCCGGGCATGAGCACGACGGGCGCATAATCGCCCATGCTGCCCTGCAGATGCGGTGTTGCCATAAGATCTCCCTCCTTGATAAAGTATCAGCTTCGTTTGAGAATGCGCCGGAGCGTCTGAAGGATGGCCGTGAAATTAAAGACCACCATGAAGAAGAACAGCGCTCCCTCCGCGAGATAGAACATCATCCCGTGGGGGACCTCCGGCAGGGGCTGGCGGATCGCGGGGATCGCCATGCCGAAGAGCGCCGCAAGATTGACCGCAAAGCGCACATGATGCACCTTGAACGGGATGAGCCGGCGCGTGTCCACGATGCGCACGAGATAGCACACGAAATAGCTGGCAAAGGTCGCAATGACCGCACCGTGTACGCCCCAGCGCCAGATGAGCACGATGTTCAGGATAATGTTCACCCCCGCAGCAATGGATGCCGTCCAGAAGCTGTGGGTCGTTTTCTGTGTGGCCGTGTAGATGCTGCTGAGGAACTGGTTAAAGCTCATCATCAGCACGGCGATGACCAGCACGGGCGTGAAGGTATAGGCGCGGGCGTACTCCGGATACACCCGGGTGTTGACGATGATAAGGGACAGCGGCTGCACAAAGGCAATGAGGAACGCAGCCCCCAGGAACATGATGGACTGGTAGGCGGAGAATACCCTGTAATAAAAGGTACTGCGGTCCTTGCTGTTGTTCTCGGTGATGGCGGACATGTTCCATGCCTGGAAAAATATGGTCGAGAGCATGGAGATGAGGTTGGGCACCTTGGAGGAGGCGTCGTAGATGCCGGCGGCGGCATCGCCCACATCGGGGCTGACGGACAGGTGGTCCATATACCGCACAAAGAGCCGGTCGGAGAAGCCCGTGATGATCCAGAGCACGGCCGTGGGGATCATGGGGATGGAGAAGCGCAGCATGACCTTGGTGATATCCGGGTTATAGCTGCGCAGATCGAAGAAGCGCCAGAGTCCGGCGACGATCCACAAAAAGACGCCGGAGCACAGGTCCGATAGAAAGACGGCCAGCATGAAGCCGTGAACGCCCAGATGCAAAATGGCGATAAAGAGCATGTTGAAGAGGAAGAGTGAGAGCGTGGCCAGGATGCCGTCGAGGGCAAAGAGCTTGACCATGCCCCGGGCCCGCACGAACTGGGAGGAGAGCTGCCGGAACGAGGAGGCGATGATGTACAGCACGAGGTTGATGACATAGCCCCTTGCATAGGGCAGCAGATTCAGAAGCGGGGAGCACAGCAAAAGGATCGCTGCGCCCATCAGCTCCACGAGGCATGCGGAGGTAAAGACCTCCTTCTTGTCATATTCCCGGTCAAGCCCGTAGCGGATGACGGCCTCGGCGATGGAGACGGTAACGATGGGGATGATGAAATTGGCCGTCTGCTCGAGCAGGGAGCGGGTCGAGTTGTCCCCGGGATTGATGTTCCCCGTATACAGGCGCGTGAGCAGGAGCAGAAGGATCTTCGACCCGAACGACCCGACGGCAAATACCGCCGTGTTCAGGGCCAGCTTCTTGTATTTGTTCAAAATCGTGGTCCCTTTCCTATTGGATTACACCTCTATTATAGCACAGTTTCCGGAATTTGTAAAGAGGCTTCCGGATTCGGAGCGGACAAATCGGGGAGATTTTGCAGGGTGCAGGGGCGGTCAGCCCCTACTGGGGGGTGGGGGCGAAGTCCCCACTTTCTCCCCCTCCCTTTAGGGAGGGGGCAGGGGGAGGGCGGCTCACGGAACGCCCTCCCCAGACTCATCATCTCCCCGTTTGGACACTCCTCCGGATCTCATGACTTGACAAATCCACCAGGATATGATAAAGTGATAGAAGAGACCACACAGAAGGGAGAACCACCCATGAACCACGGATCCAAAGCCTGTGCCCTGGTGCTTGCCGTGCTCTGCGGCACGACCCTGCTCACGGGCTGCAAAAAACAGAATGTCATGACCGAGGACGAGCTGCCCTACGGTGCGACCATGCGCTCCACCTCCGCCTATGCCGTGCCGCTCACCTATGACAGGCGCTTCCTCGAGGAGCCCCAGGTGGAGACGATCGCAAGCTTCCTCGGGGCGCTCGAGAACAGCGACGGCACCGTGCTCGAGCAGACCACCTTCCCGGAGTACTTCGCCTATGAGCTCGGCGAGGTCTATGCCGAGAACTGCAAGAATGCGGACGAAGTCGCCGCCGCAAAGCATGACGCCCTTGCCGAGACCTACGGGAACGGCGGGCAGCTGCACTTCAAGGAGGTCGAGCTCACGGGCCTGACGCAGGAGCAGCAGCAGTCCGGCATTGCGGCCCTGCTCACGATGCTCTACCAGCTCTCCGATGACGAGCATCTTGCCGAGAAGATCGACAATACCTGGTGCGTGACCATGGACTGGACGGTCGAGGGCGCCGAGAGCACCGAGCTTGTGCAGGAGCGCACGCTCTATCTGCTCGAGGAGGACGGCGTTTACTACTGCATCATGTAAGGGGGCGCTTGTATGCCAAGATTCTTTGTGGAACACGGTGACCCGGAGGAGATCGTCATCACCGGCGAGGATGCCCGGCACATCGGACGCTCCCTGCGTATGCGCCCGGGGGAGCACCTGACGGTCTGCGCATGCGGGACGGACTACGAATGCGAGATCACCCGCATCACCGCCGATGCCGTGTACCTGCACCCGATAACTGCGCAGCTTTGTGCGGCCGAGCCCGATGTGTTCGTCACGCTCTACCAGGCCGTCCCCAAGCAGGACAAGCTCTCGGAGATCGTGCAGAAATCCGTGGAGCTGGGCATTTCCCGCATTGTCCCCGTGCTCACCGCAAGGTGTGTTGCCCGCCCCACGAAGGCGGATTTTGCCCGGAAGCAGGAGCGTCTGCAAAAGATCGCCCTGTCCGCGGCCAAGCAGTCCGGCCGGGGGATCATCCCGGAGGTCACCCCCCTCATGAGCTGGCAGGAGGCGCTCTCGGATATGCGCGGGCAGTCCCTGTCGGTGATGCTCTATGAGGAGGAGGGCGGTATGCGCTTCGGGGAGGTGCCGCTTGAGGGACATCCCACCATCGGACTGTTCATCGGCAGCGAGGGCGGCATCTCCGAGGAGGAGGCAAAAGCCGCACAGGAGGCCGGGATCTTCCGGGTCTGGCTGGGCAGACGCATCCTGCGCTGTGAGACGGCACCGACCGCGGCAGCGGCGATTTTGATGTATCTGACAAAAAACATATAAGAGCCTGTTTATAACCTTCCAATAACCATCTGCTGTGCATAAGCGACCGCCCGCGTTCGCAAGCTCACTGGGCGTCTGCTTATCTTCGGCATCTTTCCGTCCTGACAACGCCCGTTCTTCTTGCAATACACAGAGTATTTCTGCGAAGAACGGGCGTTGTCAGGACGGTCGGCTTTTCATCCATTGCCGACACATCCTCACCTTCGGGCAGCATCCTGTCTCAGGTTCGGACGAAAATCTGCTCGAAAATCTGTCTATCTCCAGATTATAAACAGTCTCTAAATTTTTTCGGAAAAGTGTTGAAATTTAATTGCGGATGTGGTATAATAAGTATATCGACGTCCCGGATGCCCCGGAATGACCTGATTTTTGGTGTCCGGAACAACAGCTCCCGCAGGGCTGCACGAATAACGATCTGCGGAGAAATGAGGAATTTGTTATGAAGGATTGGAAGATTATTGCCATCATTGCCGTGACCGCCCTGGCTACGGCAGCCGCAGTGGTTCTGGTACTCCAGAAGCAGTCCCGCAAGCGCAGGATGCGTTTTGACAGCACGGAGTTCGATGATGACGATTTCATGGATGATATTGCCATCGGCGAGCAGGGTGCTTTCAGCAGTGACGATCTGGACGTGAAGATCCCCGATGAGGAGGAGATCGCCGAGACCCTCGAGGGTATGAAGGATAAGCTCGAGGATGCCATCGAGGACGCTACCGATGCAGTGGAGGACGCTGTGGAGGCTGTGGACGCTGTCGAGGAATAACCCCTGAAAACGCCCCTTCCGTAAGGGAGGGGGCGTTTTTTTGTCGGCGGGCGTATTGCTCCCCCAAAAAGGATCCCCTTCCCCTCCCGCGTCAGCAGGAGGGGAGGGGGTTTGGGGGGGGCGGCCGAAGCAGAGGTCTCTCCTTGTCCGGATGCCTTCTAACTTCTAACCTCTCACCTCTAACTTCTAAGCGGTCAGCATCCGCTTGAGGAGGGTCAGGTCGATGACATTGATGATGCCGTCGCCGTTGATGTCGGCATTCTTTCCGTTGGTCAGCGTCCCGGCACGCAGCAGCCACTTTTGCAGCATCACGGCATCCGTCACGCCCAGTACACCATTGTCATCAATATCGCCGGTCAGTGCCTGTTCCTCCGCCTTCTTCACAGCCATCACCGTGTAGTTCACGCAGCCGGAGGACTGCCCGTTCTCACCGAGCGTCACGCGCTCACCCTGCTGGACCTCGCGTGCATATACCACAAACTGCACATCGTTCGAGTTCCGGAAGGTCAGCTCCGTCTTTGTCCAGTCCGAAAGCCATGCCGGAGGTGTCGTCACTCTCGCGTCAAACGCCGCATAGACCGTCAGATCCTCCGCAGCGGTGAATTCCGCTAAGTCCCCGGTCAGGTTCTTGGCATCGCAGGGCGTCATCACATATTCTGCACCGAGCAGTGCCTCGGGAAGTCCCGTATAGGTCACCTCTCTGTCGCCAAAGAGGAGCGCACCGTCCTGGAGATCCGACTTGATCGCCCATGCACCCGCATAGGTGTTGTTCAGACGGTCGAAATCGCGGATCAGCTCGCCCTGCAGCGGATCGAGGACCATGCTGACGTACCACTTCTGGGAATTGTTGCCCGTGCAGGTCCACTGGATGACGTCCGCACCCTCGTCCTTGGAATCGGCTATGACACCAAAGCAGCTCTGGTCGCCGGTACACTTGGTCGTGATGGTGTAGGAGCCGTCACCGTTGTCCACGAACTTGAACTTTCTGGCATCCGACTCGTCATTCGACCACAGGCCGATGCTCGTGCCGTTGTCCGTGCTGCCGTAGGGCAGGTCGATGCACAGATTCTGGTTCATTGCCGTGTAGATGTAATAGTACCCGTCGCCGGCATCCCGGAGCGTCCAGGTGCAGGCAGCCTTGTCGGAAGGCTTGCCCTGGCCGACATTCGCACCGCTTGCAGCCGTCTCATCCGTCACGGCAAGATACAGGCCGCTGTTGACATTGCGGAAGGTGTAGCTGAAGGCCGTGTCCATCACCGCGCCGGTCTTGGTCTTGAGCTCGACATGGCGCAGGAAGGGGCAGGCATAGCGGGTGGTGATCCAGGGATCAAACTCGCTGTCGGTGATGTACTTCATGCCCGAGGCGCTCGTCTGGTCACCGGCATACTTGGTGCAGAAGGCCTTGGAATCGGTGTTCTTCGTATTGTAGGCATCGATCATGGAGTAGCCGTAGTTGTTCTTCGGGTACCATGTGCTCGTGGTCTTGGGGGAGAAGCTGACCGCGGAGGGCGTGGCATTCAGCCCCTCGGAGAGGTAGGAGCCGGAATCCCGGCAGGGATCGGAGCCGCCGCCCATCATGAGTGCCTGGCTCTTGGTATAGCCGTTGAAGTAGTTGTTCTCGGAGACCATATCCGAGCCGTCACCGCCGATGATGCCGGAGGTCGCAGAGCCGTTGGCATCCTTGCCGTAGGCGGAATAGTAGTTGTCATAGACATGGGCCGAGCCGTTGCCGAGCTGCGGGCAGCGTCTGACATTCTGATCCCACCAGTTGTAGAGGAGGGTCGTGCGGTCGCGGGTGATCTCATCGTTCTGCGTGCCGTATGCAACGGTCCAGTAGCGCTTCTTTAAGTGGCAGTAGGAGATGGTCACATAGTCCGGGGAACGCAGGCGGTCCTTGGCGTCCATGTAGTTGTCATAGGGGGTGTTGATCCAGATGAACTTGCCGACCTCGTCCTGTCCGTTGCCGGTGCGGTCGTAGGAGAGCTGGTTGTCGAAGAAGATGTGGTCGATCCAGATCTGCCGCGAGGACCAGACATTGATGAGGATGCGGTTCGGGGAGTTCTTGGCAATCATCTTGAGGTTGCGGATGACGATGTTGTCCGACGGCTCATCGCCCTCGGTGCCGTATTCGTTGTTGGTACGCAGCTGGCAGTCGTAGATGGTATGGCTCCCGTAGCAGCCCACCAGGGTCTTGTTGTCGCGGATGCGGGTATGGGATTTCTTCTGCATGTCGATATCCCCGGTCACCACGACCGTCAGCGGCTCGGTCTTTTTGAGCTGTGCCTCGAGCTCATCGGCGGTGCTGACATAGACCACATCACCGAAGAGGCCGCCGACCGTACCGGCCTTCTCACCGGCGTATCCCTTGGCGTTGGCTGCCCAGCCCTCAAGGCCGTCGAGGTTGATCTTGTACTTCTGGTAGGTATCGCCGCTGTAGGAGGCGAGCATAAAGCCCACACCCTCCTTGTAGGTCAGTGCCTTGGAGGAGTCGGCGTTGCTGGTGATCTTGTAGTACAGGTAGTACCCGTCGCAGTCCTTCTGCACGCCCTCGATCTTCCAGCGCTGGGCAGCGCCGTCGGAATCGGCGGCCAGGCTCACGCCGGTGCCGCTTGCGGTGAGGATCTGTCCGGTGGCGCCGTTGACGATCTCGAACACGCCGCTCGATACATAATTAAGATGCCACTTTTCATTGGCAGTTCCCTGTACCTCTGCCGGTGCGAGGAGGGCGCCGTCGGCGGTCACATTGTTGTCGGTGTCCCCGAGTGCCAGGCGGAATTCCTGGACCGGATAGGACACGGCAGCCTGTGCCGTCATCGGAATGCCCGGAAGACCGGCTGCCGCAACGCCTGTCACAGCGGTCAGCAGCCATGCTGTTGCTTTCGATCCCTTCATTATCATTACCCCTTTTCCATGTTTCTTATGTCTATCGGAACTTCTGAACAATCTGTGAACTAATATTATGATAGCACATATATCACCGCAGTGCAATGACATATCCCGCCGGATATATTGCAAAAACGCTCCTTATGCGGATCGCGTGCAAAAATCCCCCGCCTTCGGGAAAGGCGGGGGGATCGCTGTATTGTATGATCGGATCCGGGGCGGGGTCAGGCCTCCTTGGCGGGGGCGGGCTTACTCTGGGGCAGGAGTCTGGCATGGTAGAGCGCGGCACCCACGGCACCGGTAATGACGGTGGAGGCGATCATTTCGCAGACCGCATTGACACCGATGGAGCCGACGATGTAGGCGAGAACAGCCTTGCCTGCCATCAGGCCCTGCACATAATCGGTCTTGCCGAAGCAGATGACCAGTGCGGACATGAAGAACACGGTGTTCAGGAAGGCGGAGAAGAAGCCGGTGACCGGGAAGGCCACATCCGGATGGATCCTTGAAACGAGCTTGTAGATCCAGCCGATCAGGAAGCCGTCAAGCACTCTGGGAACAAAGCGCTGCACGAAGGCAAGCAGGGGATCGATATCGACGAGGACCGCACCCATGGGGCTGAGTACGCCGATGCCGAAGCACTGCAAAAAGCTGAGAATGCCGAAAATGGCTCCCATGGCGGCACCGCCTACGGGTCCGAGGGCAACGGCTGCAAGTGCGACGGGGATCACGCCCAGTGTGATGGACAGATTTCCGACGGGGATGGTACCGATCGGCGTGAGCAGGAACAGCAGTTCCACGGCTGTGAGCATGCCGAGCAGCACCAGGGACTTGGTGTTGACTTTTTTCATTGAGTTTTCCTCCTTGTGTTATTATTCCCGGCACTCCGGGATACAATACAACACACCTATTATAGCATAGCGGGGGAGGATTGTCAAGCCCCTGGGATCCTGCCTTTATCCCTGCTTCTTCAAACGGTTCCCCGCCGTCAGAGCGACAGTCAGGCCGGCTGTGAGCGCGGCGGTGATCCCGGCGGAGGCGGCCGTCATACCGCCTTTTAAGACGCCGATGATGCCCTCCTCCTCCACCGCCTCCCGGACGCCCTGGGCCAGCAGATGCCCGAAGCCCGTCAGCGGGACACTTGCACCCGCGCCCGCAAACTCGATGAGCGGCCCGTACAGGCCCAGTCCCGACAGGATCACCCCGGCCACCACGAACGAGGTCAGGATCCGCGCAGGCGTCAGCCTTGTGAGATCAATGAGCACCTGGCCCACGGCGCAGATCGTACCGCCGACCAGGAATGCCTTCAGAAGTGCCGTCAGCATGCTTCCACCTCCCCTGCGCAAAGCTCCGTCACATGGCAGATGCCCGGGATGCTCTCGCCCTGCTGCGCCGACATCGCCGAAAGCAGCGCCCCCGTGGCCGCGAACAGGATCCGGTGCAGCCGGCCCTCCCGCAGTGCCGGAAGGAAATGCCCGCACAGGAGGCTGGCACTGCATCCGCAGCCAGAGCCCCCCGCATGTGCATCCTGCCCGGCATTGTCGAACATCATCACACCGCAGTCATGATGCACCCCGGCAATGTCCACACCCCCCTGCTGCATCAGCTCGTGCAGGAGGGGCGTGCCGATCATCCCCAGGTCCCCGGTGACAATGGCATCGTAGTCCCCGGGGGCGGTGCCGGTGTCATGGAGGTAGCGCAGGAGCGTGTCCGCCGCTGCCGGTGCCATGGCAGCGCCCATGTTCGTGGCGTCCGTCACGCCCAGGTCCCGGATGCGGCCGATGCAGCCGCCCGCGACGCGCACGCCCGTCCCCGCATGGCAAAGCACCACCGCACCGCTTGCCGTGCATGTCCACTGGGAGGTCGGCGTGCGCTGCCCGCCGTAGGACAGCGGGAACCGGAACTGCCGCTCCGCCGTGGCATAGTGGGAGGAGGTGACCGCCGCGGCACGGCGGCATGCCCCGCTCTGTGTGAGGACGGATGCCAGCAGCAGCGCCTCACTCATGGTCGAGCAGGCGCCGTAGATCCCGAGGAAGGGGATGTCCACACGGCGCATGGCAAACGCAGAGCCGGTGCATTGGTTGATAAGGTCCCCGGCAAGGACGCAGTCCACATCCCCGGCACGCAGCTCCCCCTTGACAAGGGCTGCATGCAGGGTATCGCTCTGCATCCGGCTCTCGGCTGCCTCCCAGGTCTTTTCCCCGAAATACGGGTCCTTCTCGATGCGGTCAAAGCAGCCGCCCATGGGGCCCTCCCCCTCCCGCGCTCCGGCGGTGGAGGCAAAGCTCTCCACAAACGGCCCCTGCGTAAAGCGCAGACTTGTCCCGATGCGCTCGATCATCACGCAGCACCTCCTTCATGCTTGGTGCTATTGTACCGCAGGGAAGCCCGGTCTATACATCGGTATTTTTTTACAAACGTGCAAAGCAGCCAACAAAAAAAGCCCCCATGCAGGGGGCTTTTGGGATCTTAGTCGCTCACATACGGCAGCAGGGCAATATGTCTTGCTCTCTTGATGGCAACCGTCAGCTCACGCTGATGGAAAGCGCATGTGCCGGTGACACGGCGGGGGAGGATCTTGGATCTTTCCGTCATGCACTTCTTGAGCTTGGTGATGTCCTTGTAGTCGATCTTTTCCACACGATCCACACAGAACATGCAAACCTTCTTGCGCGGGCGCTTAGAAGGACGGGAATTTCTCTCGCGTTCCATATCAATGACTCCTTTTCTGTAAGATTAAAACGGTACTTCGCCGTCGCTCAGAATCTCCTCAAAATCGCCCAGATCGCCGAGCTCGATAGGGTTCGGGGCCTGGTTCACAGCGGCCTGCGGGGCAGCCGGACGCGCCGGTGCCGGAGCGGGTGTGCTCTGCTGGTACTGCTGGGCATTGTCATAGGCGGGACTGTTATACTGACCCGGGGCATTGTAGCCGCCGCCGGAATTACGGCTGTCGCCGCAGAAATCAATGCGGTCTGCCTGGATGGCCATGCTGTAATGCTTGACACCGTCCTTGTCCGTATAATTGTTGTTCTGCAAGGTGCCCTCCACATGGATCATACGACCCTTGGTGAAGTACTTGCAGACGAACTCGGCCTGCTGACGCCAGCAGGTGATGTCGAAGAAATCGGTCTGGCGTTCCTCGCCCTGACGGGCAAAGCTCCGCTCGACTGCGATACTGAAACGGCACATCGAAACGCCGCTCTGCGTGGTACGCAGCTCGGGGTCCCGTGTCAGGCGGCCCATTAAAATGACTCTGTTATACATCGCGCAGTACACCTCCGTGACCTGTTGGGATTCTAAACCTCTGACATCCTGTGCTTGTGCTTACTTGGTGGTGACCAGCGCACGCAGAACACCGTCCGTGATGTTCAGCACACGATTGAGCTCAGCCGGGAATTCGGGCTTGGCCGTGAAGGTATACAGAACGTAGTACCCCTCGGTCTCGTAATTGATCGCATACGCGAGCTTACGCTTGCCCCACTCATTGACCTCCTCGGTCAGAGTGCCGTTCTTCTCGATGAGAGCCTTGAACTTCTCCACGAGTGCCTTGATCTCTTCCTCCTCCTTCTTCAGGGAGAAAACGACCATTGCCTCATAGGTCTCACTCAGTTTTGCCATGCTTGACTGCACCTCCTTCTGGATTCCGCTTGCCCTCCTCCGGACAAGCAAGGATTTTGGATACGCACATGCCGTGCGCAGATTGCTTCGTGAGCAATCCTATATATTATAGCACACTTCCGGCGGGTTGTCAAGCGTTTTTTTGCGGCAAAGCTGCACATGGCCGCCCTCCCCCTGCCCTTTTAGAAGTAAGAAGTGAGAGGTAAGAAATAAGAAGGCACGCGGTTCGTGAAACTGCACAAAAACGGGGGGATTTTCGTAATATACTACCATTTACAAACAAATGTTTTTGTGCTATACTGTAAATAACAGGAAAGATCTTCCTGCACCAACGTGAAACCGAGACCCATGAAAGGAGTGGTCCCTATGAAAAGAAAGATCCTATCCGCCGCGATCGCTGTCTTGATGTGTGCCGGAACGCTCCTCCCCCTGACTGCCGGTGCGGATGAGCGCGGTATCGAGGAGGCAACGGGGAAAAGAATCGTATACCTGGTCACGGATGTCTTTACGGCGCCGTCCACAGGCTACAGCAATGCAAGGATGTACGAGCTGCACAATCAGCTCTACGGCGGCAGCGTTTCCATTGTCGATGACCCGGAGTTGTGTGCGATGGAGACCTTCTTTTCCGGGAATACGCTGACTACGCATTATGACCCCGATGCCAAGCCCGTCGAGGTCGGTGATCTGCTGGTGATGGACGGCATCTACGAGAAAACCGACGCCTATTCCAACCTGATCAACGATAATGATGAAGCAGCAGCAGCACTGGGGTATGGCCCCCTGGTCATCCGCAATATGGGCAGCTGCGAGGACTATCTGGATGCCTGTGAGCTGACCCTGACGGACCGGACCACCGAGGGAAGCAAGGTCTTTACGTTCCGCGGGGACGGCGGGACGGTCTATACCTACGATGCAAAGGCCCTGTCCTTCGGCTACTCGATGGAGGAGCTCGATGCCGCACAGGTCGGCGCCACCGTCAAGGCGGTGCTTTACAAGGACATGGCTGTCCCGTACCAGGTCCTCACTGACGCCCCCCTCCCCGAGGGCGACCCCGACGGGGACGGTGCGGTGAACGCCAAGGATGCGTCCGCCGTGCTCATGACCGCCGCACAGATCGGCGCGAAGCGAAAGCCTACGCTCTCCCTTGCCCAGCGCAATGCATGCGATGTGAACAAGGACGGCGCGGTCAACGCCAAGGATGCGTCCTATATCCTGCGGTATGCGGCCTACATCGGTGCGAAGAACCCGTATCAATCCATTTCCGACTTCCTTGCCGGATAACACACAGCACACGGCTGCCGGGATCCTTCACGGGTCCCGGCAGTTTTGTCGAAATTGCACGATTTTTTCATGAATTAGTGATACTTTCTAAAAGGGATATGCAAAGTTTGTTGAAAATCCCAGTTGCTTTTTCAGAATATCCGTGTTATGATATAAATAAGGAAAAACTTTCCTTGCAAGACAAACGTACCGACGCCCCCATCCACTGAAAGGAGTGATTTCTTATGAAAAGGAAATCCCTGACCGCCCTGCTTGCTGCGGCAGTGATGGCGTTCGCCATGGTGCCGTGCCGTGCAGCTGCCGACTACGACCCGAAGGATGCCGACCGTGACGGTGATGTGGACATCATGGATGTGATCTTCATCAACCGTTGTTTGATCGGTACCCATTATGTCACCGACGTGTCCATTCTTGATGCTAATGAGAATCTTATTGTGGACAGTCTGGATTCGCGGTGCATCATGAACTACTTGGTTGATCTGACGTACCATGTGGAGTTCATCGACATTGTGGCAGAAATGGAGGCGAATGCATCATGAAAAGGATCAAGAAGCTGTTAGCTGCACTGACCTCCGCTGTTATGATGGCGGTACTCCCGGCAAGTATGCCGACTGGTGCAACGACACAGAGCAGGCAGTATACAAAGCATGTAATTGCTACCAACCAAACCAGCACATACACATTGACGCAAACCGACCAGTCGCCGACTCTAACAAATAGTATGCCGGATTCTATGCAAGCAATTATTCATGAGCCTGATGATCGTGTTAATGGCGGCATCAATGGTGTCGTTCAATTATATCGAGAAACTGGAGCTGCATACGGAACTGGCTTCATTGTGGGTGATCATCAGATTGCATGCTCCGCTCATCAAGTATATAGACAGGATATATATCCGGCATCAACTGATTATTTTGTCCCCTCGATGACAGTTAGATTCTATGATGAGGACGGTGTGTTAGATAATAATTCAACTGTATCCGTTTCGGAGATTCACATTCCAACTGCAAATATTCCATCTGGTAATGCATCAACCGATTATGCACTTTTAACAGTAAGTGCAGACCTTTCAGACTATCCTCATTTCGAGCTTGGCTATACTTGTGATTACAATTCCTCGGAATTCCGTGCATTAGATTTGTTTGTAACTGGCTCCTTAAGTGGCGCTTTAATGTCAAGCAAGGGGCACGTATGCAGCAACAAAACTTCCACAGACACCATTCTGTACTTTGATGCAAACACTGCAAATGGAGGCGGAACAAGCGGAGGTCCTGTTTTCATGGCGACCGAATGTACAAATGGAAATAAGGTGTACAGGGTGTATACTGCATTTGGAATTGTGCATGGAGGAATACAAGGTCAGTATAATTCTGCCCACCACATAGATTCGCGGGACATTCAGTTCTATCTTAACAACAGTTATGCATCCTACTAAGGGGGAGATTTTATGAAAAAGAGAAGAGTCTTTTCAGCAATGATTGCGGCCGCGCTTTGTACGATGCTTGCTTTGCCGACCGTGACCGCACAGGCGGAGTATCTGCTCGATGAAGCAAAGCTCGAAGGCGATGAGAACTATATGGCCTCCTGCTACGTTGTACTCGATGCCACCGATCCCTCCGCCGATCAGCTGCTGTTTTACAATCTTGGGCTGTATTACTCCACTGCAAAGGGGACCGGTTCGTTCGGTGTAAGTCCTGTCTCCATCTGGAATTACGCCACCCTTGAAACGAAGCCTGCCCTGTTCCCGAGCACCTATGCACCCGATCAGAAGGAGGTAGAGGTCGGGGATGTGCTGGTGTTCCACGGCAACTTCTTAACGCTCGAGTCCTATCTTGGGACCATCGTTTCCGAGTCCGATTCTCCGCTGAAGGATGAGCCCACCTATATTGAGAATATCGGGCGCTATGACGAGCTGCTCCACACCGAGGAGCTGACGCTGGTAGAGAAGAATGAGCCGGTGCTGCACACCAGCGAAGACAAGATGGGGTATGCCGTTGCCTACACCTTCGATGACGAGCCGTACAGCACGAGCTTTACGTTTGTCAATGACGAGGGCAGGACGTACACATTTTCGGATGAGAACGGCTACTTCATCCAGGATCTGCGCACGATCGAGCCCGGTGCCACAGTGAAGGCCATCACCTACCTGGATACCGCCGTACCCATGGAAGTCCTCACTGACGCCCCCCTCCCCGAGGGCGACCCCGACGAGGACGGTGCGGTGAACGCCAAGGATGCGTCCGCCGTGCTCATGACCGCCGCCCAGATCGGCGCGAAGCGAAAGCCCAGCCTCACCCTTGCCCAGCGCAATGCGTGTGACGTGAACAAGGACGGTGCGGTCAATGCCAAGGATGCGTCCTATATCCTGCGGTATGCGGCCTACATCGGTGCGAAGAACCCGTATGTGTCCATCAGCGAATTCCTGAACTGAATTTGATACCTGAGAGGAGCCTCCCGTGTGGGGGCTCCTTCCTTTTTTCCGCGTTGGCATATCTTTGTCCCTCCTCACATACACTGTACCAACACCGTGAGATCGAGGAGGTAACCTATGGAACTTGCAACCACCAAGGCGGCTGTGACCACCACCCGGGAGCTGCCCTGCCCCGTGCAGGAACAGAGCGTGGAGCTCGACTATGTGCTCCCGGATTATTATCCCGACGTTTGTACACTCGTCCGGGCGTTCATCACCCCCGTCATCGAAAGCCGCAGCATCCAGCCAGGACGGCTCACCTACGGCCTGGCCGCGTGCATCCGCATCCTGTACTGCACGGAGGGCTCCCATGTGCTGCAAAGCGTCACGCAGACGCTGCATTTCACCCGCACGCTCGAGCTCCCCGAGGGCGAGGTCCTCTGCGAGCTCACCCCCGTGACGGATCTTGTCAACTGCCGTGCCGTCTCCAAGCGCCGGCTCGATGTCCGGGGCGCGGTGACCGTGCGCATCCGTCTGCGGGCGCAGGAGCACACCGAGGTCCTTCAGGATGCCTCCGGTGAGGGGCTCCAGCTGCGCCGCTGCCAGGTGGACTGCCCCGTCAGCCGGACCGAGTGCGAGCAGAGCATCCACCTGTCCGAGGAGCTCTCCCTTGGCAGCACCAAGCCCGCGCTCCTCCATGTCGTGCGCATGGCAGCGCAGTGCGTCGGTCTGCAAAAGCGTCAGGTCTCCGGCCGGCTCATGGTGCAGGGCGAGCTCGATGTGCAGCTCGTGTATGCATGCGCGGGAACGGACGGCACCCTCGAGCCGATGAGCTTCCGTCTGCCGTTCTCCCAGCTTGTCGAATCCGAGGAACTCACCGAGGACGATCCCTGCCGCATCCGGTGCAGTGTTGTCTCCTGTGAGCTCACCCCCGCCGCCGACGGCAGCGGCGATGTCCACGCCCTGCGCTGCGAGGCGGAGCTGCGGGCCGTGTGTACCGTGCAGCGCCGCGAGTGCCTGCGTCTTGTGCAGGATGCCTATTCCACACTGCATCCGTGCCATGCCGAGTCCGTGACCCTGTGTACCCAGGGCGCCCCCGAGCCCTTCACGGGCCTGCTCTCCTGTGATGCGAACCTCACCTCCGACTTTGTGCTCGACTGCGTATATGACGCCTGGTGCGAGGTGCGCGGTCTTGGCACCGCCCCGGCACAGGAGGGTCTGTGCATCACGGGGATGCTGCATTACTGCGTCCTTGTACGGGAGGAGGGCGGTGCGCCCCGGCTCCTGGAACGGGAGGAGGCCTTCGAGTACCCGTGTACGTCCGATGCGGACACGGCACTCTACGATCTGACCGCACAGACCGAGAGCTGCAGCTACACCCTGACGGGGGCAGGGGAGGTCAGTGTGCGCACGCAGCTGCATTTTGAGGGCGAGCTGTGCCGGACGGTCACCACGCAGGTACTCTCCGGGTTGTCGATGGAGGAGGCCCTGCTGCCGCAGGATTATGCACTGCGGCTGTGCTTCGGCCGTGCCGGGGAGGAGGTCTGGGAGATCGCCAAGCGCTGCCACACGAGTGTGGAGGCGGTCATGGAGGAGAACGACCTGGCCGATGAGGTGCTGCCGGAGGACGGCATGCTGCTGATCCCGATCATCGGGTGAGACAGAAGGGAGCGATCAATGATGGACATTTACAGTGACATTGCCCGGCGCACGGACGGGTGCATCTACATCGGGGTGGTCGGGCCGGTGCGCACCGGCAAGAGCACACTCATCCAGCGTTTTATGGAGACGCTGGTGATCCCGAACATTGAGGAGGCCTTCCGGAAGGAACGCGCCGTGGATGAGCTGCCGCAGTCGGCGGCGGGCAAGACGATCATGACGACCGAGCCGAAATTCATCCCCGAGCAGGCCGTTCCGGTGGAGCTCGAGGGCGGTGCAAGGCTGCGGGCGCGGATGATCGACTGTGTGGGCTACATTGTGCCCAGTGCGCTGGGGTACATCGAGAACGAGATGCCCCGGATGGTACAGACGCCCTGGTACGAGGAGGAGGTACCGTTCAACATGGCGGCCGAGGTCGGCACGCAGAAGGTCATCACGGAGCATGCGACCATCGGGCTGGTGGTGACGACCGACGGGAGCATTTCGGACATCCCGCGTGAGGAATACGCCGAATGCGAGCAGCGTGTCATCGAGGAGCTGCAGGGCCTGGGCAAGCCATTTGTCGTGCTGCTCAACTGTGTGGAGCCGGACACACCGGATGCCCGGGAGCTGGCCGCTTCGCTTTCGGAGCGCTACGGGACGCAGGTCCTTCCGGTGAGCTGTCTGACGATGGGGGAGGCAGAGATCCGGGAGAT
Source organism: Oscillospiraceae bacterium (assembly GCA_017460955.1). Lineage (GTDB taxonomy): Bacteria > Bacillota > Clostridia > Oscillospirales > Ruminococcaceae > UBA3855. The sequence goes on from JAFTZY010000002.1 coordinate 39,163, forward strand.
CCTGACGGCGCTGCTCTATGCCTTCCCGGTGCGGGAGGTGAATTTCGCCATGCCCGGCTGGATCTCGGTGCTCTCGAAGGAGCATCCGGTCAAGCAGGAGGTATTCGGGGCTGTCCGGGAGGCGGCGCAGGGGCTGAGCACGGTCGCGGATGCGCGGGATCTTGCGGAAAAGCTCCTGCCCTGCCGGTACATTGAGCATGCGCGTGCAACGCAGATCGACCTTGGCACGGGCACGGTCACGATCACGGCCGCGCTCGAGCCGTCGCTGTTCTTCCACATTCTCAGTGAGGCGACGGGGCTGTCGATCCGGGACGAGGGGGCGCTGATGCATGTGTTGCAGGAGCTGTGCGCGGTCCGGCAGCAGTATGCAAGGCTCGAGCCGGCCCTGCGGGAGGTGGAGGAGACGGGCTACGGCATCGTCATGCCCACGATGGAGGAGCTGCGGCTCGAGGAGCCGGAGATCATCCGCCAGGGCGGCAAATACGGGGTGCGTCTGAAGGCGTCGGCGCCCTCGATCCACATGATGCGTGCCGGGATCCGCACGACGGTGAGCCCCATTGTGGGCTCCGAGAAGCAGAGCGAGGAGCTGGTGATGTATCTTTTGCAGGGCTTTGAGGAGGATCCGGCAAAGCTGTGGGAGTCGAACATCTTCGGCAAATCCCTGCACGAGCTGGTCAACGAGGGCCTGCGCACCAAGCTCTACCGCATGCCCGCCGAGGCACGCGGAAAGCTCCAGGAGACCTTGGAGCGCGTCATCAACGAGGGCTGCAGCGGCCTGATCTGCTTTATTCTGTAGGAGCAGTATCCATATACACCTCCTCGGCACGGCTTTGCAGTGCATGCAGCATCTGCAAGGCCTGCCCGGCTGCGTCCGGCCCGCCGCTTTCGAGTATCGGCAGAACATCCGTGATGCCGTTGAACAGCAGGTGATACAGCTTCTCATACAATTCCATGGTCACACCCCCCTTCTCTTTTATTATATCTGTAATCAAGATAAAAGTCAATATGCGGGTCGAAAATATGGCATACTGAAATAGGGTGATGCCGATGAAATATGAAAGGATCCGGAATTTACGGGAGGACGGCGATCACAAGCAGAGGGAGCTTGCGGAGTATCTGAATGTGACGCAGAATACCTATTCCCAGTACGAGAACGGCGTGATCGAGCTGCGTGCGGACACCGCGGTCCGGCTTGCGCAGTTCTACCATACGAGCGTGGATTATCTGCTCGGACTGACTGACGAGCGCGAGCCTTATCCGCCGAAAAGAGGCTGACTAATGAAAAGAGCCGCCCTGCATGGGCGGCTCTTTTGCATTGTCAGGATTCCTCATACACGAAATCTTCGTCGCTGAAATATTCGTAGTCGTCGTCATAGTACCCGTAGTCGTCATCGTAGTCCTCATCGGGTCCGAAGGCGCCGTACATTTCGTCGTCATAATACCCGTACCAGTCATCATACCAGTCGGAATCCTCATAATCATCCGAGAAATCGTACCGGCTCCAGAACTCGTCATAGGCCACTGACACCAGCTTGCCGCCGGCAACGGCCTCGGCAAGTCCAGCATCCTCCATCGGGATCAGGTAGTACGCCCCGTTCACCAGGAGCAGATAGCAGTCGTCCTCGGTGCTGTACGGACGGCGGGCTGCTTCAAGCAGCGCACGCATGTCTGCAACGGTCTCGTCATCCTCGATCGACAGAGCATCGCTCGAGAAAAGATCCTCGTAGGCGGGCTTGCCGTTGAAGTACACATTGTCCGTCTCCGTCGTGGAAAGCGTCCTGGTATCGAACCGGTAGGTCCCCGGCGCGTACAGCCGCACGCCCAGGATCTGCTCGTAATAGTAGCCGCCCGCATCCGTGCCAAAGAAGCGCTCGAGCGGGGTGAACTCCTCAAAGCCAAAGCTCGTGAGCATTTGCAGGGTGTTCGTGCAGTCCTTCGTCACGGGCATCTCCTCGATCGTGCAGACGGTCTCGCCGTTGAGGATCTGCTCGGCGCTCATGGCTTCCAGATCGCGCTGGTAGGCCTGTATGAGCTGGTCAAATTTCTCCGGTGCGTTCTTGAGGGAGACGGACCGGTACTTCCGGCCGTTGTCCACCTCAAATTCCACCGAATACGGCACGCGGCGCTCCTCATAGTCGTCATCGTACATCGCATACGCGCTGTCAAGATGGGACTCGAGGGCCTTGGCCTCTGCCTCGGCATACAGGGGCGTGCCGGCCACGGCTCTGACAAGTGCCGTATAATCGTCGGCCAGCAGATCGTAGCTGCGGTGGCACTGGGCACCGGTCAGCGAATAGTACACGATCTCCACACGCGACGTGCGGAAGGAGTAGAAGCCCACGTCATAATGATCCTCCTGGTAGCGTGTGAACCAGTCGTCATCGAGCATGGCATCATACTCCGAGGGTGAGTTCTCAACATAGCCGTAATCATCCTCATAGGAATAATCGTAGGCATCGCGGTAATCCACCGTGAAATAATTGCCGTCCCGGAGTGCGTCCCGGAGTGTACCGATCTCGTCATTGTCCGAACGGAAGCTGCGCTGTGCGTCCTGCACGGCACGGATGACATCCTTGTCGGTAAATTCGAGCGAGAGCCGCGAGCCTTCGCCGTCAAAGTGCTCATGGAACACGATCTTGGCGGAGGAGACGGCCGCTGCCGGCGGGATATACCGGTCGCATCCGAAGCAGCCGGTCCTGACGGTGAGGAAGTACCCGCCGATGCTCACGGTCACGATGCCCACAAAGACGCAGGCCGACAGCCAGAAGCGGCGGAATCCCCTCTTGCGGATGACCTCGAGGATAAAGAACACGATCGCTGCAAAGAGGATCGCAGCAAGGCCCATCCCGACTGTCATCAGGCACAGGATGCACACGGTCACGAGGGTGAGCAGGAGATAGTACGCCCCCACCCAGACAAAGGGCTGTCCCACGCGCTCGGCCTTGCGGCGGCGGTAGAGCTGCCAAGCCAGCACCGCCATGGCGGCAGTGACAAGGACGATGATGACGGCCCAGCGCAGATACAGGAAGGCCGTGGAATGCGGCGCTGCCTGCGTCACATAGACCCTGCCGTAGTAGGAGTAGTCATCGAAGAGATCCCCGCTGTCCCCGGCAATGAGCACGACGATGAGGTAGATGAGGCCGCCGACGGGGCTCGTAAACCCGATGATGTCCCACGAATACTCAAAGCTCAGCCCGTCCACGGCATAGGTGACAACGCCGATGACGGCGGCCAGTGCGCCGGGAATGAGCAGATTGAGCAGCAGATTGGTATAGATGCTCTCAAAGAGCGTACCGCAGCACGAGGTCAGGAGCACACTGAGGGTGTAGTACATCCACATGAGCAGGAAGAGTCCCACGACGCTCTTGCCGTAATAGGTCAGCACTGTTTGCAGATGCTCCGTCTGTGTCATTCCGAGCTCCTCGGCATGCACAAGGAAATTGAGCAGGATGCTCAGGAGCAGTCCGAGGACTGCCGCCCCGGCATAGGGGACAAGGTACATGAGCGCACCGCCGGCATAGTGGCTGAAAAAGCGCTGTGTGCCGTTTAAGGGGAGTGCATAGAGCATATCGACCCTCGTGCGGCTCCAGGTCTCCTGGAAGCTGACGATGGCATGGAACAGACCGAGCACGACGGATACCGACAGGCAGGTCGAGCCGATCATCATATACGGGACATAGGCCGAGATCCCGATGATGGCGGACCGGGTATCCGGCAGGGTCTCGACGATCTGATGGAGCATGACCGCGCCCATGATGAGCGGGATGCCGAGTGCTTCGAGGATGCAGGTGACGATGGCAAGCTTTGCATTCTGCTTCACCACACGCCTTGCATTGCGGACGCTGTAATCAGGCAAAGACCTGGCTGTCATAGCCGAGCACCTCCAGTTCATAGATAAAGATCTCCTCGAGGGACAGCGGCACGAGGTCCGCTACCACGGGATGATGGGGGGCAAGTGCCTGCCGGATGGAGGCCTCGTCACCCTTGGCGATGATGTGATAAATGCTCTGTGCGCGCTGGAAATGCAGGATGGGCAGTCCCCCGAAGTCCTGCGGCGTAAAGGCGCGCTCCCGGTCGGCAAAGACCACCTGGATCTTATGGACGGTCCCCTTGAGGCTGTCGATCTGCCGGTTGAAGATGATCTTGCCCCGGTGCAGAAGTGCCGCGGTATCGCACATTTCGTTGATCTCCTTGAGGTTGTGCGAGGAGATGACCACGGTCAGGCCCCGCTCACACATCGCATCGACGAGCATGCGCTTGACGATGATGCGCATGGTCGGATCCAGGCCGTCGAAGGCCTCGTCGAGCAGCAGGTACGGCGTGCAGCAGGCCAGCCCCACAATGACGATGGCCTGGCGCTTCATGCCCTTGGAGAAGGTGCTGATCTTCCGGTTCAGGGGCAGCTGGATGGCGCCCTGCAGGCGCTGGAAGATGGCCTCGGAGAAGGTCGGATAGAACTGCTGATAGAACGCTTTGAGCTGCATGAGCGTAAAGCCGCCGAACTGGATGGTCTCATCGTTGATGAAAAAGACCTTCTGCTTGGCGCCCACATGGTCATACACGGCCTCCCCGTCGATGAGGACCTCCCCGCCGTCGGGGCTGTAGATCCCGCTGAACAGGCGCAGGATCGTGGATTTGCCGGCACCGTTCGAGCCGAGCAGACCGAAAGCGGTTCCCTCCGGGATCTCAAGGTCAACGCCGTCCAGGGCATTGAACTCGCCAAAGCGCTTGACGGCGCCCTTCAAAGTCATCATACTGCTGATTCCTCCTTCGTTTCTGGGATGTTCCGGATCCGCTCACACAGCGTCTCCCGTGTCACGCCCACATCCAGGGCATGGGCTGCGGCCGTGTCGAAATCCCGGAGCACCCGCTCCTGGGCGAGCAGGGTGTCGGGCTTTGCCACGAAGCTCCCACGTCCTGCCAGGGAATAGATGATGCCGTCACGCTCGAGCAGTGCATAGGCCTTGGCGACCGTATTCGGGTTCACACCCAGATCGGTGGCCAGACTGCGCACGCTCGGCAGCTTGTCCTGCTCACACAGCACCCCCTTGAGGATGAGCTGTGTGACCTTCCGGTACAGCTGCTCATAGATCGGGACCCGGCTCATCAGGTCGATATCAAACATGCAGACCCTCCTTTGCTGTAATGTCGTCATTTCTACCGTCATATGTGTATTATTCGTGTTAGTACAGTTATAGTATAGCACATTTGCAGTGTGTTGTCAAGGGTTTTTTCGGGAGCATGTAAAAAAGGCCCTTCGGGGGCGGGCATCCTTTCTGGGGCCCACCCCCTGCCCCCTCCCTCCCCCGCTTCGCGGGTGGGGTGGGGGTGTTTTTTTCTTATGGGGGGGGACTTACGTCCCCCCGCGCCCCCCTGCATCGGGAGGAAGGGCCATCCCCCTGTAAGGGGAGGCTCAAACTGAAAGCCCCCCTTTTTCAGGGGGGCTCAGTCTGTCAAAAAAGCGCTTGGCAGCTACGCCGAAGGCGCAATAAAAGTTTTTGGGGTTCGCTTTTTTCAAAAAGCTGGTCAGGTCCAGGGCTGAAAGCCCTGGTCGCCGCCCGCAGGCGGCGAAATCCCCTGCCCGTCGCTTTTTTCAGGGGTGAATTCAAAAAACAGTCCTGTGGACTGTTTTTTGAAGAGGGGCGCTTTTTTGCAAAAAAAGCGCGCCCTACCTATCAATTGAAACGCGACTCTCCTTGCCGCCTTTAGGCGGCAACAAGCTTTTTTGACAATCTGAGCCCCCCTTTTTCAGGGGGGCTTTTGCATGTGATCCTAAGCTTTTACTGCACCGTAAAATTCTGGCTTGTCAGCAGGGAATTGCTGTTCCCGCTGTTGGTGGCATACACCCTGTAGGTGTAGCTGCCGGCGGGGAGGGTATTGAAGGTGATGGCGGCATCGAGCTTTGAGAGGTCATAGGTCTTGGCCGCGGGATTGGCGGTCTTGCCGGTGACCTGCTTCCCGGAAGCATCATAGACGCCTGCCGTCACGGCGGTCAGGTTCGTGGAGGCACTCGTCACGGTCCCCTTCACGATCACGGCCGTACCCTTTTTCAGGGTCGCCGGAACGGCCGTCCCGTTCGTCAGCGCCAGCTTGTCCGTCGATGCGCTCGCGGAGGCCGGTGCTTTGCCGTCCGCGGTCACGTTGAATACCTGCTTGACCACAAGATCGTTCTTGGTCGTGCCGTTTGAAACATAGACACCGTAGGTGTAGGTGCCGAGCTCAAGCTTGTTGAAGGTCACGGCATAATCGAGCTTCGAGAGGTCATAGGTCTTGGCGTTCACGGCCTGCGTCTTGCCGGTCACCATCTTGCCGGCGGCATTGTACACGCCCACGGTCACGGAGGTGATGTTCGTCGAGGCACTTGTCACGGTACCCTTGACATTCACCAGGCTGCCCTTCTTCAGGTTGGCAGGCACGGTCGTCCCGCCGGTCACGGTGATGCCGTCGGAGGCAGAGGTCTGTGCCGCCGTGCCGTCCTTGGCAACGGCAAAGCTCTGTGCATAGACGATCTTGCCCTTGTTCGCGCTGTTCGTGGCGATGACTCTGTACACATAATTGCCCTCGGTGAGCTTGTCGAAATCCACCTGCTTGTCGAGTGCCGACAGGTCATAGGTCTTGGCAGCTGCGGAAACGGTCTTGCCGGTCACGAGCGCACCGGTCGTCTTATTGTACACGCCCACGGAAACGGAGGTGATGTTCGAGGAGCCGCTCTTGACCGTACCCTTGATGGTCACGCTGCTGCCCGTTTTCAGGGAGGCAGGGATCTGTGTGCCGCCGGTCAGGTACAGGCTGTCGGTCGTCGTCGTGGGAGCTGCGGTATCCTCATATACGGAGAAGCTCTTGGCATAGACGATGCGGTTTGCATACGCGCTGTTCGAGGCGATGACACGGAATACATAGTCACCCACACCCAGGCTTACGAAATCCACACTGTTGTCGAGTGCCTTGATGTCATAGGTCTTGGCATTCACGGCCGTGGTCTTGCCGGAAACCAGCGCACCGGTGGACTTGTTGTACACGCCCACGGAAACGGAGGTGATGTTGGATGTGCCGCTCTTGACAGTGCCGAGGATGCTCTGGCTCTGGCCCTTCTTGAGGGTGGCAGGGATGTTCCCGGCGCCGGCAAGGTACAGGCTGTCGGCCGTCGTGGCGGACGAGGGTGTCGTGGGCGTAGTGGGCGTCGAGGATGCGGGCTTGCCGTCGGCGGTGACGGCAAAGCTCTGGCCGACCACAACGCGGTTCTTGTAGGCGCTGTTCGTGGCGGTGACTCTGTAGACATAATTGCCCTCGGGCAGGGTGTTGAAGGTAATGCCGCTGTCGAGCTGCTTTAAGTCATAGGTCTTGGCATTGGGCGCGGCGGTCTTGCCGGTCACGAGCTTGCCGGTGGCCTTGTCATACACACCGGCGGTCACGGAGGTGATGTTCGACGAGCCGCTCCGGAGCGTTCCCTTGACCACAACGGCGGTGCCCTTCTTGACGGTGGCCGGAACGCTCGTACCGCTTGTCACATAGAGCGAATCGGATGCGGTCGCCGTGCCGGTGCTTGTCCCGGCAGTCGCTGCCTTCCCGTCGGTGGTGACGGCAAATACCTGCTTGACGACCAGATCGTTCTTGTTCGTGCCGTTGGTGACATACACACCGTAGGTATAGGTGCCCACGGGGAGCTTATTGAAGGCTACAGCATAGTCGAGCTTCGAGAGGTCATAGGACTTGGCGGCAACGGTCTGCGTCTTGCCGGTGACCATCTTGCCGGCTGCGTCATACACGCCCACGGTCACGGAGGTGATGTTCGTGGAGGGACTGGTCACGGTACCCTTGACATTGACGATGCTGCCGACCTTGAGGGTGGCCGGAACGGTGGTGCCGCCGCTCACGGTGACCTTGTCGGTCACAGCGGGGGTGGACGGTGTGGCAGGCGTGGTCGAGGCTGCCTCGGTCACGGTAAAGCTCTGGCCGACCACGATGCGGTTCTGATAGGCGCTGTTGGTGGCAATGACTCTGTAGACATAATTGCCGGCGGGCAGGGTATCGAACGCAATATCGTCATCAAGCTTGTGCAGATCGTAGGTCCTGGCATTGGGGGTATCGGTCTTGCCGGAGACGAGCTTGCCCGTGGACTTGTCATAGACACCGGCTGTCACGGAGGTGATGTTGGAGCTGCCGCTTTGCAGCGTACCCTTGACGGTCACAAGGCCGCCCTTTTTCAGCGTTGCCGGAATGGCGGTGCCGCCGGTGACATAGAGCGAATCGGAGGCTGCGGTCGCCGTGGGGGTGGCAGCAGCTGCCGTGCCGGTGGCATTGACGGTGAAGCTCTGGGAGACCACGGCCTGGTTGCTGTGGGCCGTATTGGTAGCGACGACCTTGTAGGAATAGGTCCCCTCGCTCAGGGTATCGAAGCTGACATAATTGTCGAGCTTTGCAAGGTCATAGGACTTGGCAGCGGGCTGCACGGTACGGCCGGAGATGAGCTTGCCGGCGCTGTCATACACACCCACGGTGAGGGAGGTGATGAGGGAGGAGCCGCTGGTGATGGTCCCCTTGACATTGACGAGCGTCCCCTTTTTCAGGGTGGCCGGAACGGTGGTGCCGCCGGTCACGGTGAGGTCATCGGCGGTGGCAGCGGGGGTCGATGCAGAGGTGCCGGAATCGGACACGGAAAAGACCTGCTTGACAGCCAGATAATTCTTGGAGGTGCCGTTGGTCACGAACACGCCGTAGGTATAGCTGCCGACGGGCAGGGTGTTGAAGGAAACGGCATAATCGAGCTTCGAGAGGTCATAGGTCTTGGCACCCACGGCCTGGGTCTTGCCGGTGACCATTTTTCCGGAGGCATTGTACACGCCCACGGTGACGGACACGATATTGGACGAAGCGCTCGTCACGATGCCCTTGACATTGACCAGGGTGCCCGTTTTGAGCGTGGTGGGGACATTGGTCCCGTCGGTGACGGTGATGGTATCCTCGGCAGCATGGGCTGTCTGGGGGATCAGGGCTGTCTGGGGTGCGAGCATCGCGCCCTGCAGCATGAGCTGTGCAGCCAGAATGCCGGCTGCCGCTTTTCGACTTCTTTTCATGGTGTTGCTCCTCTTTTCTTGTGCAGTTCAAAACGTGCAGATTCATAAATGGGCAGACCCGCCCACATTATCCTCATTATACCACCGTCTCCCAAAAAAGTCAATCGCTGTTTCCTTAAGAATGCATAAATTGTAAAAAAATTCGACTCTCTTTACAAAAGTGCAGTCGCCAGCGTGTCAAATTTTGACGGATGCATGGAAAACTCCCGAAAAATGGTCGGATCATGCCCATGCATCCCGTCGGTTCCAGCTATACAAAAGAGAATAACGGTGAAAAGAGGGAAGTATTTGTCACTTGAAAACATACTAAACCTATGGTATAATTAAGTAATAAGGGCCGCACGCCGGAGGGTGTGTGCGGACAGCAGCTGACTTCCCCGGAATCTTCCGGACAAGTCCGATACAAGGAGGCGTAGTATGAAGATCTCAACGAAGGGCCGGTATGCGCTGCGGATGCTCATTGATCTGGCGCATCATCAGGATGAAGGCTACATTTCGCTCAAGGACATTGCCGAGCGGCAGCAGATCTCGAAGAAGTATCTCGAGCAGATCGTGCCGATGCTCAACCGCGGGGGGATCCTGCGCACGAACCGCGGCAACAAGGGGGGCTACATGCTGGCAAAGCCGCTGGACGTGCTGACGGTGGGGGATGTCCTGCGGGCAACGGAGGGGTCCCTGGCACCCGTGACCTGTCTGGAGCAGCCGGAGAATGACTGTCCGCGTGCGGAGGACTGTGCCACGCTCTACATCTGGCAGGGGCTGAATGATGTGGTACAGAAATACCTTGACAGCGTGACGCTCCTGGACATCCTGCGGCATTCCGAGAACATGGACGGGAATGACTATTGCATCTGAGCGGGGAGCCCGCGCTCATCGGCAGGCGGCCCGCCCCCAACCCCCTCCCTTCTCCCGCTTCGCGGGAGGGGAGGGGGCTTTTTTCTTTTTTCTTGTGGGGGGACTGCCGTCCCCCACACCCCCTGATTTGGGGGTGCGCCCCAAAATACAAAGCCGCCCTCAGGGCGGCTTTTCTTATCATTTCTTCTTCTCATTCCGAATGGATGTACTCTTGTTGAAATCGAGCTTGCCGGCGAATTTGCGCAGGCTGTAGCCCTCCTTGACCGTCATGGCACCGCGGTCGATGGCCAGGGAATACTCGGGGATGTCCCTGGTGACCGTCGTACCGGCGGCCGTGTAGGCGTATTTGCCGAGCTTCACGGGCGCGATCAGGTTCGTATTGCAGCCGATGAAGGCATGGTCCCCGATCTCGCAGCGGCTCTTCATGATGCCGTCATAATTGACCGTGACCGTACCGCAGCCGAAATTCACCTTGCGGCCCACGTCGCTGTCCCCGACATATGTCAGGTGCGCAATGGCCGTTCCCTCGCCGATGTCGGAATTCTTGATCTCCACAAAGTCCCCGATGCGCACGCCCTGCCGGATCCGGCTGTTCGGCCGGATATGCACGAACGGCCCGATCCTGACATTCTTCTCGATCAGGGACTGGTACGCCTGGACATAATTGAGGCTTGCTCCGTCCTCGACCGTGCAGTTCTCGAGAAGCGTGTTCGGGCCGACAGTGCAGCCCTCGCCGATGACGGTTTTTCCCCGCAGGATGGTCCCGGGGAGGATCCTTGTCCCCGCGCCGATGGTCACATCGGGCGAGAGGATCACGCCGTCCGTGCAGTCGAAAATGACGCCGTTGTCCAGGTGCCGCCCGATCTCCCGCATCCGGGCATGATCGTTGAGTGCGAGCAGATCACGCTGGCTGTTGGCCCCCATGACCACATCGGCATGCTCGGTGAGATATGCCCCCGCACGCAGTCCCTTTTGCAGGAGCAGCGCCACGGTATCCGTCAGGTAGTACTCCCCGGCGGCATTGTCGCACGAGAGCGAATCGAGCACATCGAGCAGATCCCCGGTCCGGAACCAGTACGCGCCGGAATTGATCTCGGTGATGCGCTTTTGCGTCTCGTCCGCATCCTTCTCCTCCACGATCCCGGCAAGCGCATCGCCCTCACGCACGATGCGCCCGTACCCGGTGGGAACGGGGAGGCATGCCGTGATGACGGTGACGGCATTGTGCTGCGCCGTATGCAGCTCCCGCGCCTTCCGGATGGTATCCGCATCGAGGAAGGGCGCATCGCCGCACAGCACGAGCGTGCAGCCCTCCCGGTCCTGCTTTAGGAAGTCCGCTGCCTGCATCACGGCATGTCCGGTGCCGCGCTGCTCGGCCTGCAAAACGGTGGGGTATCTGCCGTTTAAGTACGCATCGATCTGCTCGCCGCAGTAGCCCTTGACAATGCACAGCTGTCCGGCCTGTGCCGCTTCACAGCTGCGGATCACCCATTCGAGCATGGGGATCCCCAGCACCTCGAACAGGGGCTTGGGGCGCTGCGCCTTCATGCGCTTGCCCCTGCCGCCTGCCAAAATGATCCCGAAATCCATAGAAAACACTCCCTTCCGGCAAAACGGATCCTCCGCTCAATCTCTCAGCTCAGCGCCCATTTTGGTGAGGGCCTTGACCACGCGCTTCATGGCAGCATCGGCCTGCTCATTGGTGAGGGTCTCGTCCTGGGCACGCATGATGATGTTGTAGGCCACGCTCTTCTTGCCCTCGGCGATCTGCTCACCGCGGTAGACGTCGAACAGCTCGATCTTTTCAAGATACCGGCCCACGGCCTCTGCGATCGCAGCTTCAAGCTCTGCCACCGGCACCTCCTCATCGCACACAAGGCTGATGTCACGGGTCATGGCCGGGAACTTCGGCAGGGGCTTGTAGGTGATCTCCTCGACAGCGGCGGCAAAGAGCGCCGGGATGTCGAATTTTCCGGCATAGGTCCGCACACCGATCCCGTAGGTCTTCTGCACATCCGGATGGATCTCACCGAAGAGACCGAGCGGTGTTTCGCCGCTGTAAACGGCGGCGCTGCGGCCGGGATGGAAGGCGCATTTCTCATCGTAGATGCACTTGTCATCGCACCGCGTATAGCGCACATCCGGCACGCCCAGCTTCTCGAGCAGGACCTCGATCATCCCCTTGAGCGTGTAGAAATCGCAGTCCCCGTACAGGCCGACCGTCAGGCGGTGCGGCTCCTCCGGGAGGGTGTCCTCACCGGTGGGCAGGTACTCCTTGCCGATCTCGAAGAGCCATGCCCGCGGGTTGCGCTTGTTGTAATTGGACGAGAGGATCCCGAGCATCCCCGGCAGGGTGGTCGTCTGCATGATGCTCGTGTCCTCGCCGAGGGGATTGGTGATGGTCACGGTCCTGCGCAGTGCGGAATCCGCCGGCAGGCCGATCTTGTCAAGGACCTTCGGGGAGGTGAACGAGTAGGTGAGGATGCCGCTGCAGCCGACACCGGTCATGACCTGGGAGACCTTCCGCTCGAATTTCTGCTCCGGTGTGAGCTGGGCGCTTGCCACGCCGCGGATGACGGTCGAGGGGATGTTGTTGTACCCGTAGATGCGGGCGACCTCCTCGGCGATGTCGGCGGGACGCTCCAGATCAATGCGGAAGGAGGGAGCGATGCACTCGCCGTTCTCGACCTTGATATCAAGGCGGGTGAGGTAATCCTTCATATCCTGCTCCGGGATCTGTGTGCCAAGGAAGCCGTTGATCCAGTCGGGATCGAAGGGGATGTGATTGGGCGCAGGGTTTGCATAATTGCAGTCGATGGTGGAGCCGACGGGCTCACCGGCGTCCAGCTCCTCGACGAGCTGGAGGGCACGGGCGAGGGTCACGGGCATGGAGGTCTCGTCAAGGCCCTTCTCATAGCGGGCGGACGCATCCGTGCGCATGCCGAGCGCCTTGGCGGTGCGGCGCACCTGCACGGGCTCGAAGTAGGCCGATTCAAAGACAACATCGACCGTATCGTCCATGATGCCGGAATACTCGCCGCCCATGATGCCGGCCACGGCAATGGGCTTTTTCTCGTCGGCGATGATGAGCATGCTCTCGGAAAGCTGGCGCTCCACGCCGTCAAGGGTCGTGATGGACTCGCCCGCTCTTGCGTTTCTCACGCGGATCTTGCCGCCCTCGACAAAGCGCAGGTCAAAGGCATGCATGGGCTGGCCGTATTCGAGCATGACATAATTGGTGATGTCCACGAGGTTGTTGATGGGGCGCACACCGGATGCACGCAGGCGCTCCCGCATCCAGCGCGGGGAGGGGGCGATCTTGACATTGCGGACAAGACCTGCGGCATAGCGGGTACACTTCTCGGTGTTCTCGATCTTCACATCGAGGGTCTTGGTGATGTCCTCATCCGAGCCGTGGAACTGCGGTGCCTGCACGGTGAGCGCTGTGCCGAAGGTGGCGGCAGCCTCCCTTGCAAGGCCGATGACGGACAGACAGTCCGGGCGGTTCGAGGTGATCTCGAACTCGACGGACACATCATCCACACCGAGCGCGGAGGCCGCATCCTGACCGGGGGTGCAGTCCTCCTTGACCACAAAGACCGCATCGGGGTCGGCGTAGGGGAAATCGTTCTGGGTAAGGCCCAGTGTTTCCAGACCGCAGAACATGCCACGGCTCTCCACGCCGCGCACCTTGGCGACCTTGATCGTCATGGACTGACCGCCCTCGGACACAGTCGTGCCGGGGGTGGCGACGGGAACGAGGTCCCCGGGCTGGACGTTTTTGGCATTGGTCACGATCTGCACGGGCGCCTCCCCTCCGAGATCGACCGAGCAGACAAAGAGCGCATCGGCGTTCTCATGCGGGCGCTTTTCTAAGATCCTGCCGATCACAAAGCCCTCGAGGGACTTAGATTCCTCGGTGAAGCTCTCGACCTTCGAGCCGCTCATGGTCATGGCGGCGCAGAATTCCTGCGGGGTGACATCCGGCTTGACATAATCGGCAAGCCATCTAAGGGACAGATTCATAGGTGATTACCTCCGTTATCATTCATCAGATTCTTACAAAAAATAGCTTGGACGCACATCAGTACTGTGTTCCGGCGGGCGCACTCCGGGTGCGCTCGGGTCCTTGGTCCCCGAAGCCGTGCCGGTGCATCTCCTCAAGAAAGCTGTCGAGCTCCTTGAGATAGGTGCGCCACTGGCGGACATTCACCTTCTCCATAAAGCCGTCCGCCTCGGAGATCTCCACCCAGACGCTGTCGGGGATACCGTTGGTGGAATGCCGCATGGTCTTCCAGAAGGCAATGTCCTCATAGCGCAGGAGGATGCCTTTGGAAGGGATATAGAGAAACTGCTCAAGGAGCACAAAGGTCTTGTAGGATACGGGTGTGCGTGCAAGCTCCTCGCAGACGGCTGCAAGGCCGCTCTCGCCAAGGGCAGAGAGACGCTCCTGACGCTTCTGGCGCTTCCATGCCTCATACCGGAGCGTTTTGCGCTGGCCCCAGATAATGCCCGCAAAAATGCCGATCGTCACCAGTGCCAGGATCACGCCCACAAGGGAATTGCCCTCCTCGGCGGCAAAGACCATCGCCGACAGGATCACCACGAGCGTGACGAGCATGAGGGACACACACACGATGCAGGTCCACACCGTCCCGCCGTAACGGGGGGACAGCTTTTTATACAGCCTCTCGGGTGTCATCTGTACTGTTCAAGGAAGCGCATGTCATTCTCAAAGAGCAGGCGCATATCGCTGATCTGATACCTTCTCATGACAATGCGCTCAAGGCCCAGACCGAAGGCAAAGCCGGAGTACACACTCGAATCGATGCCGCAGCCCTCGAGCACCTTCGGATGCACCATACCGGCGCCGAGCAGCTCGATATAGCCCTCGTTCTTGCACATGCGGCAGCCCTTGCCGTGGCAGGCAAAGCACATCACATCCACCTCGGCGGAGGGCTCTGTGAACGGGAAGTGGTGCGGGCGCAGACGGATCTTGCAGTCCTCGCCGTACAGCCGCTGCATCAGCAGCTCGAGCGTGCCCTTGAGATCGGCCATTGTAATGCCCTTGTCCACCACCAGTCCCTCGATCTGGTGGAACAGCGGGGAATGCGTGGCATCCACGGCATCCGAACGGTACACACGCCCCGGGGAGATGACGCGGATGGGGGGCTTCTGGTGCTCCATCACATGCACCTGCACGGAGGAGGTCTGTGTGCGCAGGAGGATCTTGTCGGTGATATAGAAGGTATCCTGCGTATCACGGGCCGGGTGATCGGGCGGCAGATTGAGCGCCTCGAAATTGTAGTAGTCATACTCGACCTCCGGACCGTCGGCCACGGAAAAGCCCATGCCCAGGAAGATCTCGCGGACCTCGTCCTCCACGATCTGCAGGGGGTGGAGCCGTCCCATGGGGGGCTTTTTGCCGGGGGCCGTCACGTCCAGGGATTCGGCCTGGATGCGGGCATTCTGTGCTGCCTGCCGCAGGATCTCGGTCCGCTCGGTGAGCATGTCCTCGAGCGTGGAGCGCACCTGGTTTGCCATCTGGCCCATGACGGGGCGCTCCTCGGCGGAGAGCTTGCCCATCTGCTTTAAAATGGCGGTCAGCTCGCCCTTCTTGCCCAGGAGCTTGACGCGAAGATCATCGAGTGAGCGAAGATCGGCAGCGGAGGAAATGGCAGCCTGTGCCCTCTCCTCAATGGCTTTGAGTTGTTCTTTCATATTCTCACCTCATAAAAGTTTTTGCAGGGATTTTACCAATATGAATGCAAAAAGCGGCCCATCCCCAAAGGGACAAGCCGCACTTGTTCTACCACCCATTGGCCGGGAGCCAGCACTCCCTTTGTCCTTAATGCGGACACCACATCGCCGCTTACAACCCCTTGCAGGCTTCGGCAGCGCCACTCGTGAGGGAACCTCGCAGCGGCACCCGGACAATGCGCTTCCACCAAATGCGCATCTCTCTGGGAACGGGCTCATTGCCCTGCGATCTTCTCAGTCAGCGTGTTATCTCTCTTTATCATAGCACATTTTTCCGGAAAAAGCAAGGGGTAGGAAGAAATTTTTTGCAGCTTGCCAAAAATTTCTGTTCCTGCCCCTATCAAAGACCTTAATCCAGATGGCACTCCTCGCACTCCGGCACCTTCCCGACAATGGGCTCGGGGTCGATGCCCTGGCGCTGATAATAATCCGTCAGTGCGGCCTTGATGGCCTGCTCGGCCAGCACCGAGCAATGCACCTTCACCGGCGGGAGCCCGTCGAGGGCCTCCATCACGGCCTTGTTCGTCAGACCCAGTGCCTCATTGATCGTTCTGCCCTTGATGAGCTCGGTGGCCATGGAGGAGGTGGCGACGGCCGCACCGCAGCCGAAGGTCTTGAACTTCACGTCCGTGATCGTGTCCCCCTCGATCTTCAGGTACATCTTCATGATGTCCCCGCACTTGGCATTGCCGACCTCGCCGATGCCGCTGGCATCCTCGATCTCGCCCACATTTCTCGGATTCATAAAATGATCCATGACCTTTTCACTGTAATTCATATAGCATCCCTCCTAAACGAGTCTTTTCCCTTCCTTGCAGATGGTCTCCCACATGGGTGACATGCCGCGCAGCCTGTCCACGACCTTCGGGATCGTATCGAGGATGTAGTCCACATCCTCCTGTGTCAGATCCCTGTCAAAGCTCAGCCGCAGCGACCCGTGTGCGACCTCATGGATGAGTCCGAGTGACAGCAGCACATGGGACGGGTCAAGTGAGCCCGAGGTGCATGCCGAGCCGGACGAGGCCCGGATCCCGAAGCCGTCGAGCAGCAAAAGCAGGCTCTCGCCCTCCACACCGACGATGGAGATGTTCACATTCCCGCACAGTCTTGCTTCCCGCGACCCGTTGAGCCGGGTCTGGTCGATCTTCAGGATCCCGTCGATGAGCTGATCGCGCAGCGGTGTGAGGTAAGCGATCTTCCCCTCGATGTCCTGTGTGGCGATCTCAAGGGCCCTGGCAAGTCCGATGATGCC
Organism: Oscillospiraceae bacterium; assembly: GCA_017460955.1. Taxonomy (GTDB): domain Bacteria; phylum Bacillota; class Clostridia; order Oscillospirales; family Ruminococcaceae; genus UBA3855. The sequence goes on from JAFTZY010000002.1 coordinate 56,104, forward strand.
CGGCACGTTCTCCGTTCCCGCACGGCGTCCTGCCTCCTGGCCGCCGCCGTGGATGAGGTTCGGGATGCGCACGCCCTTGCGGATGTACAGTGCTCCGACGCCCTTGGGGGCATGGAACTTATGCCCGGACAGCGAGAGCATGTCGATGTTCTGTGCCTTCACGTCGATCGGGACATTCCCGACGGCCTGCACGGCATCGGTATGGAACCACACGCCGCGCTCCCGGCAGATCTGACCGATCTCGGCGATGGGCTGGATGGTACCGATCTCGTTGTTGGCATACATGACGGTCACGAGTGCGGTATCCTCACGGATGGCATCGGCGACCTGCTGCGCGGTGACAAGCCCCTCCGGAGATACCGGGAGGTAGGTCACCTCAAAGCCGTGCTTTTCGAGGAACTCGCAGGTATGCAGCACGGCATGGTGCTCGAACACGGTGGTGATGATGTGGCGCTTGCCCTTGGCGGCGAGTGCATCCGCTGCGCCCTTGATGGCCCAGTTATCGGACTCCGAGCCGCCCGCCGTGAAGAAGATCTCCGACGGCTGCGCCCCGAGGCATGCAGCGACCCTGGCTCTGGCGTCCATCACAGCGCGTTCGTTCTCGCGCCCGAGTGCATAGATGCTCGACGGATTGCCGTAATTTGTCTGGAAATACGGCAGCATTGCCGCAAGCACTTCATCGGATACTGCCGTTGTGGCGGCATGATCCGCATAGATCTGTCTTGTTTCCATAGCTCTGATCCTTCCCTTCTATTTATGGATCCGCTGTTTTTGCGTATGTATATTATACCATATCGATAGGAATTATACAAATACGTTAGATAGGCTAACATTTTGAGGGGGAGCGGGGATTGTGAAGCTTGGGGCTGTTGGGGGGCCTGCGGCTTTTAGAGGTTAGAGGTTAGAGGTGAGAGGTGAGAGGTGAGAGGTAAGAAGTTAGATACTTAGACTTGATAGACCTCTCGTGGGGGCCTTCGGCCCCCGGAGAGGTTTCGTGTGGAGGGGAGGACCCCTGCACCCCCGACCAGAGGGGCGCTCGCCCGCCCCTCTGGACTCTGGGGCGGCAGAGGGCTGCGCCCTCTGCACTCCTGCAAAGCAAGGGGCTGTGCCCCCTGCACCCCCTGTGGAGACTTGCAGGGTACCCTGTCTGGCGGCTAACCGCCGCCAGGTTGTGATGGGCGTTCGGTGCGTTCGGTGCATTCTCGGACAAGCGCATTTCGGGTGTGAAGCAGCTTAATGCTTACCCAGGAATTCCCGTGCATACGCACCTTGTTCGCCTGGCACTGCGACAACAATCTAAGAATGCATTTCTCCGGAGAACGCGCTTAGGTTTTAGTAAGCCGGGGTATTCGGTCGAAAGGTTAGCGATCACCGAAGTACTGTCTCCCCCTACTCGCTTAAAAGCAGGTGCAGGGCTGCAGGCCCTGCTGCCCGGAGTCCAGAGGGGGTGGCAAGACCCCCTCTGGCGGGGGTGAAGGTAAATTTACAAATCAAGAGAAACCAGCAGGGGGCGGAGCCCCCACCCAGACCCCTTCAGATCTCAAAAATCCCTCTGCACCCCCGGTTTCCTTCTTGACATTTCCCCTCCGATATGGTATGATAAAAGCAGCTTTTTGTGCGTAACACAGCCATAGAAAAGGAGGATCCCTATGAAAAAACGCATCACCGGCGCATTGACCGCCGCCGCCATGCTCCTGACCGGAGCCGGGCTCCTGCCCGGGACTCCCGTCGCCGCCGAGGCAGAATTCGACTATGCCAAGGCACTGCAAATGTCCCTGTACTTCTACGAATGCCAGCAGGCAGGCCATCTTCCGGAATGGAACCGCGTGGAATGGCGTGCCGATTCCACCACCATCGACGAGATCGACGGCGGCTGGTACGATGCCGGCGACCATGTGAAGTTCAACCACCCCATGGCCTACTCCGCTGCCATGCTCGCGTGGGGGCTCTACCAGTACCCCGAGGGCATCGAGAGCTGCGGGGAAATGACCAGCTACGTCAACAACCTTGAATTTGTCATGGACTACTTCGTCCGCTGTGACAAGGGGGATACCGTCGTGTTCCAGGTCGGCAACGGCACCGATGACCATACCTGGTGGGGCCCGGTCGAGCTGTACCAGTACGGCATGGAGGACGCCGGCGGTGATTATGCCGCCATCCGCGAAACGCTCGAGGCCTCCGAGGGCTGCTCGTGCGTATTCGGCAATATGGCCGCAGCGCTGGCAGCCGGCTACTGCGCACTCGACGGGCGGATCGATGAGACCAAGCGGGAGGGCTACCTGACCCACGCCGAGCATATCTTCGAGCTTGCCGATGCCTCGAGAAGTGACGATGTGTACCAGAACAGCAACGCCTCCCAGTTCTACCGCTCCTCGCATTTCTATGACGAGCTCTTCTATGCGGCAAACTGGCTGTACATCGCCTCCGGGGATCAGGTGTACCTGGAGAAGGCGTCCTCCTACATCCCGCTCCTCGATACGGAGCTCGGCTCGGATGAGCTCAAATTCTCCTGGGAGCACTGCTGGGACGATGCCATGCAGGGCGGTATGCTCCTGTATGCGCAGAACACCATGGACCCGTTCTACATCGGGCGTGTTGAGCGCCATCTGCAATACATTGAAAACGAAGCCAAGAAGGTGGACGGCACGCTGACCTACATCCAGAACTGGGGCTGCTGCCGCTATGCAGCGACCGGTGCGTTCCTGACGGCCGTGGCCTGTGATACCGTTCTCAAGGGCAAGGATACCTCGGCACATGAGGCCTACTACGAGAGCCAGATCAACTACATCCTCGGCGACAATCCCAACGGGCACAGCTATGTGGTCGGCTTCGGGGAGAATTCCCCCCGCAATGCGCATCACCGCACCTCCCACGGCTCGTGGAAGAACGATGTGTTCATGCCGGATACGAACCGCCACATCCTCTACGGCGCACTCGTGGGCGGCCCCACGGAGGACGGCCAGTATGAGGATGACCGGAACAACTACATCAACAACGAGGTGACGACCGACTACAATGCCGGGTACACCGCGCTCCTGTGCAAGATGATCGACAAGTACGGCGGCCAGAATGACCCCGCCTTCCCGCCCAAGGAGGCCCATGACGGGCCGGAGTTCTATGTGGAGACGCTCTCCAAGGGCATGGATGCGCAGGGTGCGACCCTGAGCTTCAAGATCACGAACCACTCCGCATGGCCCGCCCGGGTGCAGGACAACATCTCCTTCCGGTACTATATGGACCTGTCCGAGGCCGTGGACAAGGGTCTGGACCCGACGAAGGTCGTGGTAAGATGCGACCGTGACCAGGCTGCGATGTATGCCGGCAAGGGCATTGCACCCGCCGAAATTTCGGACATCCAGCACTATGACGGGGACATCTATTATGTTGAGGTGAACCTCCCGGACGGCCGTGCGGTGCTGCCGGTCTCCGAGGGGATGCAGCAGTGTGAGATCCTGCTGGCGTTCGTGCTGCCGGATTATCAGAGCGGTTGGGATCCCTCGAACGACTTCTCGAACACGGAGCTCCTCACAGCATCGGGCGAAGCGGACGAGGACGGCACCCTCCACGGTATCGTCACCAAGTACGTCCCGGTCTATGTGAACGGTACGCTGTACTACGGCATCGAGCCCGACGGCACCGAGGCTGACGGCGACACCGCACCCGTGGAAACGCCGACACAGGCCCCGACCGCCGTTCCCACGCAGGCCGCCACGCAGACGCCCACGGGCGGCGGACTGACCGTCACGGTCTGGGGCGATGCGGATGATGACGGGGACTGCGACATCATGGATGTCATCACGGTCAACAAGGAGCAGCTCGGTTCCGAGGTCCTCTCGGAGCAGGGGGCGCTCAACGCCGATGTGGACCGCAGCGGCGCACTGTCCTTCACGGACGCCGTGAACATCATGCGCTCCCTCGTGGACCTCGTGACGCTTCCGGTCTGATATGAAACCTGCCTGACAGCTGGTACAAAGACTGCCGTGACTCGTGAAGAGGCACGGCAGTTTTTTTGTGGAACGATTCAGAAACGGAGGGACTGGCGTCTTCCTGCAAGAAAATAGCCCCTCCCTCCCCGCAGCGGGAGGGAGGGGGAAGTCCCAGAAAGGCATTCTAACTTCTAACCTCTCACCTCTAACTTCTAAAAGGGGTGGGCGGCCGAAGCACAGACCCCCGTCTATTTCATGTCAATATATTTCCAGTACCCCTTCAGATAGATCCCTCCGGAGATCCATGTCAGGACGACACTTGCCCAGACGAGCAGGAGGAAGACCCAGCTCATCGTGCGCATGACCGTGCCGGGCAGGGCATAGTCCGCAAATTCCAGCACCGTCAGGTACACAAGGATCGCCACCTGTGTGACCATTGTGAAGGCGGTCTTGAGCTTGCCCCAGATGCCGGCAGCGACCACCACGCCCTTCTCCGCCGTCACAAGGCGCAGACCGGACACCATGAACTCCCGTGCCGCAATGAGGATGACCACCACATCCGTCACATGGAGGGACAGCGCGCGTCCGTACAGGTCCACGAGCTGTGTGTTCAGGTTCTGCATCACCGCAAAGGCGGCCAGCACCAGGATCTTATCCGCCAGGGGGTCGGCGAATTTCCCGAAGGTCGTGATGAGCCCCCGGCTGCGGGCGATCTTCCCGTCGAGCGCATCGGTCACGGAGGCGGCTGCAAAGACGAGGAGCGCGGCCAGGAAATGCCCCGGAAAGCTCGTGTCCATGCAGAATACGAACACCGGTACGAGCAGGATGCGCAGAAGCGTCAGCTTGTTTGGCAGATTCATGCAAGCGCCTCCCCCACAAGGTCATAATCGAGCGTGTCCGTAATGCGGATGTTCACATATTCCCCGATCTGTAAGGGCTTCTCCGAGGTGAAGAAGATCTTCCCGTCAATGTCGGGCGCATCGGCCTGTGTGCGGCCGAAATAACATTCCGCCCACTTGTCAAAGCCCTCCACAACGGCCTCCCTGACCGTCCCGAGCTGTGCGGCATTGTAGGCCGCGGCAATTTCCATCTGCTGCTCCATGAGGATGTCGGCGCGGTGGGCCTTGGTCTCCTCATCGAGCTGCTCCGGGAAGGCTGCCGCCTTCGTCCCCTCCTCCTGCGAGTAGGGGAAGCACCCGAGGTGCGTAAAGCGCATGTCCTGCACAAACTCCGCAAGCGCGTCAAATTCGGCCTGCGTCTCACCCGGGAAGCCCGTGATGAGCGTGGTGCGCAGAACGATGTCCGGCATTTTCTCACGCAGCTTTCCGATGAGTGTGATGAGCTGTGCATGCCGGCTCTGGCGGTTCATGCGGGAGAGGACGCTGTCCTCGCTGTGCTGGATGGGCATATCGAGGTACTTGACGATCTTCTCCTCGCGTGCCATTGTGTCAATGAGCTCGTCCGTGATGCGCTCGGGATAGCAGTACAGGAGCCGTACCCAGTGTACACCCTCGATCGCACACAGCTCGTGCAAAAGCTCCGGCAGGCGGGAGGTCCCGTACAGGTCCTCACCGTAGCGGGTGGTATCCTGCGCGACAAGATTGAGCTCGGTCACGCCGTGCGCGGCTAAGAACCGCGCCTCCGAGAGGACCGCCTCCATCGGCACCGAGCGGAATTTTCCCCGGATCATGGGGATGGCGCAGTAAGTGCAGCAGTTCGAGCAGCCCTCGGCGATCTTGAGATAGGCAAAGAACGGCAGTGTGGACAGGATGCGCTCGCCGGTCATTTCCACCTCCGCCTTCGGGGCAAATTCCACGACCCGCTCCCCGCGCAGGACCCTGTCGAGGATGTCCACGATGTCCCGGTCATTGCCGATGCCCACCACGGCATCCGCCTCCGGGAATTCCTCCGCTGCCTCCTCCTTGTAACGCTCGGTCAGACATCCGGTCAGGATGAGCTTTTTCACCCTGCCCTCCTGCTTGAGCTTGCCGATCTCGAGGATCGTTTCGATCGCTTCCTCCTTGGCGGACTGGATAAAGCCGCAGGTGTTGACCACGGCGACATCCGAGTCCCCGAATTCCGTCACGAGCTCGTACCCGTGCTCACGCAGCTTGTAGAGCATCCGCTCGGAATCCACCAGATTTTTGTCGCATCCGAGGGATACGACCCCGACCTTGATTGCCATAACCGGTCTCCTCTCCGGGGGTCCACCCCCTGCCCCCTCCCTGAAGGGAGGGGGGTGGAATGCGGGGCCTGCGGCCCTGCACCCCGCATGGGGCTTCGCCCCATACTCTGTATTTGCAATTGCGCTATGCGCCGCATTTCTCAGGCGCAGTTCTTATTCCTCATCTTCCTCAAAGTCCGCAAAATAGTCCTCGATGGCTGCCTTCACGCTTCCGTAGCTGTAGCCGAGGCGGGCCATGCCGGCGATGACCTTCTGACGGGCCTTGAGATCGTCCGGATCGGTCAGATACCGGCCGTATTTCTTCTCGAGCACCTGTCCGATCTGGTCCTCGGCCGTCTCCGAAAAGGCCTCGAGCTGCTCCTCGATCAGGGACTTGTCCAGCCCGCGGCGCAGCATCTCCTGCCGCACCCGGTACAGGCCGTACCGCTTGCGCTCGACTAAGTATTCCGCCAGACGCGCCGCATACCGCCGGTCATCGATCGCCCCGCACTGCACGAGCTGCGTGAGGACCCGATGGCACAGCTCCCTGTCATGATAGGTCGCCATGAGCTTCTGGTACATCAGACTGTACGAATAATCCCGCGCATCGAGCAGATAGCACGCCCGTTTGTAGGCTCTGCGGAAGCGGGATTTGTCATGCAGCTCCTCTAAGAGCTCCTCCTGTGCATCATGCCCCTCCTCGAGGCGGTACTTCCGGAGAAACTCGCCGTCGATCTCATAGACGGCGAGCTCCGTGCGGACCTCATAATAGGTCTTTTGTTTGTTGATTTCGGTGATCTTCATTCTGTCGGGTCAAATTCCTCAAAATCATCATCCGCATCCACATCGGCACCCATGTCGGCAGCCGGTGCCTGCGTTTCCTTCGGCGGCTCCTCCCCGGTCTCGAGCGCGGCACTTGCCTCGGCAGCACCGGTCTCCTCGTCGCTCTCCTCCGCGGACAGGTCGATGTCCTCGATATGCTCCATGATCTTGGCCTCGATCTCCGTGCGCAGCTTCTCGTCCTCGAAGATCGTATTTTTGGCATTGTCCCGGCCCTGGCCGAGCTTCTGCCCGTTGTAGCTGAACCACGAGCCGGACTTCTTCACGATGTCCAGCTCCACCGCAAGATCCATGATCTCCCCGTCACGGGAAATGCCCTTGCCGTAGATGTTGTCGAACTCGCACTCCCGGAAGGGGGGAGCGACCTTGTTCTTGACGACCTTGACACGCATCCGGTTGCCGATCGGGACATTGCCTTCCTTGATGACCTCGCCCTTGCGCACATCCATACGCACGGTCGCGTAGAATTTCAGGGCTCTGCCGCCCGGTGTCGTTTCGGGATTGCCGTACATCACGCCGATCTTCTCACGGATCTGGTTGATGAAGATGGCCACGCACCCGGTCTTGGCCACCACGGAGGTGAGCTTGCGCATGGCCTGGCTCATCAGGCGGGCCAGCTGTCCGACATGGTTGTCGCCCATCTCGCCGTCGATCTCGGCCTTGGTGGTCATAGCGGCAACGGAGTCCACGACAAGCACGTCGATGGCACCCGAGCGCACGAGCGCCTCGGCGATCTCCAGTGCCTGCTCACCGGAATCCGGCTGCGACACCAGGAGGTTGTCAATGTCCACACCCAATGCTTTTGCATACTTCGGATCGAGGGCATGCTCCACATCGATGAAGGCGGCCTCACCGCCCATTTTCTGGGCCTCTGCAACGATGTGCAGGGCCACCGTGGTCTTACCGGAGCTCTCCGGTCCGTACAGCTCGATGATGCGGCCTCTGGGAACACCACCCACACCGAGTGCCATATCGAGTGTGAGGGACCCTGTCGGGATGACCTCCACGTCCATGGTCTTTCTCTGCCCCAGACGCATGATGGCGCCCTGACCGTAAGTCTTTTCGATCATTTTCATTGCGTGCTCCAGCGCTGTTTTCTTCTCCTCCGGCGTGGCCGGTGCCTGGAACATCTGCGGCTTCTTCTTGGAATCTGTTTTTGCCTTTGCTTTTGCCATATTGATGAAACCTCCATCTACATTATGTTGATCCGCCCGCGGGGGAGATCCCCGGGGCTATGTAATCCGATCCGGGCGGGCGCATTCCGTACACGACACGGGGCTGTCCCGCAAGATCGTGTACCGTGCGGACCCCGGTGTATCCGTGTGCGTTCAGGATCGCCTCCACCGCCTTCCCCTGCGTCTCCCCGATCTCATAGGCGAGGATGCCGCCCGGGGCAAGGCAGGGTGTCCACAGCTGTGTGACAGTCCGGTAGAACACGAGCCCGTCCTCCCCTCCAAAGAGTGCACAGGCCGGCTCATACGTCACCTCACGCTGCAATACTGTCATCTCCTGTGCAGTGAGGTACGGCGGATTGCTCACGAGCACGTCCACGCCGGAAAACTGCGCTGCCGCGGCACGGTCGCACACATCCGCCTCCTGCCACGAAACGGGCAGGGCATGGTAATCGCTGTTGCGCCTTGCATACGAGAGCGCCTGTACACTCAGATCGAGCCCCGTGACAAGGGCACCGTCTAAGTGCTTTGCAAGGGAGAGTGCGATGCAGCCCGAGCCCGTACACAGATCGACCACCCGCAGACCTCTGCGGCCCTTGCACAGGGGGAGCAGGGTATCGATGAGGGTCTCCGTATCCGGCCGGGGGATGAGCACGCCCTCTCCGACAAAGAGGCGCATCCCGTAGAATTCCCATTCGCCGAGGATGTATTGCAGGGGCTCACCCGCCATGCGGCGCTTTGCGGCAGCAAGGCGGTCCTCCTCCCCGGGGAACTGCGCCTCGATGCACCCGGCATCAAAGAAGGCATCGGGGATACCGGCATCCCCGAGCATCCGGGCGAGGGCAAAGCGGTCTACCACCGGTCGTCCTCCAGGTTTTCGGGGATGCAGGGGGTGAGGGCCGCGATGGCGGTCTCGATCTGGGAGGCATCGGGCTCGCGTGTGGTGATGCGCTGGAGCTGGAGTCCCGGCCAGGAGAGGATCTTCGCGATGATCCCGTCACTGCGTCCGGCGAACTGGATCGCCTCGAAGGAGACGCCCACGGTCACGGGCAGGAGCACGAAGCTTGCCAGGAAGCGCTGCCATACGACCGTGAACGGCACCAGGCACATCACGAGGATGCCGATGAACAGCACGAGGAAGGTGAAGCTTGTGCCGCACCGCGGATGCAGGCGCACCTGTTTTTTCACATTCTCCACGGTCAGCGGCAGTCCCGCCTCAAAGCAGGCGATGGTCTTGTGCTCGGCGCCGTGGTACTCATAGGTGCGCCGGATGTCCTTCATCAGGCCCGTCACGGCCATATAGCCGATAAAGACCGCGATCTTGATGACACCCTCGGCAAACGAGCGCACGATGCGGTTGACTGTCAGGAAGGGCACGAGGCTCACGAGCCATTTGGGCAAAAACAGGAACAGCGCAAGCGCTGCTGCCACACCCAGGACCATCCCCGCCATCATGATGCCCTCCACGGTCTTTTCCGTGAAATGCGCATCGAGCCAGGCTTCAAATCTGGAGGGGGTCTCCTCCTCCTGCCGCTCCTCCTCGGTCATCTGCTTTTCGGCCGAGCGCATGAGGCACTTGTAGCCGTCCGTGAGGGAGATGATAAAGCTGTACACGCCCCGGATGACGGGGATGCGCCGGAACCATTTCTTCCGGTCGGGCAGCGCCCAGGTCTCCACGTCGATGCTCCCGTCGGGCAGTCGGCATGCCATGGCGCCCTTATGGGCCCCCTTCATCATTACGCCCTCGATGAGTGCCTGTCCGCCGATCTTGCTCTTGTGCGGATCCATCGGGCAGGCTGCCTGCTGCTTCTCTTCGTCCAAACTGATCCCTCCTGTTACGGCCTGACGGCCTGCATGGTGATGGTCTGACTGCCATCCGGCTTCTTGCCGGGGGGCAGTGTAATGGTCACGGTGGTGCCCACACCCTCCTCGCTCTCGATGGTCAGCGTGCCGTCATGGGCCGCAATGATCTCATCGGCCACGGCAAGTCCGATGCCGGAGCCGCGGCGGGTATGGTTGGGCTTGTAGAATTTGGTCTTGACCTTGGGCAGATCGGAGGCCTTGATGCCGCAGCCGTGGTCGGAGACGCGCACGACGATCCTGCCGTTCTCCTCGGAGGCCACGATATCCACCTGCCCGCCCGGGTCGGAATACTTGATGGCATTGTCGATGATGTTGATGAACACCTGCCGGATGCGGTTCTTGTCGCCGTACAAAAACGGCAGCATTTCCGGCTCGTCATAGGAAATGCGGATCTTGTCGCGGGCGGCCTTGTCCATATAGATGAGCACCGCATCGCCAAGCTCCGCCAGGACATCCATGGTGTCCTTCTGCAAGGTGAAATGCCCGCTTTGCATCCGGGAGAAGTCGAGCAGCTCCTCGACCATCTGGGACAGACGCTCGGTCTCGCCCATGATGACGGTCATGCCCTTGTGGATGGTCTCCGGGTCATTTTCGGTATAGATGGTCTCCGCCCAGCCCTTGATGGCGGTCAGGGGGGTGCGCAGCTCATGGGACACCGAGGAGATGAACTCGTTCTTCATATCCTCCGCATGGGAGAGCTCATCGGCCATATGGTTGATGGCCGTACACAGATCGCCGATCTCGTCATTGCCGCTGTAGCGGATGCGGTAGGTAAAGTCCCCTTTAGCGAAATTGCCCGCCGTGGAGCTCACCTGTGCGATGGGGCGGATGATGCTGCCCACAAAGAAGATGCCCGTAAAGATGAGGAGCAGGAGGATGACCACGCACAAAAGCACGGTGATGAGGACCAGGCTCCTGACCGAGGCATCCACCTCCCGGAGGGAGCAGACGACCCGGACGGCGCTGTACTCGGTCGAAAAGGAGGAGATGTCCATGCACACGGCCATGATCTTCTCGCCGTTCCCGGCCCTGCCGACCCAGTAGCCGTCCCCCCCGGCGGCGACGCTGTCGTAATCGGGGATGGCGGTATCGGAGGCGGGGGAGAAGCCCGAGGAGGTCAGGACGACTCTGCCCTTGGCATTGACGGCCATGAGCTCCATATGCTCCTTGGCATCGAAGCTCTCGAAGGTGCTGCGCATCTCCGAGGACAGGTTCGTCTCCGAGTCCTGTGCATAGCGGCTCAGGAGATTCACCACCGAGGTCAGCTCACCGGTGAGGTTCTGTCTGGCGCTGGTGTAGTAGAAGCTCTGGATGCCGTAGACAAAGGACAGCTCAATGACGATGATGATGAGGATGACCACGAGGAGATTGTTCGTGATCCACCGCCAGATGATCGAGCGGTGCTTCGGGGTGCTCTGCTGCTTAAACTTTATCATTCCACTTGTAGCCGTAGCCCCACACGGTCACGATGAACTGCGGATTCGACGGCTCATCCTCGATCTTCAGGCGGATGCGCCGGATGTTGACATCCACGATCTTGTAGTCGCCGTAGTAATTCTCACCCCAGATATGGTTGAGGATGCTGGCACGGTCCAGGGCCGTGTTCTTGTTGTTCATGAAGTATTCGAGGATCTGGTACTCGACCTGTGTCAGGTCGATGGGCACACCGTTCTTGGTGATGGTGCGGCTTTTGAGGTTGAGGGTGAAGGGGCCCGATTCGATCACGGGGCTCTTCTCATCGCTCATAAAGCTCATGCACACTCTCCTGTAGATGGCATCCACCCTGGCGGTGAGCTCCGAGAGGGAGAAGGGCTTTGTGATATAGTCGTCCGCGCCGATCATCAGGCCGCTGACCTTGTCCATCTCCTGTGTCCGGGCGGTGAGCATGATGATGCCGAGCGTGGAGCTCTTTTCCCGCAGCTGCTTGCACACGGTGAACCCGTCGATGCCGGGCATCATGATGTCGAGCAGGACGATATCGAAATTGCCGTTCTCGTCATCGAATTTCTGCAGGGCGGCCTCGCCGCTGTTCACATCGACCACGTCATAGCCGGCGCGTTTGAGATTGATGACCACACAGTCGCGGATGACGTCCTCATCCTCGCACACTAAGATCCGTTTCATAAAGGAATACCTCCGATCATAGGGAAACTTGCGGAAAGAAGGCCGGCCTTTGCACCGCTTTCGGCGGCGCATCGGGAGGTCTGCGGGGACTCCCCGCTCAATCCAGAAATTTAAAGCACATGAGCACCCGTCCCATCGTAACGGACAGCGCCTGTCCGCTCTCGGGGCGCACGAGGTATCTTGCCGTACCGCGGGTATGCATCAGGCAGAAGCCCTCATCGAGGTGCTCGTTCATATCCTCCTCATCATAGGCGATGTACATTCTCAGGAGCACGGGCATATCCTCCCGCCACTCCCCGTCGTAGGCACAAAAGCGCAGCTCGCCGCTGACGGCATCGCTGAGCACCGTGACATGGCTTTTCCACGACTCCGGCAGCATGAAGGCATAGCCCTCGCCGGCGTTATAATAGCTGTAATGCTCGGTGAAGATGGTCTCCCCCTGCATCATCAGCCATCTTGTCTGGGTCATGCGGTCGGACTCGGCCGCACTCTCATAGCCGAGGAACACCGTCTGCACGGGGATCTCCGGCACGCCGTCGGTATCGATGTCCGTACACAGGAGCCCTGCGCGGCGCACGGTATCCTCCGGCTTGCGCCCGCACCGGGTAAGCAGATTGCAAAGCTGCGAATCCTCGAGTGCCAGGATCTCCGTCTGGAGTCCCGAGGTACCCGTGGCAGCGTCGATGTACATGGCGATGCTGCCGCTTGCGGTCCTGCCGTAGAGGAGCTGGACATAATCCGTATAGTAGTCGGAAAAATGATATTTATACTCATGGTAGCGCCCGTCCTCTGCCAGCCGGTACACAGCGGCATAGGCCTGCACGCTCGTGCCGGACCCTGCACCGAGCAGGATGAGGTCGGGGTCGCCCGAGCCCGTGTCCGCCACATCGAAATAGGTATAGCTGTGGGAGAAGGACTGCTCGAGGTAGCTGTCCTCATACGAATACGCGCACAGGTACTTTTCCGACTGATTGGCGGTACTGTACCCGACGATGATATTGATCCGGTCGTGCTCACCCAAGGGGGTGATGACGACCTTTTCGATCTCGGTACCCTCGGCGCTGCGGTCACAGATGGACAGCCATTTGCCGTCGAGGCAGTCGAGGACATTGATGCGCAGTCCCGCATCGGCGGCACTGCCCTTTTCGTAGAACACGATCGCTTCATCGTCCTCATCCTCATCGAGATCGGCGATGATGAAGGCGGACAGGTAGCTGCCGCGCTTGGGGTATTTCAGCCGGATCTCCGAGCCGACGGCATCCCGGAGCGCCTGATAGATCTGCTCCTGACTGCCCGAAAGTCTTGGCGGCTCGAGCATGGTATCGACATTCAGGCTCACCGAGCAGCCGGTCATGACACAGGCGCACAAAAGCGCTGCCAGGCGCAGGAGGAAGCCCTTAGCGCTCGGCGATCGGAACATAGTGCTTGGTCTTGGGGAGTGCCTTATAGGCCGGACGGATGATACGCCCGCCTGTGAGGAGCTCCTCCATGCGGTGTGCCGACCAGCCGGCCATTCTGGACACGGCAAACAGCGGCGTATACAGATCCTCGGGGATCTCGAGCATCCGGTACACAAGTCCGGAATACATATCCACATTCGCGCACACGGTCTTGTCGATCCCGCGCACCTCCTTCATCAGGAGGGGCGTGAGGCGCTCGATGGTATCGAGCAGGTGGAACTCGGCCTCGATCTCCCGTCCCTTGGCGAGTGCGAAGGCCTTCTTTTTCAGAATGACGGCTCTCGGGTCGGAGAGGGTATACACGGCATGTCCCATCCCATAGATGAGTCCCGAGCGGTCCCCGGCCTCACGGCGCAGGACCTTCCGGAGATAATCGGCGACCTCACCCTCGTTGTCCCAATGCCTGATATTGGCCTTGCATTCCTCGAGCTGGGCGGATACCTTGATATTGGCACCGCCGTGCTTGGGGCCTTTGAGGGCGCAGACAGCGGAGGAATAGGCAGAATACGCATCGGTCCCGGAGGAGGTGAGCACCCGGCAGGTGAAGGTGGAGTTATTACCGCCGCCGTGCTCGGCATGGAGCATGAGCAGGGTATCGAGGAGCTTTGCCTCCTCGGGGGTATAGCTCCGGTCGGGGCGCAGCATGGACAGGATGGTCTCCGCGGTGCTCTCATCGGGACGCAGGGGGTGCATATAGAGGGACTGGTTATCGAAATGCCGGCGCTTGACCTGGTAGGCATTGACCATGATGATGGGCATTTTGGCCAGCAGGCTGATGGCGGTGCGCATTTCGGACTCGAGGGTGGTATCCTCGCAGTCCTCCTCGTTATAGGAATACAGTGCCAGGATGGAGCGTGCGATCTTGTTCATGATATTGCGTGACGGGGCATTCATCATCATATTGACCACGAAGCCCGACGGCAGCTCCCGGTGCATGGACAGGTAGTGGTTGAACGCTTCGAGCTCATCGCTTGTGGGCAGCTGACCGAACAGCAGAAGGTACGCAGTCTCCTCATATCCGTACCGGTCCTCCTTGGCGGCATACTTCACAAGGTCATTGATATTGTACCCGCGGTAGACCAGCTCACCGGGGATGGGCTCGACCTCCCCCTCGTTGACCACATAGCCGTGGACATTACAGATGTTGGTGATGCCCGCAAGCACACCGGTGCCGTCACTTCGGCGCAGGCCGCGCTTGATATGGAATTTTGTATAGAGCGACTGGTCGATCCGGGAATTTTTTTCCAGTGTTTCGCATAGATTTTTCATGTCAGCATTGGAAAACACCTTGCCCATGTTCTGTTACCTCCTGTTTCTGGTGATACATACCTCTATTATAGCATTTTTCCGGGGTGAAGTCAAGACCTATGCAGCTTTCGGAATTTAGAAGTTAGAGGTGAGAAGTGAGAGGGCAATTGTGGGGGCTCCGCCCCCTGCTGGTTTCTCTTGATTTGTAAGTTTTACTTCACCCCCGCCAGAGGGGGTCTTGCCCTGGGTTTACATCCAATCCCAGGACTGCTCAGTCTCGACAGGATCCTGACTCGACTTCGGTCGCCACCCCCTCTGGACTCCGGGCAGCAGGGCTTGCAGCCCTGCACCTGCTTTTAAGCGAACAGGGGGAGACAGTTCTTCGATGTAAGATATTCTTGTGGCCACATTTCTTGCATCACTAAGACCTTGGCACGTTCGCTGGTGGAATGCATACTGAACTTGTTAGCATAGTGCCAGGCGCACCAGGTGCGCTTTCCGAAAGGCATTTCGGGTGTGAATCTACCTATGCCTTTTTCCGGAACCTCCCGCGCATACGCACCTTGTTCGCCTGGCACTGCGAAAGCCCTCTGAGAATGCATCCCACCGGAGAACGCGCCTGGGTCTTAGTTAGCCACTAAATGCGGCCAAATGGGAACCTTTCACCGAAGCGAGGTCTCCCCCTTACCGATTCAATGCAGAGTGCAGAGGGCGCAGCCCTTTGCCGTCCCAGAGTCCAGAGGGGCGGACGAGAGCACCTATGGTCGGGGGTGCAGGGGTCCTCCCCTCCATCAGAGCCTGTCCGGGGGCCGAAGGCCCCCACGAGAGGTCTATCAAGTCTGAGATTCTAACTTCTTACCTCTCACCTCTCACCTCTAAAAGCCGCAGGCCCCCACAACAAACCTATCAAGTCTAAGCACTGACCCGCCTATAAAATCGAAAGGAGCCCCGCCCATGAAACGTCATTTTCTGTATCTTACCGGGATCTCCCTCCTCCTCACATTGCTCCCGCTCCTTCCGGCAAAGCTCCTTCCGGTGCGGACAGCCCCGGAGGAGGAGATTTCCACATTGCCCCCGGGCGTTGTGGAAAGTACGGAGCCCGCCCCCGAGCGCTGCTACCGCGTCCTTGACATCACCACCGGGGAGATCCTCGAGGTACCCGTCCGGGAGTATGTGATCGGTGCCCTCGGTGCCGAGATGCCGGCCTCCTTTGAGCCGGAGGCGCTCAAAGCGCAGGCCGTGGCCGCCTACACCTACGCCGAAAGGCAGTGCCGGCTCTCCGACGCACGGCCGGAGCTGTGCGGTGCGGATTTCTCCAACGACCCCTCCCGCTACCAGGCGTACTACACCGCCGCATCCCTCGAAAAGCTCTACGGTGCGGACTTTTCGACCTATTACGACAGGCTCTGCACGGCTGTTGATGCCGTCTCCGGGCAGATGCTGACCTACGAGGGGGAGCCGATCATCGCGGCCTTCCATGCCATGTCGAGCGGCATGACCGAATCCGCTGCCAACGTCTGGGGGGAGGAGGTGGCCTATCTGCGCCCCGTGGACAGCACCCCGGACACGCAGGCACCCTCCTACGAGGAGTCGGTCACCTACTCGGCACAGGCGGTGGAGGAGACGCTCACGGCGGCACATGACGGGCTGTTCCTCGGGAGCGACCCGGCGCAGTGGTTCGGGGAGCCCGTCTGCTCGGCTGCGGGGACCGTCCTCCAGCAGAGCTGGGGCACGGGACTGTTCACCGGGCAGGAGCTCCGGGGGCTCTTCTCCCTGCGCTCGGCCGCCTTCACGGTCACCTATGCGGACGGGGATTTCACCTTCATCACCCACGGCTTCGGACATGATGTCGGCATGAGTCAGTACGGCGCGAATGCCATGGCACAGGAGGGTGCGGATTATGCGCAGATCCTGGCGTATTACTACCCGGGAACGAAGCTGACACAGGGTTAAAAAAACGCCCCTGGGATCAGGGGCGTTTTCTTATTCCTCTGCCGGGGCTTCCGGCGTCTGTGCATTTTCCTCGGGCTGTTCGGGAGCGGGCTGCTCCTCCACCGGCTGCGGGGCCTCCGTCGGGGGCTCCTCGGGGGGTGCTGCCGTCTCCGGAACGGGGGCTTCCGTAGCGGGCGCTTCCGTCGGTGCCTCCGTGGGCGGTGCCTCGGTCGGTGCCTCGGTCGGCGGCGGATCGGTCGGATCCGGTGCCGGGGTCGTCTCGGGGTTGCTTGCGTAGTAGATCTTCAGCGTCTCATCCCCGGTCAGGTCGAATTTTGCGCCGGCATTGCGGCTCAGCTCGATCACCTCGCCGTTCTCGAACATGTAGTTCACAACGGCTTCCGTATTGTAATTGGTCAGGCCCAGTGCCTCCAGCTCTGCCTCATATTCCGTCAGGCGCTTGCCCTTGAATTCCGGCAGCTCAATGGAGCTCGGTCCCTTGCTGACAACGACCTTGACGACCGCACCGCTCGTGAAGGGCGAGCCGGCCGCAAGCTCCTGGCCGATGATGAGGCCTGCCTTGTATTCGTCGCTGTACTCGTAGGACGGCTCCAGATAGAGCCAGCCGTCCGCTTCGAGCTGCTGCTTCTTGGATTCGTAATTCTTCCCGATGAGCGAGGGCATCTGCGAATCGCCCCCGGCGGTGGTCGAGATCTCCGCTTCACTCACGGACTCGGTCACGACATTGTTCTGCGTATCGGAAAAGACGAGCGTCATGGATTCGCCCGTGCCGCTGTCTGCGGGATTGGCGGAAAACGGCCCCATATCCAGGAAATTGAGCACCACGATCGCCATGACGAGCAGCACGCAGGTGAGCAGCACGCCGATGATGATCGGCACCTTGATCCGGTCGATGACCGTATCGTGGGGCGTATCGTAGTCATCCTCATCGAAGCTCTGACGGCGGTAGTTCTCGTACTCCTGCTGACGCTCCCTCTGGGTACGGCGGGAGGGCTCGACGGGGATCACCTTCGGTGCGGGCTCCTCGACCTCTTCAAAGAGTGCCGTGACCAGCTCCGTCACGGTCTGGATGCGGTCATCCGGGAACAGGCTCAGGCCGCGCATGATGACGCGGGAGACGTTGCGCGGGATGCCGGGATTCATCTCATGGGGGGCGCACAGATTGTCATTTTGCAGACGGCTGGGCGCATCGGTCGGCTTGCAGCCGGTGAGGATGCGGTAGAGCACGGCGGAAATGCCGTACACGTCCGTCCAGGTACCCTGACGTGCATTGGGATTATACTGCTCCGGGGCGGCATAGCCGTGGAACATCTCGCACGGCAGCTCGGAATGCACCGTGCGCACGGGCGCGATGGAAAAGCCGCTCAGGCGCAGCTCGCCCTTTTCGGTGACATAGATCGTATCCGGGCTGATGGCGCGGTGGATGATGCCGCTGTTGTGCATCAGACTCAGGGTGGTAAAGAAGGTCGGGAACAGCTCGGAGACCTGCTGCCAGGTCAGCTCCCCGGCATTGTCCTTGAGGTACTCGACGAGCTTGACGCCCTCTAAATATTCATACACCGCATAGGTGGTGTTGTTTTCGGCAAAGAGGTCCTGGGTGGGGTTGATGTGGGCGAGTGTCCGCATCTGTGCCAGGCTTTTGTTGAGCTCGGTAAATTCGGCCATGAGTGCCTTGTAGGTGACCACCTGCTGGGGATTGACGCTGATGGTGGCCTTGCCCCTGACGCGCACGCACAGTCCCGAAGGCATGTACTCCCGGATGAGCACCCGGCAGCCGATGGCTTCGTTATAGCCGATATAGGTGGCGCCCTCGCTGTTATGTCCAAGCAGGCGGCCGGCGATATAATGCCCGTTCAGCTGTGTGCCGGGGGGCATGAAGGACGGGTCATATGAGGACTGCTCATCGTACCCGCAATGCGGGCAGATCCTCGCACTTTCGGGCTTTTTTTCCATGCATCCGTAGCAGCGCTTGCTCTCTTCCACCTGCTCACTTCCTTTCTATCCGGAGTCACGCTTCACGCTCACACGGCGGATGGACGCCGTAAGAGCATTCTACATTATTTTATCAGTTTCCCACCCCGTTGTCAACCCATTTTGCATTTTGTGACCATTTTGCCACGGGAATTGTAGTTGTTTTGTAACATTCTTTCATTTTTTCGCAAACAATAAGGGGGGGGAGGGGACGGGGCTTAGACTTGATAGGTTTGTTGTGGGGGGCTGCGGCTTTTAGAGGTGAGAGGTAAGAAGTTAGATACTTAGACTTGATAGACCTCTCGTGGGGGCCTTCGGCCCCCGGACAGGCTCTGATGGAGGGGAGGACCCCTGCACCCCCGACCAGAGGGGCGCTCGTCCGCCCCTCTGGACTCTGGGACGGCAAAGGGCTGCGCCCTCTGCACTCTGCTTTAAAGCGTTCAGGGACAGCGAGTCCTTCGGTGCAAGGCTTCCATTCGACCGAATTTCGCACCTCAATAAGACCCAGGCGCGTTCTCCTGTGGGATGCATACGAAACTTGTCAGCATAGTGCCAGGCGAACCAGGTGCGTATGCGCGGGAATTCCGGGAAAAAGCAGAAGGAAACTCACACCCGAAATGCGCTTGTCCGAGAATACACCTCACGCATCGAATACGCATCACAACCTGGCGGCGGTTAGCCGCCAGATAGGGTACCCTGCAAGTCTCCACAGGGGGTGCAGAGGGCGGAGCCCCCACCACAGACCTATCAAGTCTAAGAAACCAGTTCCCCGCCATTTTTAGTGAATAGTGAAGAATGAATAGAGAAAGCCCCCGACAAGGGGGCTTTTGGAGTCTCAGGTCTGTGCGTTGAGCACACTGAGCAGGAAATGCTCCTCCTTCTCCGAGGCGCTCACGGCAAGGCCGTCCTCATAGTTCACCGTCAGGAAATAGCATACCGTATTGCCGGAATTCTCGTCCTTGTAGTAGTACTTGTAGATCTCCTTGTGTGTGCTTGCATCATAGGAGGTACACAGCGGCGCAAAGCCGATATAATTCTGCACGGCCTCGCTGTCCATCGTTGTGGTGATGCCCTCCAGAGCGATGTGACCCTCCCGGCTGCGCACGCCCGTACCGTAGCGGCCCAGCTCCCGGTAGTCGTAATAATCGACGGAAACCAGCTGATTGTCGCTCACATCGACATAGATCACCCATGCCGGGATGCTCACGCCGCTGACCTCCACCGTCCGTTCGCTCTCGTAGAGGAACTCCCGGCCGTCCATCGCCAGGTTGATGCTCGGATTCTTGGACGATCCCGACAGGGACAGCCGGGCATATTTCTCCGCGGTCTGTGTCGCCACACCGATCTGCTCGGAGAGCTTCCTTGCATACCGCGCACCGTCATTGCGCCAACTGCGGTACTTCATCATCCCTAAGATCGCCGCGATCAGCACCAGCAGCACCACAGCGACCGCCAGCATCCCCTTCTTCGACAGGCGCAGCTTGCCCTTCTTTGTTTCTTCTGCCATCTTTACGCTCCTCCTTCTCTCAGTCACCGGCATCCAGTCCGCGAAGGCCCTGTGCCGCCAGCAGGATCCCGATCTTGCCGCTCGGGTACGAAAGTCCTCCCTGCATCCATGCCGCGTAGGGCTCACGCAGCGGCCCGTCCGCGCTCAGCTCGATGGAGGCACCGCCCGTGAAGGCGCCCGCCGCCATGATGACCTGGCTCGCATACCCGGGCATATCCCAGGGCTCCGGCGTCACATAGGCATCCACCGGCGCCCCCTGCTGGATCCCCTGGCAGAAGGCAATGAGCTTCTCGGGGCTCCCGAGCGTCACCGCTGTCACGATGTCGCCCCTCGGTGCATCGGCAGAGGGGGAGCATTCGTAGCCCAGGCGTGTGAACACCTCGGAGGCAAAAACCGCCGTTTTCAGGGCATTGGCCACTGTCTGCGGCGCCATGAACACCCCCTGGAACAGCTCCCGGTTCATCCCGAGCGTACACCCGACCTCCTTGCCGAGTCCCACGCAGGTCAGGCGGTAGGCGCATTTTTCCACAAGGTCCGCACGGCCTGCGATGTAGCCGCCCGTCCGGGCAATACCGCCGCCGATGTTCTTGATCATCGAGCCGATGATGAGGTCCGCGCCCACATGGGTCGGCTCGAGCGTTTCCACAAATTCCCCGTAGCAGTTGTCCACCATCACGACCGCATCCGGCGCACCCCGGCGCACGGCACCGATGATGTCCCGGATCTGTGCGATCGTCAGCGCCGGCCGCAGGGAATACCCCCGCGAGCGCTGGATATAGGCCACCCGCGCTCCCGTGATGCGCGCTTCGATCGCCTCGAGGTCGGGCGTGCCGTCGTGTCTGAGATCGATCTGGCTGTAGATCACACCAAAATCCTTTAAGGAGCCGTCCCCCGGCGTACCCGCAAGGCCGATCACGGGCTCGAGGGTATCATAGGGGCCGCCGGTGACGCAGACCATCCGGTCCCCGGGGCGCAGCACGCCGAAGAGCGCCACGCTCAGTGCATGGGTGCCGGAGACGAAATTGTGCCGCACCAGCGCATCCTCCGTCCCCATGATCCGGGCCATGACCGCATCGAGCACGTCCCGTCCGAGGTCCCCGTAGCCGTAGCCCGTGGAAATGCCAAGGGCCGCCTCGCTCACACGGCTGTCCGAGAAGCTTCTGAGCACGCGGGCCGTGTTGTGCTCGGCCGTCTCGTCGATCTGCCGGAAGGCATCCCGGCAGGCCTCCTCGGCGGCCTCCCCGAGTGCCCACAGCTCATCATCGATCGCATAAAACTCACGTATTCCCATTGTCCAAGCGTCCTTTCGTGATATTCTCCGCATCCTCCGCACGTTCGAGGACGAATTCCGTCTCCTGCACCGTAAAGCCCACCTCCCGGTAGAAGCTCTCGCGGATGTCGAGCGCATACAGCACCGCCTGCTTGTCAAACTGCGCCAGGAACGCCGCCAGCCAGCGCAGGAAGCACCGGGCATGTCCGAGCCCGCGTGCCTCGGGGAGCGTGGCCACCTGTCCGACCAGCACATGGTCGTCAATGTCGAACACGATCGAGGCCGTTGTGCTGCCCTTGTAGGTCATCACATGGCTGACCCCGTGCCGGCAGCGGTGGGAGGTATCAGTATACCAGAGCGGGAAGTCCGTCAGGTTCGGAAAGCCCGCCTGCAATATCTTATAGACCTCCTCCAGGGAGGGGTTGAATTCCACAAATTCCTCCGCCGCAAAGGGGTCCTGGGTATCCGGATGCAGCTCGAAGGTCGTGCGGTGCAGGGAAAGATACTCGGGCAGGAGCGCGGCAAGCAGTCCCCGCACCGGCTCGTCACATTCCACACGGTGGGGGATGTGCATCCGGATGAAGGCGGCCAGGTCCTCGGCCTGACCGGCATCGGCACTGATGATGTACATCGTGCTGTTGAAATGCAGGAGCACCCCGGTCTCTCCCACCGCATAGAAGCGGCAGAACGGATAGTCCAGACCGTAGGCCCTGTAATAGGCATACATCTGCCGGCCCCGCCAGCTCTTGCGCATGAGATAGGTATTAAGGTCACATTCCTTGGTGATCTGCTTCATCATGGGCTCTCTCTCCTGTCTGGACGTTTTTGATGAGCGAGCGCACGAGTGTCAGGGTATGCTCCATATCCTGCACATCGGCTACGGTATAGGGCGAATGCAGATAGCGGCACGGCAGGGACACGGCCAGTGTCCGCACGCCCTCCCGGGTGATGTGGACCGCGCCCGCATCGTTCCCGCCGGCAATGCGCGTTTTGGTCTGGCAGGGGATGTGAAGGGCTGCGGCCGTCTCAAAGGCCAGCCGGAAGAGCGCCTTGTCGTAAATGGTCGCCCGGTCCATGAAGGACACCACGGGCCCGCTCCCTAAGCGGCACACGGCATCGGCACCCTCCACGCCGTCCAGATCGGCGGCGGTGGTGGTCTCTAAAATGAGGCACAGGGCCGGGTCCACCGAGAAGGCGGCTGCACGGCTCCCGCGCAGACTGATCTCCTCCTGCACAAAAAAGCAGAACCAGGTATCATAGGGGAGCTCCTCCCGAAGCAGCGTGAGCATCACGGCACAGCCGAAGCGGTCATCGATCGCCTTCGAGGCCACCCTGCCGCCCCCCAGGGGGGTCCAGGGGCCGTAGTAGCACACGGACTGTCCCGGTGTGACAAGCGCCTCGGATGCCTCCCGGCTCCCGGTGCCGATGTCCACGAGAAGGTCCGAAGCCTTCGGCTTTTTGTCACGCTGCTCCCCCGTGAGCTTGTGGACGGGCACACTGCCGGCCACGCCCGTTCCGATGCCGGGGAGCACGACGCTGCGTCCGAGCACGACATCCGGCTCAATGCCGCCGACGGGCGCGGTGGACAGTCTGCCGTCCGCTTCGATGCCGGTCACGATGAGGCCCACCTCATCCATATGCGCCCCGATCATCAGACGCTGTGCCGGACGCTCCCGTCCCTGCTTGTGAACCAGGAGATTACCGAGCCGGTCGGTCCTGCACTCGAGAATGTCCGGACACTGTGCGATCTGCTCGATGAGATAGTCCCGGACCGCATCCTCGTCCCCGGAGATGCCGCAGAGGGTACAGAGCTCCTGTAATGTATTCAGCATGTGCCGCACCTCCGTACATAGGCGGCAAGGAGCCGCCCCGCTGCTTCGACGTCGGCAAGGTCAATGACCTCGGCCGGTGTATGCATATAATCGAGCGGGATCGACACCGTGCAGGCGCTCACACCGGCACGGCACACGGAAAACCGGTCGGCATTCGTGCCGGTCGTCCCCGCCATGACCTCGTACTGCCAGGGGATCTCCTCCGCCCCGGCTGCCGCGCACAGTCCCTTCGAGACGCGCCTGGACAGCGAGGGGGAAAAGCCGATCATGGGACCGCCCCCCATCACGCCCGTTTCCGAGGCCTTGCCGTCCCCGGCAAAGGACACATCGACCGCGAGCGCTTCATCGGGATCCGCTGCAAAGCAGCCGATGGCAGCGCCGCGCTCCCCGACCTCCTCCTGCGTGGAGAAGAGCACGGTCACCTTGCAGGGGAGTGCTTCGTCCTTTAAAAGGCAGAGTGCATACAGGATGGCCGCTACGCCGCAGCGGTCATCGAGTGCGGGGGAGGTAAAGCGTCCGCCCGGGAGCTCCCCTGTCACGCCGGTAAAGACCACGCTGTCCCCGGGGTGTACGATCGTCCGGAGCTCCTGTGCGCCATACCCCGTATCCACCCGGAACGCTTCTATCTTCGGCACGCCCTCCTCCCCGCTCGTCAGGTGGGGGGGCATGCAGGAGATCACGCCGGGAATGTTTTTTTCCCCGAAAATGCGCACCATCTGGTCGGGCAGGATGCGCCGGTCGAGTCCGCCGATGC
Source organism: Oscillospiraceae bacterium (assembly GCA_017460955.1). Lineage (GTDB taxonomy): Bacteria > Bacillota > Clostridia > Oscillospirales > Ruminococcaceae > UBA3855. The sequence continues at coordinate 80,188 of JAFTZY010000002.1, forward strand.
TGCCCACGGTCACAAAGCCGTCGTCGGTGACGCCCGTGACGATCAGGCCCACCTGGTCGATGTGCGCATCGAGCAGCACATGGGGGGCATCGGGGTCCGTGCTGCCGCATGTTCCGGTCACATTGCCGTGGGACAGATGTGCATCCGGGCAGAAGCTTCGCAGAGCCCGAAGCGCCGTTTGTGCGGCATCGCCCTCATCCCCGGAGATCCCCGGGGCGCTGCACAGGGCGGTCAGCAGCGCTGTCAGCTCCTCACGCTTCATCGGGCAGCTCCCCGACCAGGCGCTTGAAATGCCGGCCGCGCACTTCAAAATTGGGGTATTTATCAAAGCTTGCGCACGCGGGCGAGAGCGTGACAATATCACCGGGAACGGCTTCCCTGCGTGCGATCTCCACGGACTCCTCCATCGAATCCGCACGCAGGATGCGGATCACGGACGGGTCGTAGTTTTTCGCGGACTTGACGGCCTGTTCGATCTTGTCCGCGGTGGCACCGGTGAGAATGAGGAGCTTGACGCGCTCACAGACGGTCTCGGCCATCGGCTCGAAGGGGATCTTCTTGTCATAGCCGCCTGCCAGGACGATGAGGCGCTGCGAGAAGCTGCGCAGTCCGGCAAGGACTCTTGTGGGGCTCGTGGCGATGGAATCGTTGTACCACTTCACGCCGCCGACCTCTCTTACAAATTCGATCCGGTGCTCGACGCCCCCGAATTCCTTCGCGACCTTCACGATGTCGGCGACCTGCGCACCCTCCCAGACGGCTGCGATCACGCCGAGGAAGTTCTCGACATTGTGCATACCGGGGATGCGGATGTCCTCCTTGCGCACGACCTCGGTGATATGGCCGCCCTCGGCATAGCAGAGCATACCGTCCTCACGAAGGAACGCGCCGCGCTGCACGGTCTCCTGACGGGAGAACCAGAACAGCCTGCCGCGCACGAGGGGGGCAAGGGCGCGTGTGCCGTCGTTGTCGAGGTTGAGCACGGTGCGGGAGAAGGCGTTCTGGTGGGCGATCAGGTGGGTCTTGCACATGGTATACTCTTCCATGGTGCCGTGGACATCGAGGTGGTTGGGGGTGATGTTGGTGATGAGGGCGACATCGGGGGAGCGGCGCATGGAGATGAGCTGGAAGCTCGAGAGCTCGACGACGGCCGCATCGTCCTCCCGGATCTCCTCGATGACGGGCAGGAGGGCCCTGCCGATGTTGCCGCCCTTGTGGACTCGCCTGCCGGCGGCGGTGAGGATCTCGGAGATGAGGGTGGTGGAGGTGGATTTGCCGTCGGAGCCCGTGACTGCATAGATCTTACACGGACACAGGTCGAAGAACACCTCCATTTCGGATGTGATGACCACGCCCTGTTCGCGTGCGGCAGTGAGGGCGGGGTTGTTGAAATACATGCCCGGTGTACGGAACACAACGTCAAAATCGGTGAGTGCATCGAGGTAGGCATCCCCTAAGCGGAACTGCACCCCGAGCCCGGAGAGCTCGTCATAGGTCTCCCGGAACTTGTCGGCAGAGCGCTTGTCGAGCACGGTCACGCCGATCCCCTTTTGCCGGAACACCCGGATGAGCTCGGTATGGCTCACGCCCGTACCGATGAACGCTACACGCTTTTGCTTCATGGTCTCAAAAAATTGCTGTATCCTGTTCATAACTGCCTCCAACTCATAAAATTCCTGCGGCACTTGAATGCCTATTCCATTATGATAGCATATGCTATCATTGCCCGATATGCAGGGAGCAGATCTTTGATCTGCGGATCTGCAAGGGCATCAGATCAATATCAGCTCTGCTGATATTATAGCATATGCGGGGGAATTTGTAAATATTTTTTTGAGGAAGTTTGGAAAAAGTTATACGGGGCGCGGTTTTCAGCCGCCGGCTTTATCCGCTCATTTCAAAATGCAATTCTAACTTATTCACAAAAAGAATACATTTATCCGTGGCATTCCCTTGACAAAAGGGGGGCAAATCCGTTATAATATAAGGTAAGACATATGACTTCCCCGGGATCCTCCGAGGAAGCTATACAACATAGGAGCGCGGCAGCCCCTGCCGGCTCCATTTCAAAAGGAAGGATTTGCGTCATGGGTATTTTTCGATTCACCAGACAGAACCATGCCTCCGTTTCCGAGGACTGGAAGCTGTTTGCAGGAATGTTCCATAATATCGGCGTATTCGTGTATCGGGAATCCGTGCAGTCGGGGTATTTCGACGAGAACGCACAGCGGATCCTCGGCGTTGGGAAAATGATCGCGCACGATGAGTATCAGGCGCTTGTCAAGAAGCTGACGGAGAATCCCGTCGCGGACAGTCCCAATCTCTACCAGCTGCGCACCGGTGCCGAAAAACGCTACCTCAAGCTCATCATCCACAAGCGTACCGGGGAGGAGCTTGGCTTTGTCGAGGAGATCACCCGCCGGGTGCAGCAGGATGCGAGTGAGCAGGAATACGACGAGGTCACCAATATGCTCCGGCAGCCCGCCTTCATCAGTCTCGTGCAGCGCCGTCTCCAGGAGGAGGAAAGCGTACATATCGCCGCACTGCGGGTCACGGGACTTGAGAAGATCGCCGATTTTGCCGCCTCCGGAAGCACCAATTACTGCATGGCCTCCGTTGCCGAGGTCCTTGGGCGCTTTGCCGGTGACCAGGTCGTGTTTGCCGTCAAGGCATTCCAGGATTTCTATGTGTGCTTCTTCGGCATGGATGACCAGAGCGTGAAAATGCAGCTCCAGCAGATGCGCACTGCCATCGCCGAATGCACCATTTCCGACGATTTCGGACAGACCATCCACACCGACAAGCACATCGGACTTGACCTCCATGCCGGTATCGCCGTCCATCCCGGACAGAGCGACACCGTCCGGGGGCTCATCACCTATGCGGAGTTTGCGCTCTTTGAGACGCAGCATGACAGTCAGAACGCCATCACGGCGTTCTCCATGCAGGACTACGAGCGCAAAAAGGACGAATACCGCGATGAACAGCTCTTCAACACCATCATGAGCGAAAACCTCATCACCTACCACTTCCAGCCCATCGTGGATGCCCGCAGCGGCGATGTGGTCGGCTATGAGGCCCTCATGCGCACGGAGCATTTCGGACCGGAGCAGATGCTCACCCTGGCCGCCCGCTACGGCAGGCTCTACGAGATCGAACGGGCCACGCTCTTCAATGCCCTGCGCTTTTTAAGTGAGCACCAGAATGCCTTCTCGGACAGGCTCCTGTTCATCAACTCCATTCCCACGTCCCTGCTCAATGACAGCGACTGGGGCGAGCTCATGCTCACCTATGAGGACCTGCTCGAAAAGACGGTCATTGAGATCATTGAGCAGTCCGAGGGCTCGGATGAGATGCTTGCGCTCCTCAAGGAGCGGTGCAGGACGGTCAATTCCCGTCTGGCCATCGACGACTACGGCAGCGGCTATGCCAATACCGCAACGCTGCTTCGCAACATGCCGCAGTTCGTGAAGGTGGACAAGGGACTCATTGACAATATCTGCAAGGATTCCAAGAAGCAGCAGCTCGTTGCCGGCATCATCGACTATGCCCACGACAACCAGATCACTGTCCTTGCCGAGGGCGTGGAGGAGGAAGCGGACCTCAAGACTCTCATCCGCATGGGTGTGGATCTCATCCAGGGGTACTACACCGCAAGACCCAAGCCCTACCTCCTCGAGGAGATCTCGAAGGATGTACGGGACATCATCATCAACACGAACTTAGAGGCCTCCACCGGGCAGAAGAAGATCTACAATGCCCACAATGACACCGAGCTGAACCTTGTGGAGCTTGCACTCCGAGGGTATACGGATCTGCATGTCTACCGGCACCAGCTCACACTGGTGGGTGACAAGGAAAAGACCGTTCCGATGCACATTGCCATCATGGACAACCACAGCTGCGAGCTGACGGTCCGGGATGTGAACATGATCTGCCGGGACAAGCCGTGCATCTCCATCGGGAGCTATGCACAGCTTACGCTGATCGCACAGGGGGATAATTACCTGAATTTTCTCGGCATCAGCGTGCCGCTCGGGGCGTATTTCCACCTTCTGGGCGACGGTAATCTGACGATCGACTGCAGCTCGAAATTCGGCTACGGCATCGGTTCGGACTGTGACAACAGCTACGGCAACATCACCCTGGAATCGACCGGACGCACCGAGATCATCTGCAATTCCGACCGAGGCCTTGGCATCGGCGGCGGCTCGAATCCGGACGATTCGGAGATCTGTCTGGAATCGGGCGAGATCGTCATCAACGTCGGCTCCCCGAACTCGCTGGGTGTGGGCAGTGTGGAGGGCAATGCGCTCATCTATGCCAATCCCGGATGCAGCATCACGCTCGATGTCAACGGCATTTCGAGTGTAGGGCTGGGCAGCATCACCGGGGACTGCCAGATCAAGTGCTACTCGGATCTGAAATTCTCCGGCGCCGGCAACCGCGTGGTGGGCCTGGGCGTGCTCAACAAGGGTGAGGGCAGCATTTTCGTATCGGATGCGTCCTTAAGCTTTACGATGCGCACGAATTTCGGTGCCTGCATCGGTGCCATGGGCGGTGACATTGCCGTCACGGTGGAGAACAGCAAGGTCCAGGTCAATGCCGAGGGCGGTGAGATCACGGGCATCGGCGACTCGAAGGGCACGGGCGATGTGACGCTCGATCACTCCGAGCTCAAGGCCTACATCCTGGCTGCCAAGCCCTATGAAGCCGGCTCCCGCGGCGGCTCGTTCAGCATGCGCAGCTCGACGATCATTTCGGATATCAACGAGAAGCATAATCAGCAGGGGGACAATGAGTAGATGTAGGTGCCCGAACTTGGCGAAATTGCTTGTTGCCGTCTAAAGGCGGCAAGGAAAAGCGCGTTATACTTGATGGATAGGGCGCGCTTTTTTGCAAAAAAGCGCCCCTCTTCAAAAAACAGTCCACCGGACTGTTTTTTGAATTCACCCCTGAAAAAAGCAGCGGGCAGGGGATTTCGCCCACTGCGGTGGGCGACCAGGGCTTTCAGCCCTGGACCTGACCAGCTTTTTGAAAAAAGCTGGATCAAAAACTTTTAAGCCGCCTTCGGCGTAGCTAAGGATAAATAATTATAAGGAGAATCTTATGAAATTAGGAATGGTAGGTCTGCCGAATGTCGGCAAAAGCACATTGTTCAACGCACTGACGAATGCCGGCGCACAGTCGGCCAATTACCCCTTCTGCACGATCGAAAAGAACGTGGGCGTGGTATCCGTACCGGATCCGCGGCTCGATTATCTGGCCAAGATGTACGACCCGGACAGCTTCAAGCCGGCCACGCTCGAATTTGTGGACATTGCAGGCCTTGTCAAGGGCGCCTCGAAGGGAGAGGGCCTGGGAAACAAATTCCTCGCGGACATCCGTGAGGTCGATGCCATTGTCCATGTCGTGCGCTGTTTTGAGGACATCGACATCATCCATGTGGACGGCTCGATCAATCCGGCACGGGACATTGAGACGATCGACTTGGAGCTCATCTTCTCGGACCTCGAAATGGTCCAGCGCCGCATCGACCGCGCCAAGAAGCTCATGAAGGGGGACAAGAAGGCCGCCGTGCAGGTGGATCTCTTCGAGCGCCTGGCTGCCCACCTTGAAGAGGGCCACTCCGCCAGAAGCTTTGAGATGACCGAGGACGAGCAGGAATTCCTCCATGATACGCCGCTTCTGTCGGCAAAGCCTGTTATCTATGCCGCCAACCTGTCCGAGGCGGACTTCACCGGCGATCTGGAAACGCAGCCCCATTATCAGGCTGTGCGTGCCATTGCCGAGGCCGAGCATGCCGCCGTGCTGCCCATCTGTGCGCAGACGGAGGCGGAGATCTCGGATATGTCCGACGAGGACAAGGCGATGTTTTTGGAGGAGCTGGGGCTGGAGGAATCGGGCCTCAACCGCATCATCCGCACGGGCTACAGCCTGCTCGGACTCATTTCCTTCCTGACTGCCGGCAAGCAGGAGGTGCGTGCCTGGACCATCACCCAGGGCACCAAGGCACCCCAGGCAGCGGGGAAGATCCACACGGATTTCGAGCGCGGCTTCATCCGTGCCGAGATCGTGGCCTTTGAGGACCTCGAGCGCTGCGGCTCCATGGCCGCTGCCCGCGAGCAGGGTCTCCTGCGCTCGGAGGGCAAGGACTATATCATGAAGGACGGCGATATTGTCGAGTTCCGGTTCAATGTATAACAGCAGGGTTTTCTGACAGGAGGCGATCCGCCGTATGAAGTTTTTTGGAATACTGCTCATTTTCCTCGGTGCCGTGATCGGCATCCCGCAGCTTGTGCGGATGCTTAGCCTTCGCCGCCGCTGCACCGTGCAGGTCAATGCGGTCTGCGTGGAGCTGTACACCACGCACCACACCACCCACAGCATAAACACCTCCAAGCGGTCAAAAACGGAGAGCTATTTCCCCGTGTGGGAGTATACCTACGGGGATGTGACCTATCAGGTCAGGGATAATTACGGCAGCGGGGACAGCGACAAGCTCCTTGGGCAGCCGATCGTTCTGCGCATCGACCCCGATTCCCCGGAGGACTTCTGCCGTGCCTCCGGTGATCCGGCGGCTGTTCCCGTGATCCTCGGTGCCGCATTCCTGCTGCTGGGTGTGTACCTGCTGCTGCGGTATGTCATATAAGGAGGATCTATGGATCCATTACTTTTGACCTATCAGGAGGACATGCACACGGTCATGGTCGTATGCATCGTTGCCGTTGTCATCTCGGGGCTGTTCTTTTTCGGCATGATCCTCTCCGAGATCCGGCAGATCACGCAATGCACCGTCCCGATCCATGCCAGATGCACACAGGAGCGCAAGGATATGCAGTACAACACGAACCACACGCACCGTCACGGTGCGGGCGGTGCTGCCAGCCGTGCCACGGGGAAGCGCTATGTCCACTATGCGACGCTCGAATATGAATACGAGGGACAATCCTACAAGACGGTCATCAACGAGGAGGGTCTGCCCATGCCCGGGAGCTATGAGGGGCTGGACATTGATATTCTTATCAACCCCAAAAATCCGGTGGATGTCCGAGGTGCGCACGAAAAGACGGGCTGGGGCGGCATGATCGCCATGGGTGCTTTCTGTCTGCTTTTTGCGGGCGTGGCAGTATGGGCCTATTTTGCACAGAGGTGACAGTATGAAGGAAGTGGAGATTTTTACGGACGGCGCCTGCTCCGGGAATCCGGGACCGGGCGGCTGGGGGGCTGTGCTGCGTTTCGGGACGGCAGAGAAGGAGCTGTCGGGCGGGGAGCACGCCACCACCAACAACCGCATGGAGCTCACGGCCGTGATCGAGGCGCTCTCCGCGCTCAAGGAGCCGTGCAGGGTCACACTCACGACGGACAGTCAGTATGTGGTCAACAGCGTCACCAAGGGCTGGGTCTACAGCTGGCAGCGCCGGGGCTGGGTGAAGGCGGACAAGAAGCCGGCGCTCAATGCGGACTTGTGGGAGCGGCTCCTGCCGCTGCTCGAGCGGCATGAGGTGGAATTTATCTGGGTGCGCGGCCATGCGGGACACCCGGAGAATGAACGCTGTGACCGTCTTGCGGCGGCACAGCGGGATGCCCATGCATAAAAAAAGGTGCCCCGGTGATGGGGCACTGCTTCCAAAGGAAGAGAAATAAATAGATAATAATGGGGGGAATTGGGGGGATTATTCAATCCACTATCAATATACCCGATGAAGCTTAAAGGATTCTTAAAATTCGGAAATTTTTGAAAAGAAGGGGGGATTTTTTTGGAGCAGGCAAAGATCGACCGCATCAATGCCCTTGCCCGCAAGGCAAAGGCGGAGGGACTGACGGAGGAGGAGAAGGCCGAGCAGGCCCATCTGCGCAGTGAATACCGCGCACAGTTCCGGAGAAATCTGGAGGCCCAGCTGGAGCATACCTATATTATGGACGAAAAGGGGAACAAGCGGAAGCTTGGAAAATGAGACTTGACAGGCCCTGGGTAGGGGGCTCCGCCCCCTGCTGGGTTCTCTTTTTTGTAAATTTATCTTCACCCCCGCCAGAGGGGCGATTGCCCGCCCCTCTGGACTCCTTGCAGCAAAGGGCTGCGCCCTCTGCACTCCTGCAAAGCAGGGGGCACGCCCCCTGCACCCCCTGTGGAGACTTGCGGGGTACCCAATCTGGCGGACTAACCGCCGCCAGATTGTGATGCGCGTTCGGTGCGTGAGGTGCGTTCTTGGGAAAGTGCGCTTCGGGTGTGAGTCTACTTGTGCCTTTTCCGGAACCTCTCGTGCATACGCACCTTGTTCGCCTGGCACTATGCTAACAAGTTCAGTATGCATCCCACCGGAGAACGCGCCAATGTCTTATTGAGGTACGAAATTCGGCCGAAAGGTAAGCCGTCACCGAAGCGAGGTCTCCCCCTGACCGATTCAAAGCAGAGTGCAGAGGGCGCAGCCCTCTGCCGTCCGGAGTCCAGAGGAGCGGACGAGCGCCCCTCTGGTCGGGGGTGCAGGGGTCCGCCCCTCCAAACGAAACTCCCCGGGGGCCGAAGGCCCCCACTCAAAGACCTATCAAGTCTAACATCTAAAATGGCAGGACTTGCGTCCTGCCATTTTCTTGCTTATATGGGTTATTCGAGCGCTGCATTATAGGTCTTGAGCACATCATCAATGGCTGCCGACCAGTTGTCTCTGAGCACTGCCCACGAATCCACACTATCCGGATAGGACAGCAGGGCATCCATGAGGTTGTTCATGATACCTCTGGTCTCGTAGGTGTACTCACCGTCACCGTACATGGTGCTGCCCATGCCGTAGCCGAAGTCAAATACCGTGGTGGTATCGTTCTTGTACGACTCAATGGCATCGTACTGCTCCTCCGTGCGGTAGCCCAGGGTCACACCGGACGCGGACTGCTCCACGATCAGTGCCTTTTCCTTGGCAGCGGCGACATAGTCCTCCTGTGTCGCAGCCAGGCGCTCACAGAGAATGTACGCACCCACGGCGTCGCCCTTGTCGGAATTCTTGACCAGCATCTTGGCTGCATAGTTGCCGCACAGATAGTACTCGTCCGCATCCGGGGACTTCGGGAACGGTACGACCATGATGCCCGCATCGGGATTGTTGGCGTTCGAGGCATTCAGCGACCAGTCCGCCATACCGTAGAACAGGATGTTCCCGGCATCCGGGAAATAGGAGTACCAGTTCGGATCGTACAGGTTCAGCGAATGGATCTCTGCCATCATGTTCTCGGCAGCCTCAATGTCCGGATCGGAAATGTTGTTGGTGAACTGCTTGCCGTCATAATTGATGATGGTCTTGCCCGTGGACTGCACCAGTGCCTGCCCGAACCAGCCGGCAATGCCGTAGCGCTCGGTGCTGCCGTCGCCGTTGGCCACGAAGGTCTTCATCATCTCCATGAAGGAATCCCAGTCCCAGTCACCGTCCTGATACAGCTCATACGGATCGTCCAGGCCGTTCTCCTCACACATCTGGCGGCTGTAGGTGATGAGCAGCGGGTCGGAAATGGCATAGGGCACCACATAGTGCTTGCCGTTGTAGGTATACATGTCGATGGCATCGCGCATGCCGTCCCAGATCTCGTCGTCCAGGTCGATGTAGTCATCGAGCGGCTGGTACTGGTCCTTGTACACGCCGTTCGGTACGGCATCCCACTCATACGGGAACATATCCACCGGGTCGCCGCCCAGGATGCGGTTGGTCAGGGTGTCGAACTTGTCGTCGGAGGTACACTGTACCCACTCCACCTTGCCGCCCATGTCCTCGAACAGGGTCAGTGCGACGCTGCGGTCGTTGTTGTTGGTCGGATTCAGGTCATAGGTGGCCAGCCAGTAAATGGTCTGTCCGTTGATATCCTTACCCGTATCCACATCGGCGGAGGAAATAACGACGTCGTCCTCCTCCTTATAATGGCTGCTTGTCTCGGCTTCCTCGCCGCTGCATGCCGTCATGGCAAACAGGGCACCAAGGCTTACAAGGCCTGCTAAGATTCTTGTCAGCTTCTTCACTTGCACATCAACCTCTTTCTTCAGTAAATGGGTCTCCCCGGCACCGCGGGGAATGGGGCCTTTTCATGCCGGACCGCCAGCGCTGTCCTGCTGCGGCCGTCCATTTCATTATACCCGTTTTTCCGTCCCTTGTCAATAGGGTAGGGGGATTTTTTTCGGGAAATTGAGAACAATTTGTGAATAAATGAAATATATCTGTAACCTATTACGGAGCGGGGGTCTCCTCCTGTACAGGCGGGGCGGGTGCTTCCTCCTCCTCCATCGGGAAGTACAGGGTAATGACGGTACCCTCGCCCTCCCAGCTCTCGAGGGTGATGCGTCCCTGGTGCAGTGCCATGCCGTGCTTGACGATGGACAGTCCGAGTCCCGTGCCGCCGACCTCCTTGGAATGGCTCTTGTTGACGCGGTAGAAGCGCTCGAAAATACGGTCCTGGTCCTCGATCGGGATGCCGATGCCCTTGTCACGGATGCGCACAAAGGCCTCGTCCCCTATCGTGCCCACCGTCATCTTCACAAAGCCGCCGCGGTGATTGTACTTGATGCCGTTGTCGCACACATTGTATACGATCTCCTCCACAAGTCCCGGGATCGCCCGGATCCGGACCTCCTCGCCCTCGGCCAGGAGCTTGACCTGTGCCTTGTTCGCCGGGATCGCGAGCCGCTCAACGACCTCATCACAGACCTCGTTGAGCGAGACCTCCGACATCGACCCGTGGATCTCCCCGTCCTCAAGCCGGGAGAGCTTGAGAATATCATTGACCAGTGCCATCAGGCGCTGGGATTCCTTGTAGATATTGTCCGCAAAATGCGGCACGTCCTCGGGCTTGACCATCCCGTCACGCATGATCTCTGCAAATCCGGAAATGGACGTGAGGGGCGTTTTGAGCTCGTGGGAGACATTGGCCGTGAATTCCCGCCGCATCGTGTCCTGCTTGCGGTGCTCCTCACGCAGCTCGTTCATCTGCCGGTAGATCTGCTGGTTCTGTGCGATCAGACGCCGCACAAAGGGCTTCATTTCGTCATAAATATCCCTGTCATCCGGATTTTCCACATCCAGGCGGTTAATGGGCCGCATGATCTTGGATGCAAACTGCGAGGCCAGCACCATCGACAGGATGACCATCAGAAGCACCACGATCACGATGGGATTGAGCATGTTCACCAGGAGCACCCATACGGTGTCCTGCTCCATGGAGATGCGCATGATGTTCCCGTCACGCATACGCACGGCATAATTGACGGTCTTGCGCAGGATCGTTTCCGAATACCGCTCACTGTCGCCCTCACCGGTCTGCATGGCCTCCCGGATCTCCTCACGGTCGGCATGATTTTCCATCTCCTCCGGACGCTTGACGCTGTCATAGAGGACCTTGCCGTCCCGGTCCACGATGGTGATGCGGGTCTCCCCGCCCGAGCGGATCTTCTTCATCGTCTCCCAGCCGTCATGCTCGAGCACAGCCGAGGCAAAGACAGCCCTGTCCTTAAGCTCCGCTACATTGCGTCCGGTGATGTACACCCCCATCACATAGAACACCATGCCCAGAGTGATGAGGAACACGATCATGCAGGCAATGAAGAAGCGTTTTGTCATTTCACGTTTCATGTTCGTTCTCTCCGATCTTATAACCAATGCCCCGGATGGTCAGGATATAGCGTCCCGCGTCTCCGAGCTTCTGTCTGAGGGTGCGGATATGGACATCCACGGTGCGGTTCTCCCCGTCGAAGGCATAGCCCCACACCTTGTCCAGGAACTGCTCGCGTGTCAGCACCCGTCCCCGGTTGCGCAGCAGCAGGCACAGCATGCTGAACTCCTTAAAGGTCAGTGTCACATCCCTGCCGTCCACCTGCACCACATGACGCTCCTCGTCCACGAAGAGCGTCCCGAGCCGGAACACATGCTCCTCGTCACGCGCCTGCCGCTTCTTTGTGCGCCTAAGGAGCGCCCGCACCCGTGCGATGAGCTCCATCATGCCAAAGGGCTTGGGGAGGTAATCGTCCGCTCCGGCATCGAGCCCGATGACCTTCTCATATTCCGAGGCCTTGGCCGTCACCATCATCACAGGCAGATCCGCCGTCGCGGGGGTCTGCCGGATCCAGCGCAGAAGGGACAGTCCGTCCTCCCCGGGGAGCATGATGTCGAGCATCACAAGCTCCGGCACGGCCTTCTCCATGGCCCGCCGGAATGCCGCAGGATCGGGAAAGCTTCTGCATTCCATCCCGCTGCTTTGCAGGGTATACTGCACAAGCTCCCGGATGGAAGCATCATCCTCCACAAAATAGATCATACCCCCTGCGCCTCCTTCCAACGCTCTGCCCTTGCAAGGAGGGCTCCCCGCTCACACGGGATGCGCTCCTCGATCACATCCTCGAGCAGCATGTGCAGGGCTGCCCCGACGCTCCTGCCTGCAAGGCCGAGTGCGAGCATATCCTGCCCCGAGACGGGCAGA